>NZ_JYOF01000012.1:61742-139787 GCF_000955865.1 Pseudomonas sp. 2(2015)
GGGGCAAGCCCGCTCCCACCCAGCCCACCCCATCCAGCCATCCCCACCAAGCGCATTCATCTATTCATGTGCGCTGCCGATACATTAAGGCACAATGCCATTATTGATCTGCCGGGTCGGAGATTACCCTTGTTTCGTTTATCCGCTGTACGCCTGAGCCACTTCCTGCCATCAGTCTGTTTGCTGGTGTCGGGGCTCGCGGCCGCTTATGTGAGAGACCTCAGCGTCTTTTTCACCTCACTGTTCAATGTCCTGCCTACTCTGGTCCTGTTGCTCGGCGGCGCCTATTGCGCCGTGTACCGTCGTCAGCGCGAACTGTTTCTGATGCTCACGGTGTACATCGCCTACTTTCTCCTCGACACCCAGACCGACTTCTACCGCGACAACGGTCGCGTGCGCGAAGACGCGGCGGTGGTGTTCCACCTGGTTTGCCTGCTGTTGCCGCTGATGTTTGCCCTGTATGGCGCCTGGCAGGAGCGTACCCATCTGTTTCAGGACATGGTCGCGCGCTTCGCCGTACTGCTGGCCGTGGGCAGCGTCGCCCTGGGCCTGGAGCAGAGTTTCCCCCAGGCACTGCTGAGCTGGCTGGCGGAGATCCGCTGGCCATCGCTGCACGGCCAGTGGATGAGCCTGATCCAGCTGGCCTACCCGGTGTTCTTCTGCGCCTTCATCCTGCTGGTGGTGCAGTACCTGCGCCAGCCACGGCCGTTGCATGCCGCGCAGTTGATCGGCCTGATCGGTATCTTCTGGATGCTGCCCAAGACTTTTATCCTGCCGTTCACCCTGAACATCATGTGCAGCCAGGTGATGCTGATGATTGCCGCAGCGGTGTCCCACGAGGCTTATCAGATGGCCTTCCGCGATGAGCTGACCGGCTTGCCCGGCCGCCGCGCGCTCAACGAACGCATGCAGCGCCTGGGGCGCAACTATGTGCTGGCGATGACCGACGTCGACCACTTCAAGAAATTCAACGACACCCATGGCCACGACGTCGGTGACCAGGTGTTGCGCCTGGTGGCCAGCAAGCTGTCCAAAGTTACCGGCGGTGGTCGGGCCTATCGCTATGGCGGTGAGGAATTTGCCGTGGTGTTCGCCGGCAAGAGCATCGAGGAGTGCATGCCGCACCTTGAGGCCGTGCGCGAGGTGATCGCCAACTACAACATCCAATTGCGCAATCAGGACAGCCGCCCCCAGGACGACCAGCAAGGGCGCCAGCGCCGCGGTGCGTCGGCGGCCTCAAGCGTTTCGGTGACCATCAGTATCGGCGTCAGCGAGCGTCTGGCCGATCATCGCTCACCCGACGAAGTGCTCAAGTCCGCCGACCAGGCCTTGTACAGCGCCAAAGGTGCCGGGCGTAACTGTGTCGTCGCCTACGGTGTACAGGCCAAGCGTGGTGCCGTACGCATGGCGTGACCGAAATAGACTATACAGTCGCCAGATGACCCTATGTGTCACAAAAGTTGTTCGGTTACACTGCTTGCATAACAGTGATGCGGCCTACGGGCCGTCCCCGACTCTAGTGTGAGAGGTAGCCATGGCTGACTATAAAGCGCCCCTGCGCGATATGCGCTTCGTCCTCAATGAAGTCTTCGAGGTGTCCAGGCTCTGGGCGCAGTTGCCGGGCCTGGCCGAAGTGGTCGACGAAGAGACCGCGCTGGCGGTGCTCGAAGAAGCCGGCAAGGTCACCAGCAAGAGCATCGCGCCGCTGAGCCGCAGCGCCGATGAAGAAGGCTGCCACTGGGACAACGGTGCGGTGAGCACCCCGGCCGGCTTCATCGAGGCCTACCAGACCTACGCCGAAGGCGGCTGGGTGGGCGTCGGTGGCGACCCGGCCTACGGCGGCATGGGCATGCCCAAGGTGATATCGGCCCAGGTCGAGGAGATGGTCAACTCGTCCAGCCTGGCGTTCGGCCTGTACCCGATGCTGACTGCCGGTGCCTGCCTGTCGATCAACGCCCACGCCAGTGAAGAGCTCAAGGAAAAGTACCTGCCGAACATGTACGCCGGTATCTGGGCCGGCTCCATGTGCCTGACCGAGCCGCACGCCGGCACCGACCTGGGCATCATCCGCACCAAGGCCGAGCCTCAGGCGGACGGCAGCTACAAGGTCAGCGGCACGAAGATCTTCATCACCGGTGGCGAGCACGACCTCACCGAGAACATCATCCACCTGGTGCTGGCCAAGCTGCCGGACGCCCCTGCCGGGCCGAAGGGCATTTCCCTGTTCCTGGTACCGAAGGTCCTGGTCAATGCCGATGGCAGCCTGGGCGCGCGCAACCCGGCCACTTGCGGCTCGATCGAGCACAAGATGGGCATCCAGGCCTCGGCCACCTGCGTGATGAACTTCGATGAAGCGGTCGGTTACCTGGTCGGCGAGCCGAACAAGGGCCTGGCGGCGATGTTCACCATGATGAACTACGAGCGCCTGGGCGTTGGTATCCAGGGCCTGGCCTCGGCCGAGCGCTCCTACCAGAACGCCATCGAATATGCCCGCGACCGCCTGCAGAGCCGCTCGCCAACCGGCCCGCAAGCCAAGGACAAGGTCGCCGACCCGATCATCGTCCACCCTGATGTGCGGCGCATGCTGCTGACCATGAAGGCCCTCAACGAAGGGGGTCGTGCGTTCTCCACCTATGTGGCGATGCAGCTCGATACTGCCAAGTTCAGCGAAGACGCCCAGACCCGCAAGCGCGGTGAAGACCTGGTGGCCTTGCTGACGCCGGTGGCCAAGGCATTTCTCACCGACCTCGGACTGGAGTCGGCGGTGCATGGCCAGCAAGTGTTCGGTGGCCACGGTTACATTCGTGAGTGGGGCCAGGAGCAACTGGTGCGCGATGTGCGCATCACCCAGATCTACGAAGGCACCAACGGCATCCAGGCCCTCGACCTGATGGGGCGCAAGGTGGTTGGTAGCGGCGGCGCGCTGTACAAGTTGTTCGCCGACGAGATCCGCCACTTCACCGCCAGTGCTGGCAGCGAGCTGGGCGAATTCGTCAAACCGCTGAATGCCGCCCTCGACAACCTCGACGACCTGACCGCCTGGGTGCTCGACCGGGCCAAGAGCAACCCGAATGAAATCGGCGCGGCGTCTGTTGAATACCTGCAGGCGTTTGGCTATACCGCTTATGCCTACATGTGGGCATTGATGGCCCGTACCGCCCTGGCCAAACAGGGTGAGGACGACTTCTACGCCAGCAAGCTGGGCACCGCACGCTTCTATTTCGCCCGTTTGCTGCCGCGGATTCACTCGCTGAGCGCTTCGGTCAAAGCCGGTAGCGAGTCGCTGTACCTGCTGGATGCGGCGCAGTTTTAAGCGTAATGGTTGTTTGTAAGCATTCTCTTACATGACGTGGTGACTTTTCGCCTCTATCGGAAGATTGGATCCACAGTTAATCTTCTCACATGGACGTAGCGCAGGAAGCGCAAAGTACAGAACACGGACACGAAGGATTCCTGCCAGGATGGCGGGGCGAAAAGGATGTCAGGGAAACAGTCTGCAAAGCCCCGCTTCGGCGGGGTTTTCTTTTGCCTGCGATTTGACCTCAGCCCAGTACATCCAGCGGCGACACGCCGATCTGGCGCGGGTCGGCTTCTTCTTCCAGCAGGTTGCGCAGCAACTCCACCGAGGCTTGCTGGCGCTGCGCATCGCGAAACACCAGGCCGATCTTCAGCGGCACCCGTGGTTCGCTCAATGGCTTCCACAGCAAGTCCTGGTCATCTTCGACCACTTCCTTGGCGCGCCCGGGCAGTACCGTTGCCAGCGAGGTGTGCGCGAGGCTGTCGAGAATCCCGCCCATGTTGTTCATTTCCGCCTGCACTTGCGGGCGCCGGCCGAGGTTGGCCAGTTGCGACTGCCAGATCTGCCGCACCTGAAATTCTTCGCCGAGCAGCAGCATCGGCAATTCGGCGGCCTGCTTGAGCGATACCTTCTTGAATTCGCGCAAGGGGTGGGTGTTGGGGATGACCAGTTGCAGCTCGTCTTCGTACAGTAACAGCCCATGCAGGCCGGGCTGGCGCGGCGGCAGGTAGCTGATGCCGATGTCCAGGCTGCCATTGAGCAGGCGCCGCTCGATCTCCAGCCCCGAGAGCTCATAGATCTGCACCACCAGATGCGGCTGCGCCTTGCGCACCCGGTCTAGCAGTTGCGGCACCAGGCTTGGCCGCACGGTTTGCAGCACGCCGATGGCCAAGGTGCGCAACGACTGGCCCTTGAAATTGCGCAGGGCCTCCCGGGCCCGCTGCAGGCCATCGAGCAAGGGCAGGGCGTGGTTGTACAGGGTGTGCGCGGCCAGGGTCGGCAGCAGGCGCTTGTTGCCGCGCTCGAACAGGCTGACATCGAGGTTCTGTTCAAGCTGGCGGATCTGCTGTGACAGCGCCGGTTGCGACAGCGACAAGCGCTCGGCGGCCCGGCCGACGTGGCCCTCTTCATACACCGCGACGAAATAACGCAGTTGGCGAAAATCCATAACTGATACTTATCAAAAATGCTCGAAAAACCAAATGGCCGTTAGCCGCCAAGAAGCCTAGTCTATCCCGTATTCACAAGGTTTACAGGGCCAGAAGGCGCGATGAATACCGTGTATGTGGATGGCGTTTACATAGGCAAGGCAAAAAACCTCGGGCATGGCTTGTTGACTGATATCGATAAGCAGGAGGTTGCAAGACGCTTGTGGTTATGGCCGCAAGGGTTGGGTAACGACGAACACGGCGACCCACGCTTTCATACCGGCCCCGAACGGGCCTTGCACCACTACCCGGCCGAGCATTACGCCTGGTGGCGGCAACGTTATCCACAGATCGACTGGCGCGCCCCGGGTTTTGGCGAAAACCTCTCGACCCACGGCCTGGATGAACATCAGGTATGCCTGGGCGACATGTTCCGCTGGGGCGGGGCGCTGCTGCAGATCAGCCAGCCGCGTTCACCGTGCTATCGCCTGAGCCATCGCTGGGGTTTGCCGAACCTGCCGCAACAGGCCCAGGACAGTGGCCGCTGTGGCTGGTTCTACCGGGTGCTCAGGCCTGGTTTCGTCAGCGCCGACGAGCCTTTTGAACTGATTCAACGCAGTTATCCGGGCCTGACCGTGGCCTGGGCGCTACGCACTTTTTACCGTGAACCTCTGGAGCATGCAGGTTTGAAAAAGCTGGTGGATTGTCCGGCCCTCTCGTCTCGCTGGCGCGATATCGCCATCAAACGCATGCGCACCGGTCAGGTCGAAGACTGGACCGCGCGTTTGCTTGGCCTGCCGCTTGAGGGGCTGCGCGCATGAACCTGTTCAACCTGCGCCGCCCGGCTCCGGTCGTGGCCGAGCGCAAGATCGCTCCTGCCGTTAATCAACCTGTAGACGCCCAGTCGCGTGAATACCTGATGCCAGCGGTAGCGCGTGCTCCCCAGGTGTTCGTCCGCGGCCAGGGCTCGTGGTTGTGGGACAGCGAAGGCCATGCGTATCTGGACTTCACCCAGGGCTGTGCAGTCAACAGCCTCGGCCACAGCCCCAGCGTGCTGGTCAAAGCCTTGGGCAGCCAGGCCCAGGCGCTGATCAATCCGGGTGCCGGTTTTCATAACCGCGGCCTGTTGAATCTGGTCAACCAACTGTGCGAAAGCACTGGTAGCGATCAGGCCTATCTGCTCAACAGCGGCGCCGAAGCCTGTGAAGGGGCGATCAAGCTGGCGCGCAAATGGGGCCAGCTGCATCGCAACGGCGCCTTCCACATCATCACCGCCAGCCAGAGCTGCCATGGCCGCAGCCTGGGCGCGCTGTCGGCTTCCGACCCGTCGCCGTGCAATCGTTGCGAGCCGGGGTTGCCGGGCTTCAGCAAGGTGCCTTTCAACGACCTTGAAGCGCTGCACGCGGCGGTCGACTCGCGCACCGTGGCGATCATGCTCGAACCGATCCAGGGCGAAGCCGGGGTGATTCCGGCGACCCAGGCGTACCTGCAGGGCGTCGAGCGGCTGTGCCGCGAGCTGGGCATCCTGCTGATTCTCGATGAAGTGCAGACCGGCGTCGGCCGCTGCGGGGCGATGCTCGCCGAACAGCTGTACGGCGTGCGTGCCGATATTCTCACCCTCGGCAAGGGCCTGGGTGGCGGCGTGCCCTTGGCGGCCCTGCTGGCCCGTGGCAGCGCCTGCTGCGCCGCGCCCGGCGAGCTGGAAGGCAGTCACCATGGCAATGCACTGATGACTGCGGCAGGCCTGGCGGTATTGCAGACCGTGCTGGAGGTGGGCTTCTTCGAGCATGTGCAAGATTCCGGGCGGCACCTGCGCGATGGCCTGAGCCGGTTGGCCGGCCGCTATGGCCAGGTCGAGGTGCGTGGCCAGGGGCTGCTCTGGGCGCTGCAACTGAGCGAAGACAATGCGGGTGAGCTGGTCCAGGCTGCCTTGCACGAAGGCCTGCTGCTCAATGCCCCGCAAGCCGACGTGTTGCGCTTTTCGCCGGCACTGACGGTGAGCAAGGGCAACATCGACGAAATGCTGTTGCGCCTGGCCCGGGCCTTTGCCCGCGTGCATGCCGCGCAGCAGAACCAGCGACGCGAGGCCACGGCCTGATCAATACATCGCGTTAACGAATTTTCCGAACCGTCTCGCGTTCCTGCGCATCGCCCCGGGCCTGTTGTTTTTGGCTTGGGGCGTTTTTTTGTCTGCTGCCAACGAGTGGAACCCTGGTGCCGCGCTAGAGTCAGTTCTAGTACATCTTTGAAGGGAGCTGCCCAATGGATTTTATTCGCATCATCATCGCCATTCTCCTGCCGCCGCTGGGTGTGTTCCTGCAGGTCGGCTTCGGCGGCGCCTTCTGGCTGAACATCCTGCTGACGTTGCTGGGGTACATTCCGGGCATCGTGCATGCGGTGTATATCATCGCCAAGCGGTGAGGCCAATCGCGGGTCAAGTCGGGTCGCGATAGCGATCTAACTGCCCTCCAGCACCCGCCGATAGAACTTCCATTCCTCTTCCAGCGCATGCGCCAGGTTGCTCGCGGTACGAAAACCGTGACGCTCCGATGGGTAGAAATGCCCTTCGGCGCGAATGCCGTTGGCTTTCAATGCATCCAGCATCGAACGGGTCTGTTCCGGCACCACCACGGCATCCAGCTCACCCTGGAAGAAGATCACCGGCACCTTGATGTTGGCGGCGTGCAGCAACGGCGTGCGCTGCTGGTAACGTTCGGCGTCGACTACCGGGTCGCCGATCAGCCAGTCCAGGTAATCGCCTTCGAATTTGTGCGTGGCACGGGCCAGCGCCTGCGGGTCGCTGACGCCGTAGAGGCTGGCACCGGCGCGGAATACATCATGGAACGCCAGGGCACAGAGGGTGGTGTAGCCGCCAGCGCTGCCGCCACGGATGAACGCGCGCTGCGGGTCGATCAGCTTGCGTTCGGCCAGGTGCCTGACCACGGCGCAGGCATCTTCGACGTCAATCTCGCCCCAGCGCAGGTGCAGGGCCTGGCGATAGTCGCGGCCATAGCTGCTGCTGCCTCGGTAATTGAGGTCGGCCACGGCAAAACCGCGCTGGGCCCAGTACTGGATGCGCGGGTCGAGCACCGGGTAGCAGGCCGAGGTCGGCCCGCCATGGATGAACACCAGCAGTGGCGGCTGCGCCTCACCGTTCATGGCCGGGTAGAAGAAACCATGAGCGAAACCATCGCCACTGGGGTAGCGCAGGGCCTGCGGGCGGCTGATGCGTTCGGCCGGCAGCGGCAAGGCACCGCCTGCCAACACCTGCACCTGATGGTTCTGGCGGTTGATGGCGATAACCGCAGGTGGGCTGATGGCCGACGCGGCAATGGCATAGATGTGCTGCTCGTCGAGATCTAGGCAGCGGAAGCGGTTGTAGTTCGCGCTGTAGTCTTCTACCGAACCGTCGGCATGACAGATGCCTAAACGACTGAAGCCGTTTTCGAACCAGCTGGCCAGGTAGTGTTGCTGATCCAGCGCCAGCCAGGTGCTGGCGCCCAGTTGCCAGGGCGCGCCGGCATGGTCTGCAGCGGCGGCCGGCAATGCGCTCCAGCCTGCGGCGGTTTCGCCCCAGGGTTGCCAATAACCGTTGCGGTCGGACAGGCAATACAAGCGGCCGCCGGCATCAAAATGTGGTTGCTGCAGGGACTGTTGCGGGCCTTGTTCACCGGCGATACAGCGCGGTGTGCTCCAGCGGCCATCGGCCTGGCGCTGGCAACAGAGCAAGCGGGTTGCGGTCCATGGTTGCTCGGGGCGGCTCCATTCTATCCAGGCCAGGCGCGAGCCATTGGCGCTGAGGGTGGGCGCGGCGTAGAAGTCGGCGCCTTCGGCCAGTACTTCACGGCTGCCCTTGGCAATGGCCACCAGGCGATGCTCGACCGCTCCGGGTCCATGGCTTTCTTCCACTGCCAGCACCTGGCCATTGGCCCAGCGCAGATCGCCGTAACGTTTGACGCCCTCAGTCAGAGGTTGCGGCGATCCGCCGTCGAGGTTCTGGGAGTAGAGCTGTTGGTCGGCCTCGTTGACAAACACCAGGCCATCGTCGCTCAGGCAGAAGCTGCCGCCACCGTACTCATACACCCGGCTGCGCACGCTGAAGCCATTGGGCGTCAGGCAGCGGGCCTGGCCATCGCGCCAGTGCCAGATCCGGCAGGCGCCGTCGCTGGGGCGAAACTCATTCCAGAACAGGCCCTGGGTGGCAACCCGAAGCTCGGCAAAATCGGTACCGGCGGCGACCGCCTGTTCGGCGCTGAAACGCTCAGCCGCGGACAATGACACGGGAGTTTCGCTCATTACGGAAGGTCAGCTCATCGATGGTCTGGTGGGCATGCTCGGCGTCTTCACGCGCCTTGAGGATGATGCCGTGTTCAGCCGACTTGGCGCAAACCGGGTCGGCATTGCTGGCATCGCCGGTCAGCATGAAGGCCTGGCAGCGGCAGCCACCGAAGTCTTTCTCTTTTTCGTCGCAGGAGCGGCACGGTTCGGGCATCCAGTCATAACCACGGAAGCGGTTGAAGCCGAACGAGTCGTACCAGATGTGCTGCATGCTGTGCTCGCGCACATTGGGAAACTGCACCGGTAACTGCCGGGCGCCATGGCAGGGCAGGGCGGTGCCGTCCGGGGTGACGGTGAGGAACACGCTGCCCCAGCCGTTCATGCAGGCCTTGGGGCGCTCTTCGTAATAGTCCGGGGTGACGAAGATCAGCTTGCACGGGTTACCGGCGGCCTGCAGTTTGGCCCGGTACTCGTTGGTGATGCGCTCGGCGCGTTCTAGCTGGGCGCGGGTTGGCAGCAGGCCGACGCGGTTCAGGTGCGCCCAGCCATAGAACTGACAAGTGGCCAGTTCAACGAAGTCGGCTTCCAGGGCCACGCACAGCTCGATGATGCGGTCGATCTTGTCGATATTGTGCCGATGGGTGACGAAGTTCAGCACCATCGGGTAGCCATGGGCTTTTACCGCGCGGGCCATTTCCAGCTTTTGCGCGAAGGCCTTCTTCGAGCCGGCCAGCAGGTTGTTCACCTGCTCGTCGCTGGCCTGGAAGCTGATCTGGATATGGTCCAGCCCGGCCTCTTTGAAGGCGGCGATCTTCTGCTCGGTGAGGCCGATGCCGGAGGTGATAAGGTTGGTGTAGTAACCCAGGCGCCGGCCCTCGCCGATCAGTTCGGCAAGGTCCTGGCGCACCAGCGGCTCACCGCCGGAAAAACCCAGTTGCGCGGCGCCCATTTCCCGCGCTTCGGCCATCACCTTGAACCACTGCGCGGTGCTCAGCTCCTGGCCCTGGGCGGCGAAGTCCAGGGGGTTGGAGCAGTACGGGCACTGCAGCGGGCAACGGTAGGTCAGCTCGGCGAGCAGCCACAGCGGCAGGCCGACGTCAGGTTTTGCCGGCAATTCAGGCAAGGCTGATCCAGTGTTCGGCACGGGCCACCTCCATGAACTGCTCGATGTCGTCACCAAGTTCAGGTACGCCAGGGAACTGCTTGTCCAGCTCGGCGATGATCGCGGCGACGTCACGCTGGCCGTCGATCAGCCCGCCGATCAGCGCAGCGCTGTCGTTGAGCTTGATCATTCCTTCCGGGTACAACAGCACATGGCCCTTTTGCGCCGGCTCGTACTGGAAGCGATAGCCCGGGCGCCAGGCCGGAACTTGCGCGCGATTAAAACTCATAGGGCGATTCCTTTGTGCCAGACCCTTTCGCTGGTGACACTGTGATAGGGCGGGCGGTTCAGTTCGTAAGCCATGCTCATGGCATCGAGCATGCTCCAGAGGATGTCCAGCTTGAACTGCAGGATCTCCAGCATGCGCTGCTGGCCTTCAACTGTAGTGTAGTGCTGCAGGGTAATCGCCAGCCCATGCTCGACGTCACGCCGGGCCTGGCCCAGGCGGGTGCGGAAGTACTCGTAGCCGGCCGGGTCGATCCACGGGTAGTGCTGCGGCCAGCTGTCGAGCCGCGACTGATGGATCTGCGGGGCGAACAGCTCGGTCAGCGAGCTGCTGGCGGCCTCTTGCCAGCTGGCGCGGCGGGCGAAGTTGACGTAGGCATCCACGGCAAAACGCACGCCAGGCAGCACCAGTTCCTGGGAGCGCAGCTGCTGCGGATCGAGGCCGACCGCCTGGCCCAGGCGCAGCCAGGCTTCGATGCCGCCGTCTTCGCCAGGGGCGCCGTCATGGTCGAGCAGGCGCTGAATCCACTCGCGGCGGATTTCGCGGTCCGGGCAGTTGGCCAGGATCGCGGCGTCTTTCATCGGGATGTTGACCTGGTAATAGAAACGGTTGGCCACCCAGCCCTGGATCTGCTCGCGGCTCGCGCGGCCTTCATACATCGCCACATGGTAGGGGTGATGAATGTGGTAATAGGCACCCTTGGCGCGCAGGGCCTGTTCGAATTCGGCGGGGGACAGCGGTTTGGCGTCGCTCATGTCGGCTCCTAGAGGGTGATGCTCATGCCGTCGAAGGCCACTTCGACGCCGCGGCGTACGCATTCGGCGCGTTCGGCCGAGTCCTCATCAAGAATCGGGTTGGTGTTGTTGATGTGGATAAGCACCTTGCGCTGGCGCGGGAAGCCTTCCAGCACCTCGAGCATGCCGCCCGGGCCGTTTTGCGCCAGGTGGCCCATCTCGCGGCCGGTGCGGGTACCGACACCGCGGCGCTGCATTTCATCATCCTCCCAGAGGGTGCCGTCGACCAGCAGGCAGTCGGCGTCGCTCATCATCTGCAACAATTTGCCGTCGACCTGGCCCAGGCCCGGGGCGTAGAACAGCTTGCCGCCGGTGCGCAGGTCTTCGACCATCAGCCCGAGGTTGTCACCCGGGTGTGGGTCGAAGCGGTGCGGAGAGTAGGGCGGTGCGGCGCTACGCAGCGGGAAGGGGGTGAAGCGCAGGTTCGGACAGGCATCGATGACGAAGCTGCCTTCGAGCTCGATGCGCTGCCACTGCAGGCCACCGTTCCAGTGGCTGAGCATGGTGAACAGCGGGAAACCAGTGCTCAGGTCCTGATGGACCATGTCGGTGCACCAGACCTGGTGCGGGCAGCCTTCGCGCAGGCTGAGCAGGCCGGTGGTGTGGTCGATCTGGCTGTCGAGCAGGACGATGGCATTGATGCCGGTGTCGCGCAGGGCGCGGGCCGGCTGCATCGGGGCAAAGCTTTGCAGCTGTGCGCGGATGTCCGGCGAGGCGTTGCACAGCACCCAGTGGATGCCGTCGTCAGACAGGGCAATCGATGACTGGGTGCGCGCCGTGGCGCGCAGGCTGCCGTCGCGAAAGCCTTTGCAGTTGGCGCAGTTGCAGTTCCACTGGGGAAAACCGCCACCGGCGGCGGAACCTAGAATCTGGATGTACATGGCCACTCCTGCCGCGTCCTGAAATAAAAACGCCCCGGCGGGCCGAGGCGTTGTACCGCAAGCAGGTTCAGCGGCTTGCGAAATACATGGTCACTTCAAAGCCGATACGCAGGTCAGTGTAAGCAGGTTTGGTCCACATGGGATTACTCCTTCCGGATAGGTCTGGGGGTTGTCAGCTACTTATTTAGTCCACCCTCCAGGTGAGGGGTTCCATAGCCAAGATTGCGCTATCTTACTAAAAAAATACGAACCGAATGGTTAAATCTGAGATAAACGCCATTACCGGGACGGTAAGAATCGCCTGCATCAGTGCCAGTTTTCGCTGGGCACCGGGCCGTTGACCAGGCACAGCCAGCCGTGTTCGGCCTGGCTTACCTGGCGGGTCAGGTGCTGCAGTTGCGGCGTTTCGACCGCCAGGATCGCCGCTTGCAGATCGCTCAACTGCGGCTGGCGATGGCCGGCCAGATGCGCCTGCCAGGCCCATTCGGCCACCTCGTTGTTGGTCATCGCCGCTTCGTCGAACTGGGCGGCGAGGGCCTGTTTATCTGCAGGGTTGCAGCTCAGTGTGGCGGGCAGGTTATCGAGCAATGCCTGGATGTGCCCGATGATCTCGGTATGGCTGGCCGATGGCGACTGCACGCCAAGCAACAGGCCGTTGCAGCCCTCGATCTGTCGGAAGGCGCTGAATACCGCGTAGCCCAGGTTCAGTTCGACCCGCAGGCGCTGATAGAAAGGCCCTTGTAGCTGCTGGGCAAACAGCCGGCCTGCGGCTTGGTCCTCGATCGGGCAGAACAGCAGCAAGGCCTGTTCACTGGCCGCTGGCGGTCGCGTTTGCCAGCGCCGCACAGGTTCGATTGTGGTCGGCAGATGCCTGCCAGCGCACCCTGGCATTGCGCTTAGGGCCTGGTTCAGCGCCGATTGCTGGCTGGCACTGAAGCCGGTCGAAAGTCCAGTCCAGGTTGAATGCTCCCACAACGCATCCAGATCGCTCTGGCTGATTATGCAGGCCGGCAAGGGCTCGTCGACGCGGCGGCCTAGTAGTTGCTCCGGCAACTGCCTGAGCAGCGCGCGGATCGGCATGGTATCAGGCCGCTCGGCAGCGCCAGTTGTCCAGCTCTGGCTGGGCGGCTGCCGCAGGATGGCCAATGCCTGTTCAATCACTGCGCCCACCACGGTGCCATTGCCGGCGCAGCGCAACTGCCAGTATTTGTCGCAGGCGCTCAATTGCACTTGCACCCCAGCCTGCGCAGCCTGTTCACTCAGGGCTTGCAGCGCCCGATCAAGTACCTGCCACAGGCGCCCACGCAAGGCTGAGGTGAGCTGCCAGCGCAGGTAGACCACACCATGCTCGCGCGACGGCGGTAGCAGGGGAGAGACAGCCAGGCCTTCGGGAACGGCGCTGACCGAGAGGGTCTGCGCCTTCACGCTCAGCAACGGATTTGCAGCGGGCAACTGCCAGGCATGGCTAGGCGGTTTTACCTGGCCGGCGAGCATTGTTTCGAGCAACTGTTCAAGCGCAGCCAAGCCTTGCGCGTCCAGCGCGTCGAAGCGTTGCCCGGTGCTGTCCTGGCGTGCCAGCTCCAGCGCGCTGGCGGCAAGTTCGCGACAACGCTGCAAGCGGGCGTATTCCTGATTGATGCTGCTCAGGTCCGCCGTGCGGAAAAACGCCAACCAGTCAGTCAACAGCGCCTGGACCTGCGTGGCATCAGCCGTGTCGTTGAGCTTGAAGCCCGCATGCAGCAGCGTCTGGCCGGCAAAGCTGTACAGCGAGGAAAACGCGAAGTGCGCCAGCCAGCCCCGCGCGCGCAAGGTCGCCGGCAAGCCGCCGGGCCGGATGTCGCTCAGCCAGGTAGCGAGAAAATCGACTGCCTGCTCAAAACCTGTGGGGAGTTGCTCGCACGGGTACAGCACATCCAGTTGCCGTTCGTTGTGCATCAACAGCGCAGCCCGGCTATAGAAGCTCGGTGGTAGCGATTGCTGCACTTTTGCCCCGCGACTGAACACCTGGCCGAAGCGATTCGCCAACGCCTGCAGTTCGTCGAGGCTTTGTGGCCCGCTCAGGCTCAAGGTGATTTGCCCGGCCTGGTAGAAGCGCTGGTGAAAGCCGCGCAACGCCGCCTGGAACGCCGGATTTTGAACCTGCAGGCTGTAGCGGTTGCCAGCCTGGAACGCGCTCAGCGGATGTTCGCTGCCCGCAGCCTGAAGCAAGGCAAACTGGTGCTGCGCTTGTGGATTGCGCGACCAGGCAATGAACTCGGCATGGATCACTTCCCGTTCGCGCACTTGCCGCTCAAGGTCGAACTGCGGCTGTGCGAGCATCTGGCACAGTCGCTCAAGCCCCCCGGCAAAAGCCGCGGGCGGTACTTCGAAAAAGAACTCGGTGCTGCGTTCACGGGTGCTGGCGTTGACCTGCCCGCCGTGGTGCTGCACATAGCGCATCAGGCCTTCGTCCAGGGCGAAGCGTTGATTGCCGAGGAAGAACAGATGCTCGAGAAAGTGTGCCAGCCCCGGCCACGCCGGTGGCGCGTCATGGCTGCCGGCCGCTACCCGCACAGCCGCCGCACAGCGTTTTAGCTGTGGTGCATGGCGCAGGGTGACCTGCAGGCCATTGGCGAGGGTCAGGTTGTGCAGGGCGCTGGGCATGACGACTCCGGGTACAGGCGAACCGTCATGCTAGCGGATTATTGCCGCGGCGTGCTGTAGAGCTCGGGGCGCAGGTCGTGCAGGTAAGGGTTGTTGGCCCGCCCTTGCTGCACTCGCTGCAGGTTGAGGTCGGCGCTCAGCAGCGCGCTGTCACGACCGGCCATGGCCAGGATGCTGCCATCCGGGCCGACGATGCTGCTCTGCCCGCAGTAGTGGATTTCGCCTTCGCTGCCGCAGTAGTTGGCGTACGCCAGGTAGCACTGGTTCTCGTAGGCGCGGGCGCGCACGGTGACCTGGGCAATGAAGTCGAAGGGCACCATGTTCGCCGTCGGCACCAGGATCAGTTCGGCACCGGCCAGGGCCAGGCGCCGGGCGTTTTCCGGGAACTCGATGTCGTAGCAGATCAAAAAGCCCAGGCGCCAGCCGTTGAGCTCGACCACCGGAAAGTGATCGGGCCCCGGGCTGAACATCGCCCGGTCGAGGCCACCGAACAGGTGGGTCTTGCGGTAGTTGCACAGGCTGCTGCCGTGGGCGTCGATCAACTGCACGCTGTTGAAGATCTGCCCGTCCTCGGCCAGCTCCGGGTAGCCGTAGGCAATGGCGATGCGGTTGCTCTGGGCGATCTCCACCACGGCCATGGCCGAGGGGCCGTCTTCGGCTTCGGCCAGGCGCGCGACGGCTTCGCTGCCGATGTTGTAGCCGCTCAGGAACATCTCCGGGCATACCAGCAGTTCGGCGCCGCGGGCAGCGGCCAGTTGCGCCTGCTGGTGCAGGCGCTCGAGGTTGCCGGACAGGTCCAGCGGTTGCGGTTCGCCTTGGAACAGGGCGATGCGCATGGCGATTCTCCCGTCAGTCGGCCAGGGCGATCGGGCCGATTTCATTGAACACGTCGCCCGGGCCTGGGTTGTCCGGGTGGGTCTGGCCACCGAAGTGATTGATGATACCCCACACCGCATTGAGCGACGTTTGCACCGCGCCTTCGACCCAGGCCGGGGTCCACGACACATCGTCACCGGCAATGAAGATGCCGCGCTGCTCGGCCGGCATGTCCTGCTGCATGAAGTGCGCGTACATGCGCTGGTTGTAGCGGTAATGGCCGGGCAGGGCGCCCTTGAAGGCGCCGAGGAAGTGCGGGTCGGCTTCCCACGACACGGTGATCGGGTCGCCGATGATGTGCCCGGCGATATCGACTTTCGGGTAGATCTTCTTCAGCGCATCGAGGGCCAGCTTGACGCGCTTTTCCACCGGGTGCGGGAGCATTTTCAGCGCATCGCTCATCCACGAGTACGACAGGCAGATCACCCCCGGCTTGTCGTCGCCGTTGTCGAACAGGTAGGTGCCGCGGGTCAGGCGGTCGGTCAGGGTCATGCTCATCAGGTCGCGGCCGGTATCTGGATCCTTGTCCTTCCAGAACGGCCGGTCGACCATGACGAAGGTCTTCGACGACTGCATGTAGCGGGTACGGTCCAGGGCCATCCACATCTTCTGCGAGAACAGCGATTCTTCGCACTCGATCTGGGTGGTCAGCAGCCAGCTCTGGCAGGTGGTCAGCACCGCGGCGTAGTGGCGGGTGTCGCCCCAGGTGTCGGTTACCGCCAGGCGCCCGTCGCTGTCGCGGGCAATGCTTTTCACCCCGGCACGTGGCGCGCCGCGGTGTAGCGAGCTGAGGCTGGTGCCGGCCGGCCAGTGCGCGCAACGCTCCGGCACATGGCGCCAGATGCCCAGCGGCACTTGCTCGACGCCGCCAACTACCAGGTGCTGGTGATCGTCGCAGTTGGTCATCACCACGCGGAAGATTTCCAGCATCGAATTGGGGAAGTCCGAGTCCCAGCCACCGGTGCCGAAACCGACCTGGCCGAACACCTCGCGGTGCAGGAAGCTGAGCTTGGCGAAGGCTTTTGAGGTGGCGACGAAGTCGTAGAAGGTGCGGTCGTCCCACAGCGGTACCAGGGTGTTCCACAGCTCCTTGAGGCGCGGCACATCGCGGTCGCGGATGGCTTGCTGGATGTCGCCGAAGCGGGCGCCGTCTTCCAGGGCATCGGCCCAGGCGTCGGCAACCTCCTGGAACAACTTGGGCAAATCGGAGAGTTTTTCCGCGTAGTGGGTCTGGCCTTCGAGGTCGATTACCGTGCTGCCCGACGCAGGGGTCAGCGGGTTGGGAAAGGGCTTGGTTTCAAGGCCGAGCTTGTCGACATAGTGGTAGAACGCCGTCGACGACACCGGAAAGCGCATGCCACCCAGCTCGGCGATGATCCCGTCGCTGCCTTCGAAGGCTTGCGAGCGCAGGCGCCCACCCATTTTCGAAGCTTCGTAGACCACAGGCTTGAGGCCCAGCTTCATCAGCTCGTAGGCCGCCACCAGCCCGGCGATACCGGCACCGACAATCGCCACTTCCTCTCCATGGCGCGCCGCCGGGATGCTACCCAAGCCGGCCGGGTGCTCGATCCAGTCGTCAAAGGCAAAAGGAAAATCCGGGCCGAAAATGGTGATGGGTTTCTTGCCGTCGGCGGGGTGACGATTGTTCTTGTTCATAAGTGACCTTGCCAGGCGCTGCGCGGGGTGCGGAGCTTGAGTATAGAAAAACACTGGCGGTCATTTTAGGGGGTGGGGGTTACGTAATTAAGATGCAGAGTGTCGTCGTTATGATTTGATGTAAGTCATTTTGACGATACTGATTGGCTAAATGACGAGTCAGGCCAGCGCAGCCAGGTGCTCCACGGTTTCAGGGAATTTTTCTACCAGGCGAATCAGCGTCATTGCCTGGGCATTGGGGCGAGCCCGACCCTGTTCCCAGTTTTCCAGGGTGCGGGCATTGGTGCGCAGGTACATGGCAAATACCGCGCGAGACATGTTCAGGTGTTCGCGAATAGCCACAAGCTCCTCCGCCGAGACGTCCATCAACTCGGCGAGCTGTACTTTGTGCGAGCGCAGGGTCAGTTTGCCCTGGCGCTCCTGGGCAAGGGCATCGAAGCCTTCGTTCAGTTCGGAAAAAATATCACGTTTCATTTTATCTCCTCGCTTCGATTTCCAGATCGAGCATCTGTTTGAGCGAATGGCGTTGCGCAGGGCTCAGGTCGTCCAGTTGATCCTTGCCGTACAAGGTGAACAGCCAGAACTGTTGGCCGTTGCTCCACCAGTAATAGATGACTCGGATTCCACCGCGCTTGCCCTTGTGCCGCTGATCATCAGCAAAGCGAACTTTGCGCAAGCCCCCGGTCCCCTGGATGACTGAGCCGGCCTGAGGATTGAGCAGCAATACGAGCTGCAAGGCCCTCATCGCCTCGTCATCCAGGTAGTCACTGCGATAGCGCGCAAAGGCCGGTAGTTCGACGAAAAGTGCTTCCATGCTTTGTACGTTACCTGCGTATAGTTTGTGGTTATCAAGCCTTGCCGTCAAGCGACGGGCCTGTAACCAGCCTATACGTGCAGCCGCGATGCATCCGGGGGGATGATTGCCTGGTGTGTCAAACCGGCTGCCCGCGATCCACCTTGCTGCTGAGGATGATCGAGGTGGTGGTTTTTTCCACGCCTTCAACGCTGCCGATCTGGTCGAGCAACTGGTCCAGTTGCTCGGGCGAGTCGCTGCGCAGCCAGGCGACGTAATCGAATTCGCCACTGACCGCGCACAACTGCTGCACCTGGCCCATGGCGCTCAGGCGCCGCACCACGTCCTTGCCCGAACGCGGTTGTACCTTGATCCCGACATAGGCCTGCAGGCCACCATCGATCAGGCGCTGTCCCAGGCGCACGCCGTAGCCGCTGATGACCTTGGTCTTTTCCAGGCGGGCCAGGCGCGAAGTTACCGTGGTGCGCGCGATACCCAGTTGCCGGGCGAGCGTGGCGACGCTTTCACGGGCGTTGATCTGCAGCAGCGAGATCAGCTGGCGATCGATTTCGTCGAGGGCGACGGGGCGGCTGTCGGACATGGGCACTCTCTGGCAAGAGCCGCTTTGCGCGGCTCATGGAATAAGCGCGATAGCCTATCCATTGCCCTCACCCTGGGGCAAGGCGTCTGTGCTCAGCGCGCCTTGAAGCAGTGCTCGGCCTGGGGGAAGCTGCCGTCGCGTACTTCCCGGGCATAGGCGGCCAATGCCTGGGCAATCTGCGGCTGAAGGTCGGCAAAGCGTTTGACGAAGCGCGGTTGGTATTCACCGAACAAACCCAGCAGGTCCTCGGTGACCAGCACCTGGCCATCGCAGGCAGGCGAAGCGCCGATACCGATGGTGGGGATTGTCAGCTCTTCGCTCACACGGCGTGCCAGGGGTTCGGCGATGCCTTCGAGCACCACCGAAAAGGCACCGGCGGCCTGCATGGCCAGGGCATCCTGGCGCACTTTGGCGGCGCCCTGGTCGTCGCGGCCCTGGGCCTTGAAACCTCCCAGGCAGTTAACCTGTTGCGGCATCAGGCCGACATGGGCCATGACCGGAATCCCACGGCGGGTGAGGAATTCTACGGTCTCGGCCAGCTCTTCACCGCCCTCAAGCTTGACGCCCTGGGCACCTGTCTCGCGCAGCAGCCGGGCGGCGCTGAGGAAGGCCTGTTCGGGTGAAGCCTGATAGCTGCCAAAGGGCAGGTCGATGACCACGCAAGCACGCTGGGAGCCGCGCATCACTGCCTGGCCATGGGCAATCATCATCTCCAGGCTGACTCCCAAAGTGCTGGGCAGGCCATACAGCACCATGCCCACCGAGTCGCCGACGATAATCACGTCTGCTTCGGCATCTACCCAACGCGCCATCGGCATGCTGTAGGCGGTCAATACCACCAGGTTGCCAGCGCCCTTGCGTTGCTGGATGGCGGGCACGCTCAAACGGTTTTCACGCACATGGCTGCTCATCGGTCTCTCCTTGGGTTGTTCAACGAAGCCGGGCGCAGGCTACCATCGGCCTTCGTCGGCTCACTTGAGCAAAGGAGACAGGCATTGCCGCCAATGAGACAAAGCAGTGAAGTACCGCCGTTGCCGGACTTCCAGCAACTGCCGGGGCCGGTTTACCGGCGCATGTTTGCTATTCCGGCCGGCCATCGCGTGCAAATGCACAGACACCCCTGGGTGCAGTTCACCTACGCCAGCGCCGGGATCATGCAAGTGGTCACCGAGCAGCACAGCTACCTACTGCCGCCGCAATGTGCGTTGTGGATACCGGCGGGGGTCGAGCACACCGCCTACAGCGACCAGACCATCGAGTTTCGCGGGCTGTACCTGGATGACTCGCTGCTCAATGGCTACCAGCGTCCTTGCGGTGTGGTGCAAGTCACGCCGCTGGTACGCGAGCTGATCGCCAAGGCCAACAGCTTTGCACCGCAATACCCTGCCCAAGGCGCCCAGGCGCGGCTGTTGCAGGTGCTGGTCGATGAGTTGCGCGAACTGCCCGAAGCGCCGTTCGGCCTGCCGCTGCCCAGTGATCCGCGCCTGCGCCGAATCAGCGAAGCCTTGCAGGCCAACCCGGCCGACAACCGCAGCATTGAAGACTGGGCGCAGCAGGTGGGGGCTTCGCGGCGCACCCTGGTGCGGTTGTTCCAGGCCCAGACGCAGTTGTCGTTCAGGGAATGGCGCCAACGCTTGCGCCTGTTGGCGGCCTTGCCGTTGCTGGCGCAAGGCATGAGCGTCACGGCGCTGGCCAATGAGCTGGGCTACGACTCGGTGTCGGCGTTCATCGCCTTGTTCCAGCGTCACTACGGCAAGACCCCGGGCTTGTGGGCGGCAGAATTGCGCAGCTGACAGCGGGCACAAAAAAACCGCGCCATGCGCGGTTTTTTGTTTGGTGGGCCCAGCAGGACTCGAACCTGCGACCAAGGGATTATGAGTCCCCTGCTCTAACCAACTGAGCTATAGGCCCCAGTGGACGCGGATTATAACGAGGGATTCCAGGCTGTGCCATCCGAAAGATCTGAAAGAGCTATGCGAAGGAAGGTCCTGGCGAATTCCTCGGCCGGTAGCGGCAGGCTGACGATGTAGCCCTGGATCTGCTCGCAGCCTTCGGCAGCAAGAAACTGCTGCTGAGCCTGGCTTTCCACCCCTTCGGCGATGATGGTCAGTTGCATGCTGCGGCCCAGGGCGATGATGGCGCGGGCAATAGCCGCATCATGAGGATCGTCGGGCAGGCCGCGGATGAACGACTGGTCGATCTTGAGGATATCCAGCGGCAGGCGTTTGAGGTAGCTCAGCGACGAGTAGCCGGTGCCGAAGTCGTCGATCGCCAGTTGCACGCCCAGGTGCTTGAGTTGATGGAGGATGGCCAGGGCTTCTTCGGCCTGGCTCATGATGAAGTTCTCGGTGATTTCCAACTGCAGGTCACCGGCCTTGAGCTGGTGGGTCTTGAGCAGTTGTTCGATGCGTTTGACCAGGCTTGGCTGGCGCAACTGAGCGCCGGCGAGGTTGACCGACAGCGGGCCGAACGCCAGGTAGTTATGCTTCCAGACCTGCATTTGCCGGCAGGCTTGTTCCAGTACCCAGTCACCCAGTTGCAGGATCATGCCGTTCTCTTCGGCCAGTGCAATGAAGTGCTCCGGCGGGACGTCGCCGAACGTCGGGTTGGTCCAGCGGATCAGCGCTTCGGCGCCGACCAGGCTCTGGGTCTTGAGGCTGAACTTGGGCTGGTAGCACAGGCTCAGTTCATTGCGCTCGATGGCCCGGCGCAGTTCGTGCTCCAGAGCGATGCGCTCGCTGGCCTGGGCGGTGAGGTCGCGGGTGTAGGACTCGACCCGGTTGCGCCCCTTGGCCTTGGAGCGGTACATGGCGGCGTCGGCGTTGCGGATCAGCGAGGCGACGTCGGTGCCGTCCTGTGGATAAAGGCTGGTGCCGATGCTGGCGCTGGTGAAGAACTCATGTTCGCCAGCCTGGAACGGTGCGCCAAAGCAGGCCAGCAGTTTGTGCGCGATGTGCTCGGCATCACTAGGCTGGTGCAGGCCGGGCAGGAGGATGATGAACTCGTCGCCGCCCAGGCGTGCGACGGTATCGATGTCGCGCACCTGTTCCTTGAGCCGCTGGGCGATGCCTTTAAGCAACAGGTCGCCGACCGGATGGCCGAGGCTGTCGTTGATGTGCTTGAAGCGATCGAGATCGAGAAACAGCACCGCGCCTTGGCGCTTGGAGGCCTGGGAACAGTTGAGCGCGGCCTGCAGGCGGCTTTCGAACAGGGTGCGATTGGGCAGGCCGGTCAGCGGGTCGTGATGGGCCTGGTAATCGAGCTTGGCCTGGGCGTGCTTGAGGCTGGAGATATCGGCGAACACCGCGACAAAGTGGGTGATGGCGCGCTCGCTGTTGCGCACCGCGCTGATGGTCAGCCAACTGGGGTAAACCTCGCCGTTCTTGCGCCGGTTGTGGATTTCGCCCTGCCAATGGCCCTCGGCCGTCAGTTGGTGCCACATGGCCACATAGAAGGCGCTATCGTGCTGGCCGGAGGCGAGCAGCCGTGGGGTCTGACCCAGCGCTTCAAACTCGCTGTAGCCGGTGATTTCGCTGAAGGCGCGGTTGACCGCACTGATGCGCTGGTCGATGTCGGTGATCAACACGCCTTCGGCGGTGTTCTCGAATACGGTGGCGGCCAGTTGCAGTTTTTCCTGCATCAGATGGCGCTCGGTGATGTCGCGGGCGATGGTCAGCATGCAATCGACCCCGGCAATCGGCAGCGGCCTGGCTGACAGTTCGCAGAGACGGATCTGGCCGTCGCTGCGGCGGATATGGCAGCTGAAATCACGCACGAAGCCGTCGCGCTGGAGCATGTCCAGCAGCCGCCGGCGCTCGTTGAGGTCGACCCAGATACCCAGGTCCAGCGAGGTGTGGTCCAGCGACATGTGGGTGTCGTAGCCGGTCAGGCGGCAGAAGCCTTCGTTCACTTCAATCAGCAAACCGTCGCTCTGGCGCGACAGCAGCAGGCCGTCGGGGGAGGCGTGGAAGGCCTTGGCGAACTTCTCTTCGGAGGTTTGCAGCTGCTCCTGGGTTTCTTTCAGCTGGCTGATGTCGCGTACTGCCACTACCAGCGCCGGCGTGCTGTCGAGCTGGAAGGTCTCGGCGGAAGTCAGGCCGGTGAACAGCTGGCCGTTGCTGCGCCGGAAGAGCATTTCCAGGTTGCGGATGCTGCCTGCCTGCAAGCGCTTGAGCAGGTCCGGGCCAACGCCGTCGATGCCCCAGATGTTCAGCTCGGTGGCGGTGCGGCCCAGCACTTGCGCCGGGCTCAGGCCGATCTGTTCTTCAAAGGCCTCGTTGACTTCCAGCAGGCAGCCGTCGCTCATCCGGGCGATCACCAGGATATCCGGGCACTGCTGAAACACCGAGGCGAACTTCTGCTCCGACAGGCGCAGGGCTTCTTCGGCGTTCTTGGTTTCGCTGATGTCGATCATCAGCCCGCGCATCACTGGTTTGTGCCCGTGTTCGATGAGGCTGACGATATCGCGTACCCACAGGCTGCGGCCGTCGGCGCGGATTACGCGGTAATCAAGGCTGTGATCGCGGCCGGCGGCGGTTTCGCTGTCGCAATAGGCCTGGGCCCAGAGGGCGTCGTCAGGGTGGATGATGCTGCGCCAGAAGCCCGGGCGCAGCCACTGGTTCAACGGGTAGCCGAGCAGGTCTTCGGCATGGGGCGAGACGTAGCTGTAGGTGAAGTCGTTGGCGTCGGCTTCCCAGGCAATGGCCGAAAGGCTTTCGACCAGGCCGCGGTAGTGGTATTCGCTGCTACGCAGTTCCTGCTCAAGGGCGATGCGCCGGGAAATCTCCGAGCTCAGGCGGCGGTTGACGCGGATCACCGCAGCAAGGATGGCGATCATCAGCAGCAGGGCGGGCAGGCCATAGATCAGCAGGTCGTACCACAGCGTGCGGTGGTCAAGCACTTTGCCGACCCAGCGCTCCTGGATATTGCTGATTTCGCCGGGGCTCATGTCGGCCATGACCTTGTCGAGAATGCCGACGAGGATCTTCTGTTCCCGTGGCACTGCCATGGCCAGCTGATAGCGGTAGGGCGTTTCGCCGCTGACGTAGAGGCCTTCGAGCTTGAGCTGGCGCAGGCTCCAGATGCTCGAGGCAAGGTCGCCCACCACGGCATCCACTTCATCGGTGGCCAGGGCCTGCAGCGCCGAGCTGACATTGGGCAGGGCCACCAGGTTGAGGTCCGGGTGGTGGGTGCGCAACAGCTCGTGGGGCGCGTAGTTTTCCACCACGGCGATCTTCAGGCCGTAGAGGTCCTTGATGGTCCGTGGTTGCGGCCCGCCATCATGGGCGAGGATGACGATCGGAAAATCCAGGTACGGGCGGGTGAAGGCCAGAAAGCTCTGGCGCTCTGGGGTCGACATGATGCCGGGCAGCAGGTCGAGCTTGTTCTGCCGGGCCTGCTCGAGCACGGCAGTCCAGCTGATCGGCTCGATCGGCTTGAACTGCACGTCCAGGCGGTCCTGGATAAGGGCAATGTAGTCGGCGGCCAATCCCTGGTAGCGACCGTCCTGGTCCCGGTATTCAAAAGGTGGCCAGGATGCATCGACGCCCAGGCGCAGCTGCGGGTGTGCGCTGAGCCAGGCTTGTTCTTCCTCAGTCAGGGTCAAGGCGCCGGCAGTTGCACTCCAGACGAGCAGGAGAGCCAACAGAAGGGCCGGCATTCGGGGCATAACGGCCTCGTCACACAGGTGGATTGATTCGAGTGTAGACGGGCATTTCAGCGGCGGGGTAGTGGGCAAAGGCTGAAAAGCGCCGTTCGCCGGAAAAGAAAAACCCCGGCCTGGGCCGGGGTTTGTCATCACTCGTCGAGGAAGGAGCGCAGATGCTCGCTTCGCGTCGGATGGCGCAGCTTGCGCAGCGCCTTGGCTTCAATCTGACGGATCCGCTCGCGGGTCACGTCGAATTGTTTGCCGACCTCTTCGAGGGTGTGATCGGTGTTCATGTCGATACCGAAACGCATGCGCAGCACCTTGGCTTCGCGTGCGGTCAGACCGGAGAGCACGTCACGGGTCGCTTCCTTGAGGCTTTCGACTGTGGCCACATCGATTGGCGACTGCATGGTCGAGTCTTCGATGAAGTCACCCAGGTGCGAATCTTCGTCGTCACCGATTGGGGTTTCCATGGAGATCGGCTCTTTGGCGATCTTCAATACCTTGCGGATCTTGTCCTCAGGCATTTCCATGCGCTCACCCAGCTCTTCCGGGGTCGGTTCGCGACCCATTTCCTGCAACATCTGCCGGGAAATACGGTTGAGCTTGTTGATCGTCTCGATCATGTGCACCGGAATACGGATGGTGCGGGCCTGGTCGGCGATCGAACGGGTGATCGCCTGGCGAATCCACCAGGTGGCATAGGTCGAGAACTTGTAACCACGACGGTATTCGAACTTGTCCACCGCCTTCATCAGGCCGATGTTGCCTTCCTGGATCAGGTCGAGGAACTGCAGGCCGCGGTTGGTGTACTTCTTGGCGATCGAGATAACCAGACGCAGGTTGGCCTCGACCATTTCTTTCTTGGCGCGACGAGCCTTGGCTTCACCGATCGACATGCGACGGTTGATGTCCTTGATCTCGGCGATGGTCAGGCCGGTTTCGCTTTCGAGGTCGATCAGCTTCTGCTGGCAGGCCACGATGGCGTCGCTTTTCTCACCCAGGGCAGCCGCCCATTTGGTGCTGCGCTTGGCCAGGTCGCTGGCCCAGGTCTGGTCGATTTCGTTGCTCGGGAACAGGCGCAGGAAGTCGGCACGTGGCATGCGCGCGTCACGGACGCACAGTTGCATGATGGCGCGTTCTTGCTGACGCAGGCGGTCCAGGGCGCTACGAACGCGCTCAACCAGGGCTTCGAACTGCTTCGGTACCAGCTTGATCGGCATGAACAGCTCGGCCAGATCAAGCATCGCCTTGAGGCTGTCCTTGTGGCTGCGGCCGTTCTTCTTCAGTACCTTGAGGGTAGCGTTGAGCTGATCCTGGACGGCACCGAAGCGCTGTTGCGCGACGACCGGATCCGGACCGCTTTCGACTTCTTCCTCTTCGTCGCTGCTTTCCTCTTTCTCTTCCTCGTCGTCGTCAGCATCGGCCTTGGCCGGGGCTTTCGGGTCGATCGGCGGCGGCACCTCGGCCGGCGGCGCGATGCCGTCGTCCGGGTCGATGTAACCGCTGAGAACGTCGGACAGGCGGCCACCTTCGGTGGTGACGCGATCGTACTCGGAGAGGATGTGCTCGACCGTACCCGGGAAGTGGGCGATAGCACCCATGACTTCACGAATACCTTCTTCGATCCGCTTGGCGATTTCGATTTCGCCTTCGCGGGTCAGAAGCTCGACGGTACCCATTTCACGCATGTACATGCGCACCGGGTCAGTCGTGCGACCAATATCGGTTTCCACAGCCGCCAACGCTGCGGCGGCTTCTTCAGCTGCGGCTTCGTCGGTGTCGGCTTCGGCCAACAAAAGGGCATCCGCATCCGGAGCACTCTCGAATACGTTGATCCCCATGTCGTTGATCATGCGGATGATGTCTTCCACCTGCTCCGGATCTGAAATATCCTCTGGCAGGTGGTCGTTGACCTCCGCGTAAGTCAGGTAGCCCTGCTCACGACCGCGGGTGATCAACTCTTTGATGCGAGACTGCTGTTGCGCTTTTCCGGACATAACACCCTATCCACTGAAGGTCTTGGCGGGCAAAAAACAAGCCGAGGATTATACCCGAGCTAGGACCTCACGCGCCAGTTGAGGTCGGGGTTTGTGCGGGAACATTACGGCTTAACAGGTCACGCAGCTGATTTTTTTCCTCTGCGCTCAAGTCACTTTGACGTGCTTTCCTGAGCAGATGTTCCAGGCTGCGCTCGCGTTGGCGAGCGGACAAGCTAGTTATGGTGTCGAAAAACTGTTGTTCAAGGTTATCGGCATCGATCAGCCATTCCTTTTCTGCCAATGCCCTTAGCAGGCGGCCCTGTTCGGTGCCATGCCAGCGGGCGATCAGCTGTAGTGAGCGTAGCTCAGGATTCTTTTGCAACGCCTCGAGCAGGGCTACCAGCAACTGGGCATAGACGTGTTCTTCGGCCGCCAGCTGGCTGGCATCTTCGACCTTTTTCGCCAGTTGCGGGTGATGCAGCAAGGTGCGCAGGGCGCTCAAGGTCGGCGGTTCTACCGAGGTCGGCACCCGTGGTGGCGCATCCTGGCGCTGGCCATTGCGCTCCCAGGGCTTGCCCTTCTTGTCCCAGGGTTTGCCGTCCCACTTTTTCTTGCCGCCCTTGTTCGGTGTCCACTGCTGTTGTGGTGCGGCGTACTCGGGCTGGTGAAAATCAGCGTAATCCGGTGTGTAGTCGGGAATCGCGTCGTAATCGATGCCCGGGTCGTAACTGGGTGGAGCTTCAGCCGGTGCAGTGTGCGCCAGTTGTTCGACCTGCTGGTTGTCCAGGCCGGTGATTTCCTTGAGGCGGTTGCGCATCAAGGCGCGAAGATTCGCCCCGGGCACTTTTTCGATCAACGGTGCAGCGAGGGTGGCCATGTGTGCCTTGCCCTCGAGCGAGCGCGGGTCAGCTTCCTCGGTCAACTGCTGGAAAAAATAATCGGCCAGCGGCTGCGCATGCTGGTTGATGCGCGCGCGGAAGGCATCGGTGCCTTCGGCGCGTACCAGGGTGTCGGGGTCTTCGCCTTCCGGCAAAAACAGAAAGCGCGCCTTGCGCCCGTCCTGCAGGCTCGAAAGCGTTGCTTCCAGGGCGCGCCAGGCAGCATTGCGGCCGGCCTGGTCGCCGTCAAAACAGAACAGCACGCTCGGCACCACGCGAAACAGACGCTTGAGGTGCTCTTCGCTGGTGGCCGTGCCCAGGGTTGCCACCGCGTTGCGCAAGCCTTGCTGCGCGAGGGCGATGACGTCCATGTAGCCTTCGACCACGATGATCTCGTCGAGGTTGCGGTTGAACTTGCGCGCCTCGTACAGCCCGTACAGCTCCTGGCCCTTGTGGAACACCGGGGTTTCCGGGGAGTTGAGGTACTTGGGCTTGTCGTCGCCCAGAACCCGGCCGCCGAAGGCGATGACCCGGCCACGGCTGTCGCGGATCGGAAACATCACCCGGTCACGGAAGCGGTCGTAGCGCTTGCCGGACTCGGCGTTCTCGATCAGCAGGCCGGCATCAATCATGGCCTTTTGCTGCAAGGTATCGCTGCTCAAGTGTTTGAACAGGTTGTCCCAGCCGGGCGGGGCAAAGCCCAGGCCGAAGTCGCGGGCGATCTCGCCGGACAGGCCGCGGCCCTTGAGGTAGTCGACCGCGGATTTGCGCGTCGGATGGCTGCGCAGCGCCTGGCGATAAAATTCGGCGGCGGCTTCAAGCAGCGGGTACAGCGGTGAATCGACTGGTTGCCGGGGTTTGTGAGCACGCCCGCTTTCTTCGCGGGGGATCTCCATGCCGGCGGCCTTGGCCAGTTCCTCGACGGCCTGGGGGAAATCCAGGTTGTCGTGGTCCATGATGAAGCCAAGGGCGTTGCCGCCCGCGCCGCAGCCAAAGCAGTAATAGAACTGTTTGTCGGGGCTGACGCTGAAGGACGGGGTCTTTTCCTTGTGGAACGGGCAGCAGGCCGTGAGGTTCTTGCCAGCTTTTTTCAGCTGCACGCGCGAACTCACCACATCGACGATGTCGGTACGGTTGAGCAGGTCGTCGATAAAACTCTGGGGAATCAGCCCGGCCATGGCACTCTCATCATCAGGCGATAAGCAAGTGTAATCGCTAATGCGGCGGGAACGGCTGCGCGTTCGAGCGATGTCGAATGGCGTAACACAAAATACGGAAAGACGTGCTCGTCTGCAGCCGGTGAAGGCTCGTCAGGAAGGACGTGCACAGCTGGCGTTGCGGCCAGTTCTGACGATTCAGGCAGGTTGTCCATGCTGCAGGGCAACAGGACGCCTTGGGCCCGAAGGCCAAAGGATCAAGCAACAACTGCCGGCAGCCCGGCTGTGGGCCGGGCGAGGCAGAAGCTTGCGACGGACGTCTGTATTAGTACAGACGAACGGCGCGGCGCTGTTCGCGCTGAACTTTCTTGGCGTGACGTTTAACAGCGGCTGCTGCTTTGCGCTTACGCTCAGAAGTCGGCTTCTCGTAAAATTCGCGGCTACGAACTTCAGCCAGAACACCGGCTTTTTCGCAGGAGCGCTTGAAACGACGCAGAGCTACGTCGAAGGGTTCATTCTCTTTAACTTTGACGGCTGGCATCCAGAGCTACCTTCATTCATTACCGGGGTCAACGAACTCGTGGCAAAAATGTGCGCTGGAGAACGTCGGTTTTTAAGGGTTGCGGATGTTAACCCTTAGCCGACCGGAATGCAAAGCCTCTGATCGAAAACCGCTGGTCGGCGTCGGGAGCGGGGACTATCATGCGCGCCTTCGAATTCAGCCTCAACAAGGCACGGACCCATGCTAGTACTGGGATTGGAAACATCCTGCGACGAAACCGGCGTCGCATTATACGACAGTGAACGCGGCCTTTTGGCCGATGCATTGTTCAGTCAGATCGACCTGCACCGCGTCTATGGCGGGGTGGTGCCGGAGCTGGCCTCGCGTGATCACGTCAAGCGCATGCTGCCGTTGATCCGCCAGGTGCTGGCCGAAGCCGACTGCGTCGCCACCGAGATCGACGCCATCGCCTATACCGCAGGCCCCGGCCTGGTCGGCGCACTCCTGGTGGGCGCTTCCTGCGCCCAGGCCCTGGCCTTTGCCTGGGGGATTCCGGCGCTTGGCGTGCATCACATGGAAGGTCACCTGCTGGCGCCGATGCTCGAAGAGCAGCCACCCGAGTTCCCGTTCGTCGCCTTGCTGGTGTCGGGCGGGCATACCCAGTTGGTGCGCGTCGACGGTATCGGTCAGTACGAGTTGCTCGGCGAGACCCTCGATGACGCCGCCGGCGAAGCCTTCGACAAGACCGCCAAGCTGATCGGCCTGCCGTACCCGGGTGGCCCGGAGATCGCTCGCCTGGCAACCCAGGGCGTGCCCGGGCGCTTTGTCTTCCCGCGGCCGATGACCGACCGCCCGGGGCTGGATTTCAGCTTCAGCGGCCTGAAAACCTTTGCCCTCAATACCTGGCAGCAGTGCCAGAGTGCTGGGGACGACGGTGAGCAAACCCGTTGCGACGTGTCGCTGGCCTTCCAGCAGGCGGTGGTGGAGACTTTGACCATCAAGTGCAAACGAGCCCTCAAGCAGACCGGCCTCAAGCGCCTGGTGATCGCTGGCGGCGTCAGTGCCAACAAGGCCTTGCGCGCTTCGCTGGAAGACATGTTGGCTGGCATCAAGGGTAATGTGTACTACGCCCGGCCGCAGTTTTGCACCGATAACGGCGCCATGATTGCCTACGCCGGCTGCCAGCGTCTGGCCGCCGGGCAGCAGGAAAGCCTGGCGATCAGCGTGCAGGCGCGCTGGCCAATGGAGCAACTGGCGCCGCTGTGAAGCTGAGCGTTGCTCATGCGCTGGATTCAGAAATGCCGTTCGCGTCCGGCGAAAAGGTCGCGTAGATTGCCGCGGTGACGCCAGACGATCAGCACGGTCAGCACGCTGATTGGCAGCAACGCTTCCGGCTCGCGCCAGGCCAGTAGTGGCAGGGTCAGTGGCGTTGCCACCAGCGCCGCCAGCGAGCTGGTGCGGGTCAGGTAGAAGGTCAGCAGCCAGGCGCTGATGGCCAGCAAGGCGGCTGGCGGGTAAAGCCCCAGCAGCATGCCGGCGGCGGTGGCGACACCTTTGCCGCCGCGAAAGCGGAAGTACACCGGAAACAGATGGCCAATCACCGCGCACACGCCGATCCAGGCCTGTTGCTGCAGGTCGAGGCCAGCAAGATTGGCGACCAGCACGGGCAGCAGGCCCTTGCACAGGTCGCCAAGCAGGGTCAGGACCGCCAGTTTGCGGCCGGCCAGGCGCAGCATGTTGGTTGCACCGGCATTGCCTGAACCGCTCATGCGCGGGTCCGGGCTGCCATTGAGGCGGCTGAGGACGATGGCAAAGGACAGAGAGCCAAGCAGGTAGGCGCACAGCGCCAGTAACCAAAACATGCTAACCATTCCGGGCGAGGACGCCCTGATTCTAACGGCGCAACGCGCCCTTGTCGTGCTGTGGAGAGAAGTGCTTGGACAGAGTGTTCATCGAGGGGCTGGAAGTCGATACCGTGATCGGCGCCTATGACTGGGAGCGCGGAATCCGCCAGTGCCTGCGCCTGGACCTGAGCTTTGCCTGGGATAACCGCCCGGCCGCAGCCGGAGACGACCTGACCAAGGCCCTGGACTACGCCAGCGTGTCGGCGCGCATCCAGGCGTTTGCCGAGCAGTCCGAGTTCCAGTTGGTGGAAACCTTCGCCGAGCGCCTGGCGGCGGTGCTGATGAGCGAGTTCCAGATTCCCTGGTTGCGCCTGAAACTGACCAAGCCTGGCGCGGTACCGGCCGCCACTGGGGTCGGCGTGGAGATCGAGCGCGGATGTCTCTGAACAGGGTTTACCTCGGGCTGGGCAGTAATATCGAGCGCGAGCGGCACTTGACCGCCGGGCTCGATGCCTTGGCCGAAATGCTCACTGACATGCACTGTTCGGCGGTGTTCGAAAGCCAGGCGGTGGGCATCAAGAGCGGACCGTTCTTCAACCTGGTGGTCAGCGGTTTGACCGAGCTGCCGCTGATGGAACTGGATCGCCGGCTCAAGTTCATCGAGGCCGACAATGGCCGCTACGCCCCCGAGCGCAAAGGCCTGCCGCTGGATATCGACGTGCTGATGTACAACGACCTGCATGGCAGCTTCGACGGGCTGGTATTGCCGCGGGCAGAGATTCTCAAGAACGCATTCGTGTTGTGGCCGCTGGCGTTGATTGCGCCAGCGCTTAAGCACCCGGGTGCCGGCAAAACCATGAGCCAGCTGTGGGCCGAGGCGCAAATCGAGCAAGTGCTGGCGCCGGTACCGTTCGAGTGGCGTGGGCAACAACTAACCAGGATTTGACCCCATCGCTGGCAAGCCAGCTCCCACAAGGTCCGGTGTAGGCAGGCCCTGTGGGAGCTGGCTTGCCAGCGATGAAGGCGACACGCATTACCGCTTGGCGTCGTCCTTGTACGCCTTCAACGCCTTCAGCCGCTCGCCCTTGAGCGCCTCGCCCAGCGCCTGCCCGGTCAGCCCTCGTTGCACCAGCGGTTGCACCTGAACTGCACGCGCCGCCGCCGCTGCGCCGCGCAGGTAATCAGCCTGTGGATAATCACGTTGCTCCAGGCCCTTGCGGCCCCGGGCGTCCATCTCGCAGGCGACGATAAACTCCTCGAAACGCTGCGGCCGGCGGTACACATCGAAGCTTTGCAGCAGCTCCAGCAAGGTCGAGGCGCGCAGTTCCAGGGCCCGGTGGCAGTGGGTGTGATATTCCCCGACCAGCAAGGCCAGTTCCTGGCATTCACGGGGCGCCTTGAAGCGCTGGTTCACCGCCTTGATCAACTTCAGCCCGCGTTGCTCGTGAGCGATGTGCCGTGGCCATTCTTCCTCTGGGGTAAGGCCCTTGCCCAGGTCGTGCAGCAAGCAGGCCCAGCGCACGCTCAGGGGCTGCTGGTGCAGGGCGGCTTGCTCGAGCACCGAGAGGGTATGGATGCCGCTGTCGATCTCCGGGTGATGGGCCTCAGGCTGCGGCACCCCGAACAGCGCATCGAGCTCGGGCATCAGTTGCTTGAGGGCGCCGCAATCGCGCAATACCTGGATGAATACCTGGGGTTGGTCCTCCATCAGCGCCCGGGCGATTTCCTTCCAGCTGCGCTCGGCGGTCAGGGCTTGCAGTTCGCCTGAATCTCCCAGTTCGCGCATCAGCTCGATGGTTTCCGGGGCCACGCTAAAGCCCATGCCGGCATAGCGCGCGGCAAAGCGGGCGACGCGCAGCACGCGCAAGGGATCTTCGGCGAATGCCGGGGAAACATGGCGCAAAATTCGGGCTTCTAGGTCTTTCTGGCCGTTATACGGGTCGCAGATATTGCCCTCGTCGTCCTCGGCCATGGCATTGATGGTCAGGTCGCGGCGGATCAGGTCCTGCTCGAGGGTAACCTCGGGGCTGGCGTGGAAGGTGAAGCCGCCATAGCCGCGTCCGCTCTTGCGCTCGGTGCGCGCCAAGGCGTATTCCTCACCGCTTTTGGGGTGCAGGAACACCGGGAAATCCGCCCCGACCGGGCGATAGCCCAGGGCTTGCATTTGTTCCGCCGTGGCGCCGACCACGACCCAGTCGATATCACTGACCGGCCTGCCGAGCAGGCGGTCGCGTACGGCGCCGCCGACTTTGTAGATCTGCATGTAGAACCTCCGTTGATGCCACAGGATAACCTGTCTGGCAGCAACGGAGGGCGTGCTAGAGGTGCACTACCGCCAGGTCCAGGCGACCATAGTCAGCTTCGCCGTGCTCGCCTTTGGGCGGCACATGGTGGGTTTTCATCACCTGCTCGCCCTGCAGGGTCTCCAGGTGGATGTCAAAGCCCCAGAGGCGGTGCAGGTGCTTGAGAACCTCCTCGGTTGAGTCGCCCAGGGGTTTGCGGTCGTGTTGCTGGTGGCGCAGGGTCAGCGAGCGGTCGCCGCGACGGTCGATGCTCCAGATCTGCACGTTGGGTTCACGGTTGCCGAGGTTGTACTGGGCGGCCAGGGTCTCGCGGATGATCCGGTAGCCACTTTCGTCGTGGATGGCCGGTACCAGCAGGTCTTCGCGCTGATCGTCATCGAGGATGCTGAACAGCTTTAGGTCGCGGATTACCGTCGGCGACAGGTACTGGAGAATGAAGCTTTCGTCCTTGAAGCTGCTCATGGCGAACTTGATGGTCGACAGCCAGTCACTGCCGGCGATGTCGGGGAACCAGCGGCGGTCCTCTTCGGTAGGGTGTTCGCACATGCGGCGGATGTCGCGGTACATCGCAAAGCCCAGGGCATAAGGGTTGATGCCGCTGTAATAGGGGCTGTCGAAGCCTGGCTGGAACACCACGCTGGTGTGCGACTGCAGGAACTCCATCATGAAGCCTTCGGTCACCAGGCCTTCGTCATACAGGTCGTTCATCAGGGTGTAGTGCCAGAAGGTTGCCCAGCCTTCGTTCATCACCTGGGTCTGGCGCTGTGGGTAGAAGTACTGGGCGATCTTGCGCACGATACGCACGATTTCACGCTGCCAGGGTTCGAGCAGCGGCGCGTGTTTCTCGATGAAGTAGAGGATGTTCTCCTGGGGTTCGGCCGGGAAGCGTGCGTTGTCGCGGTCGCTGTTCTTGTCGGCGCCCTTGGGAATGGTGCGCCACAGGTCGTTGATCTGTTTTTGCAGGTGCTCTTCGCGTTCCTTCTGGCGGCGCCGCTCTTCTTCGGCGGAGATCGGGTAGGGCCGCTTGTAGCGGTCGACACCGTAGTTCATCAGCGCGTGGCAGGAGTCGAGCAGGTCTTCGACGGCATCGATGCCATGGCGTTCTTCGCACTGGGTGATGTACTGCTTGGCAAACACCAGGTAGTCGATGATCGAGCTGGCGTCGGTCCAGGTGCGGAACAGGTAGTTGCCCTTGAAGAAGCTGTTGTGCCCGTAGCAGGCGTGGGCAACCACCAGGGCCTGCATGCAGATGGTGTTTTCTTCCATCAGGTAGGCGATGCAGGGGTCGGAGTTGATCACGATCTCGTAGGCCAGGCCCATCTGACCGCGGCTATAGGACTTTTCAGTGCTAAGAAAGTGTTTGCCGTAGGACCAGTGGTGATAGCCCAGCGGCATGCCGACGGAGGCGTAGGCGTCCATCATTTGCTCGGCAGTGATCACCTCGATCTGGTTGGGGTAGGTGTCCAGGGCGTAGCGCTCGGCCAGGCGGCTGATTTCCCGGTCATAGGCCTGGATCAGTTCGAATGTCCATTCGGACCCGGTAGAAATAGGGTGGCGCTTCTGCTCTCTAGCGGTCATGTCACTAACCTGCGCTGGAAGAGTTCACGGAAGACCGGATAGATATCGCCGGCCGACACCAGCTGCTGCTGGGCGAACGTATCGGCAAAGGCTTCGCCGATACGCTCATACTCGTACCACAATGCCTGATGTTCGCGAGGGGTGATCTCAACGTAAGTGTAGTACTGGACGAACGGCATGATCTGCTTGGTAAGAATCTCGCGGCAGATCGGCGAGTCGTCGTTCCAGTTGTCGCCGTCTGAAGCCTGGGCGGCGTAGATGTTCCATTCATTGGCCGGATAGCGCTCGGCCATGATTTCCTGCATCAGCTTCAGGGCGCTGGAGACGATGGTGCCGCCGGTTTCCCGAGAGTAGAAAAACTCCTCTTCGTCTACTTCGCGGGCGCTGGTGTGATGGCGGATGAACACGACTTCGATCTTGTCGTAGTTGCGCTTGAGGAACAGGTACAAAAGGATGAAGAAGCGCTTGGCGATGTCCTTGGTGGCCTGGGTCATGGAGCCGGAAACGTCCATCAGGCAGAACATCACCGCCTTGGAACTGGGGTTGGGTTGCTTGACCAGCAGGTTGTACTTGAGGTCGAAGGTGTCGAGGAACGGCACGCGGTGGATGCGCGCGCTCAATCGCTCGATTTCCGCTTCAATTTCCTGAATATCGCCGAAGTTGTCCGGTTCTTCGCGCTTCAGGCGCGCCAGTTCTTCTTGCGCCTCACGCAGTTTTGCCCGGCTGCTGCCGGACAGGGCGATACGCCGGGCATGGGCTGAACGCAGGGTGCGGATGATGTTGATGCGTGACGGGTTGCCTTCGTTGCTGATACCGGCGCGCACGGTCTTGAAGGTGTCGGTGCCGGTCAGGTGACGTTTGACCAGGTTGGGCAGTTCGAGGTCTTCGAACATGAACTCGAGGAATTCTTCCTGGGTAATCTGGAAGACGAACTCGTCCATGCCTTCGCCAGAGTTGCCGGCCTTGCCGCGGCCGCCGCCCCCGCCGCCCCCTTGCGGACGGGCGATATGCTCGCCCGCGGTGAATTCCTTGTTGCCAGGGTGCACCACGGTCTGCTTGCCGCCGCGGCCATGGTGCAGCACCGGCTCGTCGATGTCGCGACCGGGAATGCTGATCTGCTCGCCATGCTCCATATCGGTGATGGAGCGGCGGCTCACGGCCTCCTCGACGGCCTTCTTGATATGGTCACGGTAACGCCGCAAAAAGCGCTGGCGGTTGACCGTGCTCTTGTTCTTGCCGTTCAGGCGTCGGTCGATCACATAGCTCATAGGCCCCTCCGGGAGTAGGCGGTAGCTGCAAGCTGTAAGCTTCAAGCTTCAAGTTGGATCACCGCTGCCCCCGCAAGCCGACACGTATTTGACCTACGTGCGCGACTTGCAGCTGACAGCTTGCAGCTTGGCGCTTATTGCGATTTTCTGACTCGCAGGTACCATTCCGAGAGCAGCCGAACTTGCTTGTCTGTGTAACCGCGTTCCACCATTCGGGTGACGAAGTCGTTGTGCTTTTGTTGATCCTCTTTGCTGGCCTTGGCGTTGAAGCTGATGACCGGCAGCAGGTCCTCGGTGTTGGAGAACATTTTCTTCTCGATCACCACCCGCAGTTTTTCGTAGCTGAGCCAGGTCGGGTTCTTGCCGTTGTTGTTGGCCCGGGCGCGCAACACGAAGTTGACGATTTCGTTGCGGAAATCCTTCGGATTGCTGATGCCGGCCGGCTTCTCGATCTTCTCCAGCTCTTCGTTGAGGGCGATGCGGTTGAGGATCTCGCCGGTTTCCGGGTCGCGATACTCCTGGTCCTGAATCCAGAAGTCGGCATACAGCACGTAACGGTCGAAGATGTTTTGCCCGTACTCGCTGTAGGACTCCAGGTAAGCGGTCTGGATTTCCTTGCCGATGAACTCGATGTAGCGCGGTGCCAGGTACTCTTTGAGGTAGCGCAGGTAGCGTTCGCGCACTTCGGCCGGGAACTGTTCCTGTTCGATTTGCTGCTCCAGCACATACAGCAGGTGCACCGGGTTGGCGGCAATTTCGTGAGGGTCGAAGTTGAACACCTTGGAGAGGATCTTGAAGGCGAAGCGGGTCGACAGGCCGTTCATGCCTTCGTCCACTCCAGCGGCGTCGCGGTACTCCTGGATCGACTTGGCCTTGGGATCGGTGTCCTTGAGGTTTTCGCCGTCGTACACCCGCATTTTCGAGTAGATGTTCGAGTTTTCCGGCTCTTTGAGCCGTGACAGCACGGTGAACTGGGCGAGCATCTTCAGGGTGTCTGGCGCGCAATGGGCCTTGGCCAGCGAGCTGTTGAACAGCAGCTTGTCGTAGATCTTGATCTCGTCGCTGACCCTCAGGCAGTACGGCACCTTGACGATGTAGATACGGTCGATGAAGGCTTCGTTGTTCTTGTTGTTGCGGAAACTGTGCCATTCCGATTCGTTGGAGTGAGCCAGCAGGATCCCGGAGTAGGGGATCGCCCCAAGGCCTTCGGTACTGTTGTAGTTACCTTCCTGGGTTGCCGTGAGCAGCGGGTGCAGAACCTTGATTGGCGCCTTGAACATCTCGACGAATTCCATCAGGCCCTGGTTGGCCCGGCACAGTGCGCCCGAGTAGCTGTAGGCGTCGGCGTCGTTCTGCGGATATTCCTCGAGTTTGCGGATGTCGACCTTGCCGACCAGGGCGGAAATGTCCTGGTTGTTTTCATCACCCGGTTCGGTTTTGGCCACGGCAATCTGGTTGAGGATCGACGGGTAGAGTTTGACCACTTTGAACTGGCTGATGTCGCCCCCGAACTCGGCCAGTCGCTTGGTCGCCCAGGGCGACATGATGGTGTTCAGGTAGCGTCGTGGAATGCCGAAGTCTTCTTCGAGAATGGCGCCGTCTTCAGCGGCGTTGAACAGCCCCAGGGGCGATTCGAATACCGGCGAGCCCTTGATGGCATAGAAGGGCACCTTCTCCATCAATTGTTTGAGCTTTTCGGCCAGGGACGATTTACCACCGCCCACCGGGCCCAGCAGGTAAAGGATCTGTTTCTTCTCTTCCAGGCCTTGGGCGGCATGGCGGAAATACGACACGATCTGGTCGATGCATTCTTCCATGCCATGGAAGTCTTCAAAGGCCGGATAACGGCGGATCACCTTGTTGGAGAAAATGCGCGACAGCCTTGAGTTGTTCGAGGTGTCGACCAGTTCCGGCTCGCCGATAGCCATCAACAGGCGTTCGGCCGCCGACGCATAAGCGCTGCGATCGCTTTTGCAGAGCTCAAGGTACTCTTGCAGCGAAAGTTCTTCCTGACGGGTGGACTCGAAACGTTGTTGGAAGTGGCTAAAAATACTCATGACGTCACCTCGCTCGATACGTGGAGCCGACGCCGGATCAGTCAGCTGATGCTGGCATGCAATCGACACCGCCGATTGCTGTATACCCCCCAGAACACCTAGAACTCGCTACCGATGACCCGCACGCCGGTGTACCGGCTCTCCCCTTTTTGGATGGCCTGCGCTTAAGGATAGTTCGTTATCGGGGAGGTCAAGGGCGGTTGTACATGAAGTTCGCCATGACCGTTCGTCTGGCCAGGCGCGAGCCCGCACAGGACGCGGGCTGCGAGAGATGAAAAAAATTATTCGGCAGTGCCTTGGGCGGTTTCTGCAGGGTAGGTGCCACGCCACAGCTCGAAGCCGCCGTCGAGGCTGTAGACGTCGGAAAAGCCCTGGCTGATCAGGTAGGCGGCAGCGCTCTGGCTGGAGTTACCGTGATAGCAGACCACTACGGTGGGGGCATCGAGATCGGCAGTGCGGATGAAGTCCGCTACCGAGTGATTGTCCAGGTGGCTTGCGCCGGTAATGTGGCCGGCGGCAAAGGCTTGCGGGTCGCGAATATCGACCACGACCGCACCTTGCTCGCGCAGCGCCTGGGCCTGCTCGGGAGGGATGCGTTTGAATTCGCTCATGGGTACGGTTTCCTTCAGGACTGGTCGTTCATTCTAGCCGGTTGTGCGGACGCAGGCTGCGTGCGCGGGGTGCCTTGCTCGGTGCATTCACAGCGCTGCAATGCGCCGGTATCGACGTTGTACAGGGTCATCGCGCCACCCCAGACGCAGCCGGTGTCCAGGGCGATCACCCCGGGCTCCTTGCAGCGCCCTTCAAGGGCGGCCCAATGGCCGAAGATGATCTTCACATGCCGTGAGCGGCGGCCCTTGTGGGCGAACCAGGGCTTGTAGCCGGGCGGGGCGGTGTCGGCGCCTTCCTTGCCCTTGAGGTCGAGCTTGCCTTCGCTGGTGCAAAAGCGCATGCGGGTGAAGTAGTTGGTGATCACCCGCAGGCGGGTGACGCCGCTCAGGTCCTTGCTCCACTTGTTCGGCTCGTTGCCGTACATGCCATCGAGGTAGGGCTTGAAGCGATTGTCGTCGCGCAGCGCTTCCTCAACTTCGCCTGCCAGCTCCAGGGCCTTGCCCAGGGTCCACTGCGGCGGGATGCCGGCGTGCACCAGCACTACGCCGCGCTGCTCGTCGTAATGCAGCAGCTTTTGCCGGCGCAGCCAGTCGAGCAGTTCGCCAGCATCTGGCGCATCGAGAATTTCGCGCAGGGTGTCGCTTTTTTTCAGGCGCTCGATGTTGTGCCAGGCGGCCAGCAGGTGCAGGTCATGGTTGCCCAGTACGCACACCAGCGATTCGCGGATGGAATAAAGGAAGCGCAAGGTTTCCAGCGATTCCGGGCCGCGGTTGACCAGGTCACCGACCAGCCACAGGCGGTCGACCTTTGGATCGAATCTCACCCGTTCGAGCAGGCACTTGAGCGGCTGCAGGCAGCCTTGCAGGTCTCCGACTGCGTATACCGCCATCAGTGCAGGGCTCCGGGGACGGCGAGGCGGAATGGGGCAATGACGGCGTCGAAACGCTTACCGTCCTCGGCAAACATCTGATAGCTGCCCTGCATGGTGCCGACTTTGGTGCTGATCACCGCGCCGCTGCTGTAGGTGTGGCTTTGCCCGGGCTCAATGGCCGGTTGCTGGCCGATCACACCGGCGCCCTTGACCTCTTCGACATGGCCATCACCGTTGGTGATCAGCCAGTGTCGTGACATCAGCTTGGCGGTCACAGAGCCATTGTTCTTCACCGTAATGGTATAGGCGAAGGCGAAACGGTCGTTTTCGGGGTCGGATTGTTCTTTGAGAAAGCGGGTCACGACGCTGACGTCGATCTGGTAACGGGGATCAGACATGCAAGGGGCCTTGGCAACAGACGCGGATACGGCGATGGCGTCAGTCTAGGCTATCGGCGGGGTAGCCGGCCAGTCATGCGGGCATGACTGGCCTATGGCGCAGGTTACGCGGCGCCCTGTTGCTCGGCCAGCTTGTCGGCCAGGCGCACGAAGGCGGCGAGGTCGAGTTGCTCGGGGCGCAGGCTGCCATCGACGCCGGCAGCTTCAATGGCGTCGCTGCTGAGCAGGGCCTTGAGGGTGTTGCGCAGGGTTTTGCGGCGCTGGTTGAAGGCTTCGCGAACGATGCGTTCGAGCAGGCGATGGTCCTTGGCCGGGAACGGCAGGGTTTCGTGTGGCACCAGGCGCACGATCGCTGAATCGACCTTGGGCGGCGGGTTGAACGCGCCGGGACCGACGTTGAACAGGTGTTCGACCCGGCAGTGGTACTGCACCATGATCGACAGACGGCCCCAGTCACCACCGCCAGGGCCTGCGGCCAGGCGCTCGACCACTTCCTTCTGCAGCATGAAATGCATGTCGCGGATCAGCTCGGCGTTGGCCAGCAGGTGGAAGATCAGTGGCGTCGAGATGTTATACGGCAGGTTGCCAACCACGCGCAGGCTGTGGGGGGCAGCGCCGAGGGTGGTGAAGTCGAACTTCAGTGCATCGCCCTGGTGCAGGCGAAAGTTGTCGCGGTTAGCGAACTGCTGGTTGAGGATCGGTACCAGGTCTTTGTCCAGCTCGACCACGTCCAGCTGCGCGCCGCTGGCCAGCAGGCCGGAGGTCAGGGCGCCCTGGCCCGGGCCGATTTCCAGCATGCGCTCGCCGGCCTTGGCGTGGATCGAGCGCAGGATGCGGTCGATGACCCCGGCGTCGTGCAGGAAGTTCTGGCCAAAGCGCTTGCGCGCCTTGTGTTGGTATTGCTCGGTCATTTTCGGGTCTCGGCCATCTGGTAGGCGGTTTCCAGGGCGACCTGCAGGCTGCCGGTGTCGATCTTGCCGCTGCCGGCCAGGTCCAGGGCGGTGCCGTGGTCGACCGAGGTGCGGATGATCGGCAGGCCCAGGGTCACGTTGACCGCAGCGCCGAAGCCTTTGTACTTGAGCACGGGCAGGCCCTGGTCGTGGTACATCGCCAGCACTGCATCGCAGTGCTCCAGATATTTGGGGGTAAACAGGGTGTCGGCGGGCAACGGGCCGCGAAGGTCCATGCCTTCGCTGCGCAGGCGCGCCAATGTCGGTTCGATGGTGTCTATTTCTTCGTGGCCCAGGTGGCCACCCTCGCCGGCATGCGGGTTGAGGCCGCAGACCAGGATGCGCGGGTTGGCTATGCCGAACTTGTGTTGCAGGTCAGCATGCAGGATCCGCGTGACGCGCTCCAGGCGCTCGCTGGTGATGGCGTCGGCAACCTCGCGCAGCGGCAGGTGCGTGGTCACCAGGGCCACGCGCAGGCCGCGGGTCGCCAGCATCATCACCACTTGCGCGGTGTTGGTCAGGTCGGCGAGAAACTCGGTGTGCCCGGAAAAGGCGATACCGCTTTCGTTGATCACGCCCTTGTGCACCGGTGCGGTGATCATCCCGGCGAAATGCCCGTCCAGGCAGCCTTGCCCGGCGCGGGTGAGGGTTTGCAGGACGAATGCGGCGTTGGCTTTGTCCAGCTGGCCGGCAACCACCGGGTTTTGCAGCGGCGTGTCCCAGACATACAGGCTGCCTGCCGGAGCGGGCTGGTCGGGGAGGGCGTCGAGGCTCACCGGCAGCAGCGTGACGGCCACGCCCAGCTGCGTGGCCCGCTCGGCGAGCAGGTCACGGCTGGTAATGGCAATCAGGGGGTGCGGCTGGGCTTGCGTGGCGAGCAGCAGGCACAGGTCAGGACCTATGCCGGCCGGCTCGCCGGGTGTGAGGGCGAAGCGCTGCGGTTTCACTGCGCGGCCTGATCGGCGCCAGGAAGCTTGATTTCGACGTAGGCTTCGTCACGGATCTGACGCAGCCAGGTCTGCAGTTCTTCATCGTACTTGCGGTTGCGCAGTACGTTCATCGCTTGTTGCTCGCGGGCCTGTTCGGTGCTGTCGGTGGCGCGGCGGCCCAGCACTTCGAGCACGTGCCAGCCATACTGGGTCTTGAATGGCTTGGTCACCTGGCCCTGTTGGGCGTTGGCCATTTCTTCGCGGAACTCTGGCACCAGGGCGCTTGGATCGATCCAGTTGAGATCGCCGCCATTGAGTGCCGAGCCAGGGTCTTCGGAGAAGCTCTTGGCCAGCGTGGCGAAATCTTCGCCGTTCTGGATGCGGTCATACAGCCGTTGCGCCAGTTCCTTGGTCGCCGCTTCGCTGCGAATCTCGCTTGGCTTGATCAGGATGTGGCGGACATGCACTTCGTCGCGCATGGTGGCACCACCGCCGCCGCGTTTTTCCTGCATCTTGATGATGAGGAAACCGGTAGGAATACGCAGTGGCTGAGTCACGTCACCAACGCTCAGGCTGCTGAGCAGCTTGGCGAGCTCCGGCGGCAGCTGACCGGCTTTACGCCAGCCCATTTCGCCGCCTTCCAGGGCGTTTTCGCTGGCGGAGCTGGCGATTGCCATCTGGCCGAAGTCGGCACCGCTTTTCAGGCGCGAGTAGACCTCACCAGCCTTTTGCGCGGCCGCCTGGATCTGCGCCGAGTTGGCGCTTTCCGGGGTTGGGATCAGGATATTGGCCAGGCGCCATTCTTCCGACAGTTGCATCTGGCCTTGCTCCGAGGCGAGGAAGTTTTTCACTTCCTGCTCCGAGACCTGGATGCGCTCGGCAACCCGGCGCTGACGCACGCGGCTGATGATCATCTCGCGTCGAACCTGCTCGCGGGCATCTTCGTACGACAGGCCGTCGTGGGCCAAAGCGGCGCGGAACTGCTCCAGGTTCATGCCATTGCGCTGGGCAATGGTGCCGATGGCCTGGTTCAGTTCTTCGTCGGTGATGCGGATGCCCGAGCGATCGCCGATCTGCAGTTGCAGGTTCTCGACGATCAGGCGCTCGAGCACCTGTTGGTCCAGGACACCGGCGGGCGGCACCTGGCCGCCACGCTTGGCGATGGTCTGCTGGACTTCGCGTACGCGGCTGTCCAGCTGGCTTTTCATCACCACGTCGTTGTCGACGATGGCCACAACGCTGTCCAGGGGTTGCACGGCGGCGTGCGCCGTGCCGGTCAGCAATACCGCGCCCAGCAACAGCGGGCGCAGACAATCAGTAAGCTTGGTCTTCACGAGTACGATAACCTTGAATGCCCTGGTCGAGGAAAGACTCGACCTTGTTGCCCACTACGCCGCCGAGGCCTTTCAGCACAATCTGCAGGAAGACGCCGTGGTCGCCTTTTTCGTTTTGCGGAATTGCCTGGCTGTAATCGTCGTAATCGATCCAGTAACGGTTGATCAGACGCAGCTTCCAGCAGCAGTTGTCATATTCGAAACCACCGAAGGCTTCCAGCGTGCGGTTGCGGTTGTAGTCATGCTGCCAGCGCGCGATCGCGGTCCACTGCGGAACGATCGGCCACATGACCGAGAAGTCATGCTGCTGGATCTTGTAGTAGTCCTTGATGTAGTTCGCGTCACCCGGCTGGCCATAGTCGCCACCACCTACCTGCCAGCGACCAGTGGCGCTGTTGTAGATGACCATGTCGTTGCGGTAGCGGTAACCGAGGTTGACCACCTTGTTGACGTTGTCTTCAGGCTGGTAATGGAACATCGCGCTGCCCGAACGGGTGCTGCGGCTGTCCGGATCCCAGTTGAAATCGGAATTGAAGCGCCAGTCGCGGTTGAAGCGGTATTCGTATTCCAGTGCGTACGGGGAAACGTCCGACTGGGCGTCCTGACGGTCCTTGTAGGCAATGCCAGGCAACTGAACCTTGCGGTCCTTGAAGTACAGGGCCTGGCCAACGCTAAGGCGCTGACGTTCAAAGCCGTTCTCTTCGATCCAGCGGTTGGTCACGCCCAGCGACAGCTTGTTCTCGTCGCCGATACGGTCGTTGCCACTGAAACGGTTGTCGCGAAACAGCGAGGCGTAGTTGAAGGTGTACTCGCTGGTATCGAAGACCGGGATGTCCATCTGGTTCTTGTACGGGACGTACAGGTAGTACAGACGTGGTTCCAGGGTCTGGGTGTAGTTCTTGCCGAACCACTGGGTGCTGCGGTCGAAGTACAGCCCGCTGTCGACGCTGACGATCGGAACATCGCGATCCTGCGTAGAATTGAACCGGCCGAATTCGCGTGGCTGGCCTGGCGCCTGGGCCTTGCCCTGACTGTCGAGGTCAAGGTCGTAGTGGGTGTAGGCGTACTTCAGCGATGGCCGTACATAACCATAGCTTGCTTCCATCGGCAGGCTGATGGTCGGCGCCAGGTGCAGGCGAGTACCGTTGGCTCGGGCCAGGCCGGTGATGTTCTGGTCGATGCGGCCACCGTCAGCGCGAACGCTGGTATCGAGCTTGCCGTCCTTGTCGAAGACAGTGCCGTTCTTCAGATCACGCTCGAAGCGTACAGCCTCGGATTCGTAGGTGAAGTTCATCCCGCCCGGGTGGTAAGGCAGCATGCCGTTGAAAGTGACCTGCGGCAGGCGGTCATACGGGGTGATCTGCGAAATGGTCGCCAGCTCGAAAGCCTGCACGTTCAGCCGCGCGGTGTAGGTATCGCCGCGATAGGTCAACGCACCTTGCTGATTGACGAAGTCCCGGCTTTCGACACCGATCTGATCCGATTCCAGGTCCTGGAAGTAGAACGGGTCGCTGAAGTCGGTGTAGTCGACTTCAGTCATCAGGCGCTCGTCGAGGCCGCCCTTGTGCTGCCAGTTGACCATCCAGCGCTGATCTTTGTAGTCCGTCTGCAGCTTGCGGTCATCATCCTTGTCATTCAGGTAGGCGCCACCGAACTGTCCTTCGCTGGACTTGGTCAGGTAGCGGAACTCACCTTCCATCAACATGCCGCGCTTGGCCATGTAGCGTGGATACAAGGTGGCGTCGTAGTTCGGCGCCAGGTTGAAGTAGTACGGCGTGACCAGCATGAAGCCGGTATCGCTGCTGGTGCTGAACGACGGCGGCAGGAAACCGGACTGGCGGCGGTCATCGATCGGGAAGTAGATGTACGGTGTGTAGAACACCGGGAAATCCTTGACCCGCAGGGTGACGTTGGTCGCGGTACCGAAGCCGGTGGCCGGGTTCAGGGTGATGTTGTTGCCCTTGAGCTGCCAGGCGTTGCTGTTCGGCTCACAGGTGGTGTAGGTACCGTCCTTGAGGCGGATGATGGCGTTTTCAGCACGCTTGGCGTATAGGGCGCTGCCGCGGATGCGCGATTTGTGCATCACGTATTCGGCGTTATCGACCTTGGCTTCACCGGTGTCGAGCTGGATGTCGGCGTGATCGCCGACCACCAGCGAACCGTTGTCGCGAATCTTCACATTGCCGCTCAGCTCACCACGGTTCTCGGCCTGGTACAGGTTGGCCTCGTCGGCCTCGACCTGCATGCTGCCCTGGCGCATGACCACGTCACCGGCGAGGGTGGCGATCTGCTGCTCCTGCTGGTAGCGCGAAACCTTGGCACCGATGAAAGTCGGCGACTCGTCTTTGGGCGTGGTGTCGGTCATGCCCGGACGGGTCGGCTCGATGTAGGCACCGGCGCAGTAAGGCCCGGTTTCGGCGAGCTGGGCTGGAGTGAGCTGGTCACGAGGGACCCAATCCAGGTGGCTGGCATCGGGGCTACGGGATTTCAGCACGCGGCCTTTGGCTTCGGTGACCAGCACCGGACCTTGAGCCTGCTCCTGGGCGACCTCGCCGGAGCCGGCTGGCGTTTCACCGGACGAGCTGGCGGCCGCCCCGGCGTGCACCGGGCGCGGCGGCAGTGCGGCGGCAGGGGTTTTGGGCTTGCAGTCCCAGCCTCCGGCAGCAGACACTTGGCAGTCGAACTGCTCTGCGGCAACCACGTATGGGGTGGCCAGAGGTTGCATCGCCAGCAAACCGCCGGTGACCAGCAACGGGAATTTTTTACGAAACGCGGGGGATTTCAATGCCATCTTATTAGTCCGGGCTTCCTGCGTGCCATCTGCCCGCGTGTGGGGCCGCACGCCTCTCGATGGTCTGAAAAAGATGCTGGATAATAAAGCATGACCCGCTTGACGGCTAGGGCCGTCGGAGACCCTTGTAATGCCCGATCACGATGTACGCTTGCAACACCTGAATGTCTGGCTCGCCGAGCAGCTGGCAAATCTGTTCCATAAACAGGGCTGGGGCACGGTTCCCGCGGGTAGCCTGACCGCCGCCAGCAGCGATGCGAGCTTTCGCCGCTACTTCCGCTGGCAGGCCGAAGGCCACAGCTTTATTGTCATGGATGCGCCACCGCCGCAGGAAAACTGCCGGCCATTCGTTGATATTGCCCACTTGCTGGCCACGGCCGAGGTCAATGTTCCGGTCATTCATGCCCAGGACCTTGAACGTGGTTTCCTGTTGCTCAGCGACCTGGGCACCCAGACCTACCTCGATGTGATCAACGCCGAGAACGCCGATCGCCTGTTCAACGACGCCATTGATGCGCTGCTGGCCTTCCAGCAGTTGCCGATGAACGCGCCGCTGCCAAGCTACGACGTGGCCCTGTTGCGCCGCGAGCTTGAGCTGTTTCCCGAGTGGTACGTCGGCCGTGAACTGGGCCTGGGCTTTACCGATGCGCAACTGGCCGCCTGGCAGCGTATCAGCAGCCTGTTGATCGACAGCGCCCTGGCCCAGCCAAAGGTGCTGGTGCACCGCGACTATATGCCACGCAACCTGATGGACAGCGAGCCAAACCCTGGCGTGCTGGATTTCCAGGACGCGGTGTACGGGCCGGTCACCTATGACATCACCTGCCTGTTCAAGGATGCCTTCCTGAGCTGGCCGCAGGCACGCGTGCAGGGCTGGCTCAAGGATTACTGGCAGCGCGCCCAGGCCAAGGGCATCCCGGTGCAGGCCGATTTCGAGGACTTCCACCGCGCCAGCGACCTGATGGGCGTGCAGCGTCACCTCAAGGTCATCGGCATCTTTGCGCGCATCTGCCACCGCGACGGCAAGCCGCGTTACCTGGCCGATGTACCGCGCTTCTTTGCCTATATAGATGAAGTGATCGCGCGCAGGCCGGAGCTGGCCGAACTCGATGAGCTGATCGATAGCCTGCAGGCCGCAGCCGGAGCGCGTCCATGAAAGCGATGATTCTTGCTGCAGGCAAAGGCGAGCGCATGCGACCGCTGACCCTGCACACCCCCAAGCCGCTGGTGCCGGTGGCCGGTATGCCGCTGATCGAGTACCACCTGCGTGCGTTGGCAGCGGCCGGCCTCAAGGATGTGGTAATCAATCACGCCTGGCTCGGGCAGCAGATCGAAGATCACCTGGGCGATGGTTCGCGCTGGGGCCTGAACATCAGTTACTCACCCGAAGGTGAGCCGCTGGAAACCGGCGGCGGTATCTTCAAAGCCCTGCCGTTGCTGGGCGATGAGCCTTTTGTGTTGGTCAATGGCGATATCTGGACCGAGTACGACTTCGCCCGCCTGCCGAAGCACCTCGACGGCCTGGCCCACCTGGTGCTGGTGAATAACCCTGGCCATCATGGCAAGGGTGACTTCTGTCTGGATAGAGGCCAGGTCAGCGATGCCAACGCCGATGCCGACACCCTGACCTACAGCGGTATCGCCGTCCTCGCCCCACAGCTGTTCGCCGACTGCCAGGCCGGCGCCTTCAAGCTGGCGCCGTTGCTGCGCCAGGCGATGACGGCCGGGCAGGTCAGCGGTGAGCATTTCAGCGGGCACTGGGTGGATGTCGGCACCCTGGAGCGGCTGGCCGAAGTCGAGCAACTGCTCGCTGTGCGCCGCTGACATGTTGTGGCCGAGCACAGTGATAGGTGCCGGAGCAGGCTTTGCCATCGCCAGTATTCCCGGGGCGTTGCTGGGGGCGTTGCTGGGCCAGGCGATGGACCGCCGTTTGCAGTTGCACAGTTGGGCGCATCTGCGTGAACGCCTGGGTGGGCGGCCGGTGCTGCGTGACGACGAGGTACTGTTCGTCCTGCTTGGGCGCCTGGCCAAGAGCGACGGACGGGTGGTCGATGGCCATATCCAGCAGGCACGGGTGGAGATGCAGCGCCTGGAAATGAGCGAACCGGCCAGGCGCCGCGCCATCGCCGCGTTCAATCGTGGCAAGGCTGGCAAGGAGCGCCTGGGTGTTCATCTGCGCCGCCTCAAGCAACAGCCGCATGCCGCCGAAGGCATGTTGCGCGCATGCTGGCGCATGGTCTGGGCTGATGGCCAGGCTGGCCGGCATGAACGCGAGCTGCTGCTGGCGTGGGGCCAGGCCCTTGGCTGGTCGGCAGCCAAGGTCCAGGCCCTGGCGCTGGACTATGAGCCGCAAAAGGCTGTGCTGGCCGATGGCACGCTGGGTTATCCACAAGCCTTGCGCATGCTTGGGGTCAGCGCCGACAGCGAAGCCGGGCAAATCAAGCAAGCCTACCGGCGCCTGCTCAGCCGTCATCATCCGGACAAGCTGGTGGGCAATGGCGCAAGCCCCGCGCAGGTTCGCGAGGCCACCGAACGAACCCGCGAACTGCATCAGGCCTACGCCGTCATCCGTAAACGCCGTGGCTTCTAGTCGAGTTTTTCCGGGCTGAGCCAGCCGCGGATGCGGCGGAACAATTGCTCCTGTTCCGCCGCGCTGTTGCCTGGCATGGCGGTCAGGCTGACCTGCCGGTAGTTGGCGTCCTTCAAGCGTTTACTGGCTTGCAGGCGCTGCTCGGCGGCGCGCCTGGCCTGGGGCAGGGTGGCGTAGAAGAAATCTGCGGTGGCTACCTTGAGGCTCGGCGCCAGGCTGTCCAGGCTCTGTTCGGCCTGGGCCGGTGTTTGTGCGGCGACCATCACCAGCTTCTGCACCTGGGCCGGTTGCCGTTCGCTCAAGTAACGCGCTGCCCAGTAGGCGCCGCTGCCGTTACCGAGCAGGACAATGCTGCGGGCGTTCTGTTGCTGGGCATAGGCAACGGCCGCATCGAGGCGGGCGAAGATGCGCTCGGCATCGGCCTTGTCATCGTCGACCGGCGCCCTCGCTTGTTCGGTACTTTCGCTGTTCTCGCTTTCGGCTGCCGTGGCCTGCTCGATACTGGCGTTGGCATTGGCCGGGGTGTCCTTGGCCGGTGCGCTTTCGCCTGGCTCGGCCTTTTTTTCCACTGCCGGGGGCACTTCGACGCGCGCCTGCGGGGCGCTGGCAAGCAAATCCGGCTGGGCCAGGCTCAGGCTGTGCCAACCGGCATCGGGAAACTTGCGCCGCAGCGGGCCGACGGTTTTCGGCCAGTCGGCATTTTCGCCAGCACCGGCAAGAATGATCAGGGCGCCTTCGGGTTCGGCAGTGTTGGCCGGTTTCCACAGGGCCAGGAAGCTGTCGCTGCCAGCCTGCAGGGTTTGCTGTTCGGCTGCAGGAACCTGGCGTTCCAGGGCCTGGGCGTCTTCCTGGCTGCGTTCGGCCAGCGGTTGGCGTTCGACTGCGGCAGGTTTGCTGTCGGCAGCCGCTTCTGGCGTTTCGCCAGCGGCTGCTTGTGCGGTACAAGGTAGTATCAGTGACAGGCATAACGCCGGCAGCGTCGTGCGATAAAGTGCGAACATGGATCGATCCAGGCCAGATTAATACCGGCAGCCTAATAGTATTTGCTCAGGACGGCCATGCTCGGTGGCCGTCCTACCCTTGATGAGAGTGCAGATGAAGCTTTTGCGCTGCCTGTTGCTTATCGGCTGTTTTTGCCTGCCCTTGATCACAGGGGCAGCTTCGCCTGCCGCGCCTGCGCAGGTTGTGCTGGAGCCGGCCCAGCAGCAATGGCTTGAGCAACACCGCAGCCTGCGCGTCGGGCTGGTGCTGCAGGCACCTTTTGCCCAGTTCGACCGGCGCCTGCAGCAGCTCTATGGGGTCAACGTCGAGCTGATGAACTGGCTTGGCCGTTCGCTGGGGCTGGACCTTACCTGGCGCAACTTTACCGATCAGGCTGCCCTTGAGCATGCGCTGCAGGCCGGCGAAGTCGATCTGGCCCCGGGTCTGACCCAGACACCTGCCAGCCTGCGCCTATGGTTGTTCAGCGATCCCTACATGCGCGTGCCGCAATTGATTGTCGGCCCGCGTACTGGCGCGGTGGCGGTTGATCTGGAGAAGCTCGCCAGTACCGATCGGGTCGCCGTGCGCATGCCCAGCACTGTCGCCGACTACCTGCGTGCCACCTACACCAACCTCAACCTGCAAGGCGTGCCTCAGGAGCGCCAGGCGTTGCAGCTGGTGCTAAGCGAACAGGCGCGGTTTGCCGTGGTAGATGAAGCGCAGTTGAGCCGTCTGTCTCGGGAAAGTGAATTCAGCGAGCTGGTGGTGGTCGGTGATATCGGCCTGCCGCAGTTGCTGCGGGTCGGCTCGCGCCGGGACTGGCCGGAGCTGGCCGAGATTCTTGAGCGCGGCCTGCAGGCCGTTCCGGCCAAGGACCTGGAGCAACTCCACCAGCGCTGGCTGGAGCCTAAATACCCGCGCCTGAGCGAATCCCCGGGCTTTTGGCAGAACCTGGGTCTGTTGCTGGCGGCGCTGCTGCTCAGTTGCGTGGCCATCGTCATTTGGCAGCGTCGGCAACTACAGCAGCTCGAGCACAGTCTATTGGCCACCCGCGACACCCTGGCCCAGCGCCAGGCCCGCGAAGAAGCCTTGCGCCTGAGCCAGTTTTCCATCGACCAGAGCACCGTGGGCATTCTCTGGGTCAACTGGGACAGCCATGTGCGCTATGCCAACCGGGCCGCCGAAAGCATGCTCGGATACCCCTCGGGGGCGCTGATCGATCGGCCGCTGATTGATTTCGAGCCGAACCTGCACATGGACCGCTGGCTCGATCTGTGGAAGCGTGCCCGTGCCAGCGATGAAGCCCCGCAGCATTTTGAAACCCGGTGCCTGCGTGCCGATCGCAGCCTGCTGCCGGTGGATGTGTCGCTGAGCTTTCTGCGCTTTCGTGATGCCGAATACCTGGTGGTGTTTCTTGCCGATGTCACCGAACGCAGGCGCGCCCTGGCGGCGCTGCGCGAGAGCGAGGCACGGCTCAAGGGTATTGCCGGCAACGTACCCGGCCTGGTGTTTCGCCTTGAACGCAACCCGGCCGAAGGCGAGCTGGAGTTCCCCTACATCAGTGAAGGCAGTGAAGCCCTGGTGGGCTATGCGCCTGCGGCGTTGCAGCATCCGGACATGGGCCTGCGCAACCTGGTGCACCCTGACGACCGCGCCGATTACCACCGGGTCCAGGACCTGGCCCTGGCCACTGACAGCGACTGGTCCTGGCAAGGGCGGATCCTGACCCGCCAGGGCGAGCAGCGCTGGGCCGACATCAAGGCCAGTACCCGCACCCTGGCGGATGGCCGGGTGGTCTGGGACGGAGTGGTCTGGGACATCAGCCAGAGCAAGCGCGTCGAACTCGAGCTTGCCCGTTCACAGGAGCAACTGCGCGAACTGTCGGCGCACCTGGAAAGCGTTCGCGAGGAAGAAAAAGCCCGTATTGCCCGGGAAGTGCACGATGAGCTGGGGCAGATGCTCACGGTGCTCAAGCTTGAAACATCCATGTGCGAACTGGCCTACGCCGAACTGGACCCCGGCCTCAACGAGCGCCTGGGCAGCATGAAGCGCCTGATCGCCCAGCTGTTCCAGCTGGTGCGCGATGTGGCCACCGCCTTGCGCCCGCCGATCCTCGATGCCGGCATTGCTTCGGCCATCGAGTGGCAGGCCCGGCGTTTCGAGGCGCGCACGCAGATCCCCTGCCTGGTGCAGGTACCGGAGAATCTGCCACCCTTGAGTGATGCCAAGGCCATTGGCCTGTTCCGCATCCTGCAAGAGGCGCTGACCAATGTCATGCGCCATGCCCAGGCGCATACTGTGCAGATCAGCCTGAGCCTCGATGGCCAGACCCTGCGCCTGACGGTGATCGATGATGGCGTAGGGTTTGTCCTTGAGCAAAGTCGGCCAACGTCCTTTGGCCTGGTCGGTATGCGTGAGCGGGTGCTGATGCTCGGTGGCAGCATGGCCCTGGAAAGCGAGCCGGGCGAGGGCACCAGCCTGAGCGTGGCCATCCCCCTGGATTAGGAGCATTGCGTGATTCGAGTACTGGTTGCCGAAGACCACACCATTGTCCGTGAAGGCATCAAGCAGTTGATCGGCCTGGCCAAGGATATGCAGGTAGCAGGGGAGGCCGGCAATGGCGAACAGCTGCTGGAAACCTTGCGCCATACCGCGTGCGAGGTGGTGCTGCTGGATATTTCCATGCCCGGGGTCAATGGCCTGGAGGCGATCCCGCGGATTCGCGCCTTGAACAACCCACCGGCGATCCTGGTGCTGTCGATGCACGACGAAGCGCAGATGGCAGCGCGGGCGCTGAAAGTCGGCGCTGCCGGCTACGCCACCAAGGACAGCGATCCGGCATTGCTGCTCACCGCGATTCGTCGGGTCGCCGGTGGCGGGCGTTACATCGATCCGGACCTGGCTGACCGCATGGTCTTCGAGGTCGGCCTCACCGATGCCCGGCCGCTGCATTCATTGCTGTCTGAGCGCGAATTCTCGGTGTTCGAGCGCCTGGCCCAGGGCGCTAACGTCAACGATATTGCCCAGCAACTGGCGCTGAGCAACAAGACCATCAGCACCCACAAGGCGCGGCTGATGCAGAAGCTCAATGTCACCTCGCTGGCGGAACTGGTGAAGTACGCGATGGAGCACAAGTTGTTGTGAGTGTTCCAGAAGCGACATTGCGCTGAGCTCATCGCGGGTCAAGCCCGCTCCTACAAAGTAGGGATCTGTAGGAGCGGGCTTGACCCGCGATAGCATTGAACCTGCCATGCACATATCCAAAAACGTCACTCTTGTAGGGCAATCCCTACCCCAAGCCTTCCATCCTGCTGATATCAATCTCTCTCCACCGCCGATTTGCGCCGCTTGCCGCCTTCACTAGGCTTTGGATACAGCAGTCATCCAACAAAAAGGTGCGGGTATGAGTGAGGTGAATTCGAGCGCTGCAACCGGCGAAGTGCTGGTCAGCTTCCGTGGTGTGCAGAAGAGCTACGACGGCGAATCGCTGATCGTCAAAGACCTCAACCTGGATATCCGCAAGGGTGAGTTTCTCACCTTGCTCGGCCCGTCCGGTTCCGGCAAAACCACCAGCCTGATGATGCTCGCCGGCTTCGAAACGCCGACGGCAGGCGAGATCCAGCTGGCTGGCCGTTCGATCAACAACGTGCCGCCGCACAAGCGCGACATCGGCATGGTGTTCCAGAACTACGCGCTGTTTCCGCACATGACCGTGGCCGAGAACCTGGCCTTCCCTTTGAGCGTGCGCAACCTGAGCAAGACCGACATCAGCGAACGGGTCAAGCGCGTGCTCAACATGGTCCAGCTCGACGCTTTCGCCCAGCGTTACCCCGGCCAGCTTTCCGGTGGCCAGCAGCAACGGGTGGCTTTGGCCCGGGCGCTGGTGTTCGAGCCGCAGCTGGTACTGATGGATGAACCGCTGGGCGCTCTGGACAAGCAACTGCGCGAACACATGCAGATGGAGATCAAGCACCTGCACCAGCGCCTGGGCGTCACTGTGGTCTACGTGACCCACGACCAGGGCGAAGCGCTGACCATGTCCGACCGCGTCGCGGTATTCCACCAGGGCGAGATCCAGCAGATCGCCGACCCGCGCACCCTGTATGAAGAGCCGAAAAACACCTTCGTCGCCAACTTCATCGGCGAAAACAACCGCATCAATGGCCGCTTGCTCAGCCACGATGGCGAGCGTTGCCAGGTGCTGCTGCCGCGCGGCGAGAAGGTCGAGGCGCTGGCGGTCAATGTCGGCCAGGCCGGCGAGCCGGTAACCCTGTCGATCCGCCCCGAGCGCGTGCGCCTCAACGGCCACAGCGAAAGCTGCGTCAACCGTTTCTCCGGGCGCGTGGCCGAATTCATCTACCTGGGCGACCACGTGCGGGTACGCCTGGAAGTCTGCGGCAAGGCCGATTTCTTCGTGAAGCAGCCGATTGCCGAACTCGACCCGGCCCTGGCCGTGGGCGATGTGGTACCGCTTGGCTGGCAGGTAGAGCACGCCCGTGCGCTCGATCCTCTGCTGGAAGCCAATTGAAGGTTTGCTTCACCAACCCTGTTCTGTGGAGAGAATAATAATGCTCAAGCACTTGAAGTTGACCGCCCTGACCCTGGGCCTGTTTGCGGCAAGCCAGGCCATGGCGGCCGACCTGACCGTGATTTCCTTCGGCGGCGCCAACAAGGCGGCCCAGGTCAAGGCGTTCTACGAGCCATGGGAGAAGGCGGGCAAGGGCAAGATCGTCGCTGGCGAGTACAACGGTGAAATGGCCAAGGTCAAAGCCATGGTCGACACCAAGAGCGTGTCGTGGAACCTGGTGGAAGTCGAGTCGCCGGAGCTGGCCCGTGGTTGCGACGAGGGTATGTTCGAAGAGCTTGATCCGGCGCTGTTCGGTAACGAGTCCGACTATGTTCCCGGCGCTATCCAGCCGTGCGGTGTCGGCTTCTTCGTCTGGTCCACAGTCATGGCCTACAACGCCGACAAACTGAAGACCGCGCCGACCAGCTGGGCCGACTTCTGGGACACCAAGCAGTTCCCGGGCAAGCGCGGCCTGCGCAAAGGCGCCAAGTACACCCTCGAGTTTGCCCTGATGGCCGACGGCGTTGCGCCCAAGGACGTCTACAAGGTGCTTGGCACCAAAGAAGGCCAGGACCGCGCCTTCAAGAAACTCGACGAGCTCAAGCCGAGCATCCAGTGGTGGGAAGCCGGTGCCCAGCCGCCGCAGTACCTGGCCTCGGGTGACGTGGTCATGAGCTCGGCCTACAACGGCCGGATTGCCGCGGTGCAAAAAGAGAGCAACCTGAAAGTCGTATGGAACGGCGGTATCTACGACTTCGACGCCTGGGCCATCCCCAAAGGCGCCAAGGATGTTGAAGAGGCAAAGAAATTCATCGCCTATTCGGTCCAGCCTGAACAGCAGAAGACCTACTCCGAGAACATCGCCTACGGCCCGGCCAACTCCAAGGCCGTCGCGCTGCTGTCCGACGAGATCAAGAAAGACATGCCGACCACCCCGGAGAATATCGCCAACCAGGTGCAGATCGACGTGGCGTTCTGGGCCGACAACAGCGAGCAGCTGGAGCAACGCTTCAACGCCTGGGCTGCCAAGTAAGGGCTGCTGATGGGGCGTCGGCTTGCCGCCGGCGCTCCTTGTTCTCAAGATTTCGGAGTTCGCTATGGCCATCGCAGTGCCCCTGAATGAAGGCGCCGGTTCCAACCTCAAGCAGCGTCTCAAGCGTGCCGAGCGGGTCAACCGCTGGAAGGCGCAAGCGTTGATCGCACCGCTGGCGCTGTTTCTGCTGCTGGTGTTCCTCGTGCCGATTGCCGCGCTGTTGTACAAGAGCGTGGGCAACCCGGAAGTGGTCGGCGGCTTGCCGCTGACTGTGACGGCTGTGGCCGAGTGGGACGGCAAGGGCCTGCCAGGGGAGGCGGTATATAAGGCGCTAAGCGAAGACCTCGCGCAAGCACGCAAGAACCAGACCCTGGGCGATACCTCCAAGCGTCTGAACATGGAGCTGGCCGGCTATCGCAGCCTGCTGGCCAAGACCGCGCGAGCGTTGCCGTTCAAGACCGAGCCGGCTTCCTATAAAGAAGCCCTGCAGGAACTGGACGAGCGCTGGGGCGATCCGGCCTACTGGCAGGCGATCCGCCGTAACACCAGTAGCGTCACCCCGTTCTACCTGCTGGCGGCCCTGGACCATCGCATCGATGACCTCGGCGAGCTGGCCAAGGCCACCCCGGACCAGGCCATTTACCTGGACATCTTTACCCGTACCCTGTGGATGGGCTTCGTCATCACCGCCATCTGCCTGGTGCTGGCCTATCCACTGGCCTACCTGCTGGCCAACCTGCCGACCCGGCAGAGCAACCTGCTGATGATTCTGGTGCTGCTGCCGTTCTGGACCTCGATCCTGGTGCGGGTCGCGGCCTGGATCGTGCTGCTGCAATCGGGCGGGCTGATCAACAGCGCGCTGATGGCCATGGGCATCATCGACAAACCGCTGGAACTGGTGTTCAACCGCACCGGGGTGTACATCTCCATGGTGCACATCCTGCTGCCGTTCATGATCCTGCCGATCTACAGCGTGATGAAGGGCATCTCGCCCACCTACATGCGTGCGGCGATATCCCTGGGCTGTCATCCGTTCGCCAGCTTCTGGCGGGTGTACTTCCCGCAAACCTACGCCGGCGTAGGCGCGGGCTGCCTATTGGTATTCATCCTCGCCATCGGCTACTACATCACCCCGGCGCTGCTCGGCAGCCCCAACGACCAGATGGTCAGCTACTTCGTGGCCTTCTACACCAACACCAGCATCAACTGGGGCATGGCGACCGCGCTGGGCGGCCTGCTGTTGCTGGCCACCGTGCTGCTTTACCTGATCTATAGCTGGCTGGTCGGCGCCAGCCGCCTGCGCCTGAGCTGAGGAGCGTTGTCATGCTGAGCCCCTACATGTCGCCCGTCGAGCGGGTCTGGTTCTACAGCTTGCGCATCCTTTGCGGGCTGATCCTGTTGTTCCTGGTGTTGCCGGTGCTGGTGATCATTCCGCTGTCGTTCAACTCCGGCAGCTTCCTGGTCTACCCGCTGCAGGGCTTTTCGCTGCAGTGGTACCACGACTTCTTCGCCTCCGCCGAGTGGATGCGCGCGCTGAAGAACAGCATCATCGTCGCCCCGGCGGCCACGGTGCTGGCGATGATCTTCGGCACCCTGGCTTCGATCGGCCTGACTCGCGGTGATTTCCCCGGCAAGTCGCTGATCATGGCCCTGGTGATTTCGCCCATGGTGGTGCCGGTGGTGATCATCGGTGTGGCCAGCTACCTGTTCTTTGCCCCGCTGGGCATGGGCAACAGCTTTATCTCGCTGATCCTGGTGCATGCGGTGTTGGGTGTGCCGTTCGTCATCATCACCGTTTCGGCGACCCTGCAGGGCTTCAACCACAACCTGGTGCGCGCTGCTGCCAGCCTTGGCGCCTCGCCGCTGACCACCTTCCGTCGGGTGACGTTGCCGTTGATTGCCCCGGGGGTGATTTCCGGTGCGCTGTTCGCCTTCGCCACGTCTTTTGACGAGGTGGTGGTCACCCTGTTCCTTGCCGGCCCCGAGCAGGCGACCCTGCCACGGCAGATGTTCAGCGGCATCCGCGAGAACCTCAGCCCGACCATCGCCGCCGCTGCAACCTTGCTGATTGCCTTCTCGGTGGTGCTGTTGCTGACCCTGGAGTGGTTGCGTGGGCGCAGCGAGAAGCTGCGTACCCAGCAGCCGGGTTGAGTCCTTTATCGCGGCCAGCCCGTTCCTACAAAACAGTAGGAGCGGGCTGGCCCCGCCATGCTTGATACCGGTCAGCCCCTGAGCGTTTCCCTGAGGTACAATGCGCGCCACTGTGATTCTGCCTACAGGTGCGCCATGCAGCCCTACGCTATTGCCCCCTCGATTCTTTCTGCCGACTTCGCCCGCCTGGGCGAGGAAGTCGACAACGTCCTGGCCGCGGGTGCCGACATCGTTCACTTCGATGTGATGGACAACCATTACGTGCCCAACCTGACCATCGGCCCGATGGTCTGCACCGCCCTGCGCAAATACGGCATCACCGCGCCGATCGACGTGCACCTGATGGTCAGCCCGGTCGACCGCATCATCGGTGACTTCATCGAAGCCGGCGCCAGCTACATTACCTTCCATCCGGAAGCCACCCTGCACATCGATCGTTCGCTACAGTTGATTCGCGACGGCGGTTGCAAGGCCGGCCTGGTGTTCAACCCGGCGACCCCGCTCGATACCCTCAAGTACGTGATGGACAAGGTCGACATGATCCTGTTGATGAGCGTCAACCCGGGCTTCGGTGGCCAGAAGTTTATCCCCGGCACCCTCGACAAGCTGCGCGAAGCCCGCGCGCTGATCGACGCCAGCGGCCGTGACATCCGCCTGGAAATCGACGGTGGCGTCAACGTCGGCAACATCCGGGAAATCGCTGCTGCTGGCGCCGACACCTTCGTCGCCGGTTCGGCGATCTTCAACACCCCGGACTACCGTGAGGTGATTGCCAAGATGCACGCCGAACTGGCCCTGGCCCGCCCATGAGTGGCTTCGAGCAGCTGTTCCCCGGCGCCCTGCCCAAACTGGTGATGTTTGATCTGGACGGTACCCTGATCGATTCGGTACCGGACCTGGCAGCGGCGGTGGATAACATGCTGCTCGCAATGGGCCGCCCGCCCGCTGGCCTTGAGGCGGTCCGCCACTGGGTCGGCAATGGTGCGCCGGTGCTGGTGCGCCGCGCGCTGGCCGGTGGCATCGAGCATGGCGCAGTGGATGACGACGAAGCCGAACGGGGCCTGGAGCTGTTCATGCAGGCCTACGCCGAAAGCCATGAGCTGACGGTGGTCTACCCCGGCGTGCGCGACACCCTCAAGTGGTTGCACAAGCAGGGCGTGGAAATGGCTCTGATCACCAACAAGCCCGAGCGCTTCGTTGCACCCTTGCTTGACCAGATGAAAATCGGCCGTTATTTCCGCTGGATCATCGGCGGCGACACCCTGCCGCAGAAAAAGCCCGATCCGGCTGCCTTGCTGTTCGTGATGAAAATGGCCAGCGTCGAGCCCGAGCAGGCGCTGTTCGTTGGCGACTCGCGCAGCGACGTGCTGGCGGCCAAGGCTGCCGGGGTCAAATGCGTTGGCCTGACCTATGGCTACAACCATGGCCGGCCGATCAGCGAAGAGGCGCCGTGCCTGGTCATCGACGACCTGCGCGCGCTGTTGCCTGGTTGCTTAGATCCGGCCACTGGGATAACGTTGGCGGACGTTCAATCCCCCTCAGATCGAGATTCCATCGTGGCGGTTATCGGCAAACTCTGGATGAAAGTCATCAAGGCCCTGGCCCGCTGGCGTTGGCGCGCCTGACTGCTATCCGCCGGCCCACGCCGGCCTGCTTGCCTGCCTGACCCATCTGCTGCTTGCCACGAGGCTATCATGACCCGCGAAGAATTCCTGCGCCTGGCCGCTGCCGGCTACAACCGCATTCCCCTGGCCTGCGAGACCCTGGCCGACTTCGACACGCCGCTGTCGATCTACCTGAAACTGGCTGACCACGCCAACTCCTACCTGCTCGAATCGGTGCAGGGCGGCGAGAAGTGGGGGCGTTACTCGATCATCGGCCTGCCGTGCCGCACCGTGTTGCGTGTGCACGATCACCAGGTGCGGATCACCCATGACGGTGAACTGGTCGAGCAGCACGAAGTGGAAGATCCGCTGGCCTTCGTCGAAGCTTTCAAGGAGCGCTACCAGGTGCCGACCATCGCCGGCCTGCCGCGCTTCAACGGCGGCCTGGTCGGCTACTTCGGTTATGACTGCGTGCGTTATGTCGAGCGGCGCCTGGGCAAGTGCCCGAACCCTGATCCGCTGGGCGTGCCGGACATCTTGCTGATGGTCTCCGATGCCGTGGTGGTGTTCGACAACCTGGCCGGCAAGATGCACGCCATTGTCCTCGCCGATCCGGCTGAACAAGACGCTTACGAAAACGGCCTGGCCCGGCTCGAAGGCCTGCTTGAGCAACTGCGCCAGCCTATCGCCCCGCGTCGCGGCCTCGATCTGGGTGGGCCGCTGCCGGCAGAACCTGAGTTCCGCTCAAGCTTTACCCAGAGCGACTACGAACGTGCGGTCGATACCATCAAGGAATACATCCTCGCTGGCGACTGCATGCAGGTGGTACCGTCGCAGCGTATGTCCATCGACTTCAAGGCCGCGCCGATCGACCTGTACCGGGCGCTGCGCTGCTTCAACCCGACGCCATACATGTACTTCTTCAACTTCGGCGACTTCCACGTAGTGGGCAGCTCTCCGGAAGTGCTGGTACGGGTCGAAGACAACCTGGTCACCGTGCGCCCGATCGCCGGTACCCGCCCACGCGGCGCCACCGAAGAGGCTGATCGCGCGCTGGAAGAAGACTTGCTGTCTGACGACAAGGAAATCGCCGAGCACCTGATGCTCATCGATCTGGGCCGCAACGACGCTGGCCGGGTGTCGGAAACCGGCTCGGTCAAAGTCACCGAGAAGATGGTGATCGAGCGTTATTCCAACGTCATGCACATTGTGTCCAACGTCACCGGCGAGCTGAAGCAGGGCTTGAGCGCCATGGATGCCCTGCGTGCCATCCTGCCGGCGGGCACCTTGTCCGGCGCGCCGAAAATCCGCGCCATGGAAATCATTGATGAGCTGGAGCCGGTCAAACGCGGCGTCTACGGTGGTGCGGTGGGGTATTTTGCCTGGAACGGCAACATGGACACCGCAATTGCCATCCGTACTGCGGTGATCAAGGACGGCGAGCTGCATGTGCAGGCGGGTGGTGGCATCGTTGCCGACTCGGTGCCAGCGCTCGAGTGGGAAGAAACCATCAACAAGCGCCGGGCGATGTTCCGTGCGGTGGCGCTGGCCGAGCAGACGCCACGCAACTGAGCCTGATCCACGGCGCCTGTTGGTAGCAGGCGCTGTTCCCTTCCCTAGAACTCCAGGCTTAATGCCAGGTTGATCCCCTGCTGGGTCAGCTCGTCGCTCTTGCGCCAGTTGTAGCTGCCGCGCAGGGCCAGGCCCGGTGCCAAGCTCTGGCTCAGCCCCAGGGTTGCCCGGTTCAGATTGCTCTGCGGGGTGTAGCCGGTCAGGGTGAAGTCGTTGCCCGGCAGGCTGTTGAGGTGGAGGGTCAGGTCCTGCTGGTCGTCTTCGAACTCGTGCTCGTGAGCGACTTCGGCGAACAGCAAGGTGCTGGGCCCGGCCTGGTACTTGCCCTGCAAGCCCAGGCCCAGGCGCCGCGATTCGCGGTCCTGATCGTCAAAGCTCAGGGCAGTGGCGCGGCTACCTTTCTCCGAATAGCCATCGACCTTCACCCGCGCATAGTCGGCGCTGACAAACGGCGACAGGCTCCACTGGCTGCCGGGCGCTGCCAGGTCATAACCCAGGCGTGCGGCGAAGGCCCACAGTTCGCCATCGGTATCACCTTTCTCGCTGCGATCATTTACCCCCAGGGCGAAGGTGCGCTTCAAGTCGCTGTAGTCCAGGTGCCCGCCGGTCAGGGCGGCATCGGCCCACCACTGGTTCTGCTGGAACTGCACGAAAGCGGTTGCCAGGTAGCTGTCGAGCTTGTAGTCGGAGTCTTGCTCGCCGGCTTCGAGCTTCTGCTGGTAAACGCCTGTGGCCATGCCAATACGCCAGGCCTCGTCCAGACGATAGCTGCCGCCCAGGGTCAGGTTATAGCCATGGCCGTCGGCGCTGGCCGAGCTGCGCTGGCTGTCGATATCCAGGTTCTGCCCCCCGGCGGCTACGATGGCCTGCCATTGGCCAACCGGCTGCCAGCGGCCTTGCCATTGGTTGCGCAGTTCATCCTGGTGCGCGCGCAGGCTGGCGTGGGCCATTTCTGGTAACAGCGTCAGCTCCCAAGGGGCGGAAAGAATCGAAAACGCGTAGTCGGCGATCAGCTCCTGCCCAGCACTGGTGGGGTGGACCGAATCGTTGAACAGCAGCTTGCTCGGGTCGGGCGTGGCACCGTTGATGCCGTAGGTTGCGTTCTGCACACAGCCATTGCCGCTGAAACAGGTACCGACCAGGTTCTGCCCGCTGGCTAGGCCGAACTGCGTCGGAGCAGCCAGGGCTTCCTGGAGCAGCAACGGCACATTGAGCGGAATAACTTGTGCATCAATCTGGCTCAGCTGGCCGACCAGTTGCTGGTTGAAGATACTGCTCAACTGCGAAGCCGGGCCCTGCATCGGCGTGCCGTTGATGGCTGGAGTCAGGCCCAGGTCGGGCAGCAGCCAGACCATGATGTACTGCGCGCCACCCTGTTGCAGGGCCTGGGCGCTGGCGGCCAGGCGATTGGCGGCAGCTGCGGCGGTTGCCGGGCTGGTGATCTGGCCCTGGAGGAAGTCGTTGCCGCCACCGGTCAGGTAGTAAAGCGCGTTGGGGTCGGCGCGCAGACCACCGGCCAGATAGCCCGGGCGTTCGCGCAGCACGGTGCCGGCGCCGGGGTTGCCCGGTGGAATGTTCACGTCGGAAGTACCAGTGATCGAGTCGAGAATCTGGTCGGTACGGTAACCACCCACTGCCCAGTTGTTGCCGTCCGGGCGACCCAGCGCGGCATTGACTGGCGAGGTCGAAGCGCCCAGGTCGGCCGCAGCAACACCCAGCTGGGCACCGAGCAGCATGGGCGAAACCGCGCCGAAGGCTTCGCCGTTGGCGTATGTTGGCCCGACCCGGTTGGTAAAGCGCTGGGTGGAACCCGCCGGGCCATTGCTGTCGGGGAACTGCCCGGCATCGGCAAGGCTGTCGCCGAAGACGATCAGAGTTGAGTAAGGGGAGGGGGCGGCATGGACGCTGGAGCAGGCCAGGGCCAGCAGCGAGAATGCACAAGGCAACAGGGAGCGCGCGTTCAACATCGCAAAGATCCTTTTTCGTTGTTGTTATCGGATGACGCCTTACGACGTTAGCAAAACATTCCGCGCGTCTTCCATCGCTAAAGCGTTTCGGCATGCCACCGTCATATTGCGTGGACCGCGCCGGTAGGCTACTGTGCGGGAACGTATGAACGAGACCTACCCCGTGTTGATCGTCAGCAAACTCTTGATGCGCGTTATCAAGGCCCACGCCCGTTGGCGTTGGCGCGCCTGACTTTATCTCTTGCCGGTTAGCCGGCCCTGTACCGCTTTGCCTTTCTGAATGCTTTACCTGCTGTAACCGGCGCTTGCTGGTGTGCACCGGGAAGCTCGCACCTGTAGCACCGCGCACAGGCACATCGAAAGGCATGTATTCAAAGTCAGTAGATGCAAGAGGTTGAACCCAGATGTTACTGATGATCGACAACTACGACTCCTTTACCTACAACGTCGTGCAATACCTCGGCGAGCTGGGTGCAGAGGTCAAGGTCATTCGCAATGACGAACTGACCATCGCCCAGATCGAAGCCCTTAACCCCGAGCGCATTGTCGTTTCCCCTGGCCCCTGCACCCCGACCGAAGCCGGTGTGTCGCTGGAGGCCATCAAGCATTTTGCCGGCAAGCTGCCGATCCTCGGCGTATGCCTGGGCCACCAGTCCATCGGCCAGGCCTTCGGCGGTGAAGTCGTGCGCGCCCGCCAGGTGATGCATGGCAAGACCAGCCCGGTGCTGCACAAGGACCAGGGCGTGTTTGCCGGCCTCAACAACCCGCTGACCGTGACCCGCTACCACTCGCTGGTGGTCAAGCGCGAAACCCTGCCCGATTGCCTGGAACTGACCGCCTGGACCGCCCTTGAAGACGGCTCGGTGGACGAGATCATGGGCCTGCGCCATAAAGAGCTGAACATCGAAGGGGTGCAGTTCCACCCCGAATCGATCCTCACCGAGCAGGGCCACGAGCTGTTCGCCAATTTCCTCAAGCAGACCGGCGGCCGCCGTTAAGGATCGAACATGGATATCAAGAGCGCGCTGAGCCGCATCGTCGGCCACCTGGACCTGAGCACCGAAGAAATGCGCGACGTCATGCGCGAAATCATGACCGGCCAATGCACCGAGGCGCAGATCGGCGCCTTCATGATGGGCATGCGCATGAAGAGCGAGAGCATCGATGAAATTGTCGGTGCCGTGTCGGTGATGCGCGAGCTGGCCGACAAAGTCGAGCTCAACACCCTCGACCAGGTGGTCGACGTGGTCGGCACTGGCGGTGATGGCGCCAACATCTTCAACGTATCCACCGCTTCGGCCTTCGTCGTCGCCGCCGCCGGTTGCACCGTGGCCAAGCACGGTAACCGTGCGGTCTCGGGCAAGAGTGGCAGCGCCGACCTGCTGGAAGCCGCTGGCATCTACCTGAACCTGACGCCGGTGCAGGTCGCACGCTGCATCGACAGCGTCGGCATCGGCTTCATGTTTGCCCAGACCCACCACAAGGCGATGAAATACGCCGCCGGCCCGCGTCGTGACCTGGGCTTGCGTACCCTGTTCAACATGCTCGGCCCGCTTACGAATCCGGCCGGGGTCAAGCACCAGGTCGTCGGCGTGTTCACCCAGGCACTGTGCCGCCCACTGGCTGAAGTGCTGCAACGCCTGGGCAGCAAGCATGTGCTGGTGGTGCATTCGAAAGATGGCCTGGACGAATTCAGCCTGGCGGCGCCAACCTTCGTTGCTGAACTCAAGAACGACCAGATCAGCGAGTACTGGGTCGAGCCCGAAGACCTCGGCATGAAAAGCCAGAGCCTGCATGGCCTGGCCGTGGAGAGCCCGGCCAAGTCGCTGGAGCTGATCCGCGATGCCCTGGGCCGGCGCAAGACCGAGAACGGCCAGAAGGCTGCGGAAATGATTGTGCTCAACGCCGGCGCCGCACTGTACGCCGCCGACCACGCCATGAGCCTCAAGCAGGGCGTGGAGCTGGCTCACGACGCATTGCACACTGGCCTTGCCCGGGAAAAACTCGAAGAGCTCGGTGCCTTTACCGCGGTATTCAAGCAGGAGAATGAAGGATGAGTGTGCCGACGGTTCTGGAAAACATTCTGGCGCGCAAGGTCGAAGAAGTCGCCGAGCGCAGCGCTCGTGTCAGCCTTGCCGAGCTTGAACGCCTGGCGGCCGCTGCCGATGCGCCACGCGGTTTTGCCAAGGCCCTTATCGAACAGGCCAAGCGCAAGCAGCCTGCAGTCATTGCCGAAATCAAGAAAGCCTCGCCAAGCAAGGGCGTGATCCGCGAAAACTTCATTCCGGCCGACATTGCCGTCAGCTACGAGAAGGGCGGCGCGACCTGCCTGTCGGTGCTGACCGACGTCGATTACTTCCAGGGCGGCGACATCTACCTGCAACAGGCGCGCGCCGCGTGCAAGCTGCCGGTGATTCGCAAGGACTTCATGATCGATCCTTATCAGATCGTCGAAGCCCGGGCCCTGGGCGCCGACTGTGTGCTGCTGATCGTTGCCGCGCTGGATGACGTGAAGATGGCCGAATTGGCCGCGACGGCAAAAGGCGTGGGCCTTGATGTGCTGGTCGAAGTGCACGACGGCGACGAGCTGGAGCGGGCGCTGAAGGCTCTCGACACGCCGCTGGTGGGCGTCAACAACCGCAACCTGCACACCTTTGAAGTCAGCCTGGAAACCACCCTCGACCTGCTGCCGCGCATCCCCCGTGATCGCCTGGCCATTACCGAGAGCGGCATCCTCAACCGCGCCGACGTCGAGCTGATGGAAATCAACGAGGTCTACTCCTTCCTGGTCGGCGAAGCGTTCATGCGCGCCGAACACCCGGGGCTGGAGCTGCAGCGCCTGTTCTTCCCGGAGCGTGTGGTGCAGAACCCGGTGCAAGGCCTGGACTGATTCAACTCTGAAGCCGGCGATGCCGGCTTTTTTGTCTCTACAAGGTTAATGCGATGACTGATCAAGTGCTTGATGTCACTGTCGAGGCCGGGCTGCACGCCGAACAGGAGCTGCTGGCGGCGGTATGCAAGGGCGAAAAGGATCATGGCCTGTTGTTCTGGCGACCGACCGATCATGCCCTGGTCATGCCCCGGCGCATGAGCCGCCTCGAAGGCTTCGAGGCGGCCTGCGCCGAGCTTGCGATTGCCGGTTGGCCGGTGCTTCTGCGCGAAACCGGTGGTGAGCCAGTGCCGCAGTCGCCGGCGGTGATCAACATCGCACTGGTTTACGTCGCACCAAAAAGCGAAGGTGATCACGGCCGTATCGAAAACGCCTACGAGCGCCTGTGCCTGCCGCTGTGTGATGTGCTGCGCGAATGGGGCGGGATGGCATCGGTGGGGGAAATCGAAGGGGCGTTCTGCGATGGCCGCTACAACGTCAACCTTAACGGTCGCAAACTGGTCGGCACTGCCCAGCGCTGGCGCCAGGGCCTGGGTGGCAAGCGCCCGGTAGTGCTAGTGCATGGTGCGCTGTTGCTGGATAACCAGCGCGAGTCGATGGTGGCGGCGGTCAACCGCTTCAACGAATGCTGCGAGCTGGAGCAGCGCTGCCTGGCCGACAGCCACATCGCTTTGCACGAGGTGGTGCCCGAGGCGCCGCTGCTCGAGCGCCTTGGCCAGGCCTATGCCGAAGTGATCAAGGGCATCGCCCGCGATTAACGGGTACCGAAGACCACCATGGTCTTGCCCTTGACGTGTACCAGGCTGCGCTCTTCGAGATCCTTGAGGACGCGGCCAACCATCTCCCGCGAACAACCGACGATGCGGCCGATTTCCTGGCGGGTGATCTTGATCTGCATGCCGTCGGGGTGGGTCATGGCATCCGGCTGCTTGCACAATTCCAGCAGGCAGCGGGCTACCCGGCCGGTGACGTCGAAGAAGGCCAGGTCGCCGACCTTGCGCGTGGTGTTGCGCAGGCGCTGGGCCATCTGGCTGCCCAGGGCATAGAGAATGTCCGGGTCGTGACGCGCCAGTTCACGGAATTTTTCGTAGCTGATTTCTGCAACTTCACATTCGCTTTTGGCCCGCACCCAGGCGCTGCGCTGGTGTTCCTGGCCGGCTGGTTCAAACAGCCCCAGCTCGCCGAAAAAGTCGCCACTGTTGAGGTAGGCGATGATCATTTCGTGGCCGTTGTCATCCTCGATTAGGATGGTCACCGAGCCCTTGACGATAAAGGACAGGGTTTCGGCCTTGTCACCGGCGCAGATGATGTTGCTCTTGGCCGCATAGCGGCGGCGCTGGCAATGGACCAGCAGCTTGTCGATGTTCTTGATCTTGGCTGGAAGGGCTGATGCAACCATGGCTGGATCCCGGTCAGGAGGCGACGCTTCAATTTCTTTTATAGATAGTCTGGCGATAAGCGCCAGTGATTTGGCGTCAGCTTATCAGACACTTGTCCTTCTATCGGCAGATTTACTCATGCGCTTGAGCTTTTCCGCCGGGCTCGCAGGGTCTAAGCTGGCAGCCTTTTTTCAATCAAGGGAGTCCAGGTAATGAAGGCGCGTATCCAGTGGGCAGGTGAAGCCATGTTTCTGGGCGAATCGGGCAGTGGCCATGTGGTCGTGATGGATGGCCCGCCCGAGGCCGGTGGCCGCAACCTGGGTGTACGGCCCATGGAAATGCTGCTGTTGGGCCTGGGTGGCTGCAGCAACTTCGATGTGGTCAGCATCCTGAAGAAATCCCGCCAGGCAGTAGAGAGCTGCGAAGCTTTCCTTGAAGCCGAGCGCGCCAGCGAAGACCCGAAGGTATTCACCAAAATCCACCTGAATTTCGTGGTCAAGGGCCGTGGCCTGAAAGAAGCCCAGGTCAAGCGTGCGGTCGAGCTGTCGGCAGAGAAGTATTGCTCGGCCTCGATCATGCTCGGCCGGGCCGGTGTCGAGATCACCCACAGCTACGAGATTGTCGAGCTCGGTTGATTACCAGCAAGCCCGCTCCTGTGGGGGCGGGCTAACGGCGCAGGCGCTCCAGCCCGATCAGCCAGGCCAGCCCCGGAACCAGCGCCACCACCAACCAGTGCAGGTTGAAGACGAGCAGACCGACGATTTCTGCGCTACTCCAGGTATTGCCAAAGGCGTCGGCAAATATCAGGCACTGCAGCCAGGCCGTCAGCGCGGCCGATAGCACAAAGGCCAAGGCAAGCAGGCGCTGCCTGTGAATGAAGCAGCCGGCCAGCAGCAACAGCAGTTGCCCGGGCAGTGAGAACACCCACAGGTCGACGGCACTGTTGCCATCAGGTTGGGAGATGTCAGGCAGTTTCAGGCTAAAGGGTTCCCCGCTCATGCCGGCAGTCAGCAGGCACACGAACAGATAAGCCACCAGCACCAGCCCCAGGCTTTGCAGCAAGCGAAGGCAAAATAACCGAATCATCAGTGGCGCAACCCCGGCAGCAGCTTCAGCAAGCCTTGCGGCAATCGCGCCTGCAAACGGCTGCTCAAAGCCTCGCGGTGCTTCTGATAGAAAAGCCCCAAGCCAATCACGCCCAACCCGATCAGGGTCAGCACCACCGGGAACAGCAGCGACTCGGCAAACACCTCGTAAGACAGGTAACCCAGGTACATCGCCACGCCCATGCCACCAAAGACCATGAACAGCGGACGGCGCAGCAACAGTGCTATGCCCATCAGGCCAAGGTTGATCAGACCATAAAGCGCTTTGTCCCATTCACTGTCGGTATCCAGCAGCGGCAAGCCGAGCCAGAAGGCCAGCAATCCGGCCAGATAGCCCCAGAAGGCATAGTCCTGGCGGGTGCGACCGTCGATCACCAGGAACACCAGCAATGTCGCCAGGCCAAACCACAGTGACACCGTACGCCGCTGATTCCAGTCGAAGGCCTCGCCATAGAACCATTCGCTCAGGTCCATGGACATGAACCACAAGGCCACGGCAATCGGCATGACGATGAACGGAAACGGGATCAGGCGCAGCATCAATAAACCGGCCAGTATCGTCGCCGCTTCCATCAGCAGCCAACCGTCCTGCACGTAGGTGTAGTAGTTGTGGTAGTTGCCTTGGGCGTTGTCCAGTAGCCAGAAACCGCTGAGTCGCTGCGCCGCAAACACTGCCAGCGGTACGATGCTTACCGCCACCGCAGCAAGTACGCCAGCAGGGATGACCTGGCCGCGGCGTTGCATCAGCAAGGCGCCCAGGGTCAGTACGCCGATATAAATCAGTGAGACCAGCAGCAGGGCGCTGTCACCGACGCGCATCCAGGCTTCACTGAGCAGCCAGCCCATGGCGGCCATGATCAGCAGGGCGCCGAAGTAAAACGCCACGTGGGCCAGCTGGAAACTGGCCTGGGTTTGCGGCTGGCGCTTGAGAAATTCAAGCAGGGCCTGATCCTGGCCCGGGTTCAGAACGCCGGCACTGACTGCGCGGGCCAGGTCCTTGGCGTCGAAGCGTTCCGTCATCGGTGGTCCTAGATACGATAAGTGCTTTTGGTCATGACCTTGGCCATCAGGCTCATGCCGAACTTGACCGGTGCCGGGAAGCGGAAGCCGCCAGCATCCAGGGCCGATTCGGCATGTTGTTCTTCGTCGATGCGCATCTGCTCAAGAATCGCCCGGGATTTTTCATCCTCGGCCGGGATTTGCTCCAGGTGTTCGTCCAGGTGCTTGCACACCTGATGCTCGGTGGCGGCGACAAAACCCAGGCTGACCTTGTCGCTGACCAGGCCCGCGAGGGCACCGATGCCGAAGGACATACCGTAGAACAGCGGGTTGAGCACGCTGGGGTGGCTGCCGAGCTGGCGAATGCGTTGTTCGCACCAGGCCAGGTGGTCGATTTCTTCTTCGGCGGCGTGTTCCATGGCCTTGCGAACCTGGGGCAGCTTGGCGGTCAGGGCCTGGCCCTGGTACAGCGCCTGGGCACAGACTTCACCGGTATGGTTGATACGCATGAGCCCGGCCACATGGCGGGTCTGGGTTTCGTCGAGGGTGACATCCGGCTGGATGATCGCCGGCGACGGCCGGGAAGGCTGGCCGCTGAAGGGCAGCAAGGTGCGCATGGCGGTGTCGGCCTGCAGCAACAAGCGGTCGAGCGGGGAATAGTGACGTTCGGTAGCCATCGGGCACCTCCGCAAGAATGTGCCCGACAGTTTACCCCAATCGCGATGCCGGGGCTTGCCCTGGATCAGCCCGGTGGCCAGTGCATCTGACGCTGGCCAAGCACGTGCATATGAATGTGGTAGACGGTCTGCCCACCCAGCTCATTGCAGTTCATGACCACGCGAAAGCCGTCTTCGCAGCCCAGTTCCTTGGCCAGCCGCTGGGCAGTGAACAGGATGTGCCCGGCCAGGCCCTTGTCTTCTTCGGTCAGGTCGTTGAGGGTGCGGATCGGTTTTTTCGGGATGACCAGAAAATGTACCGGTGCCTGCGGGGCGATATCGTGGAAGGCCAGAACCTGGTCGTCCTCGTAGATGATCTTGGCCGGGATTTCCCGGTTGATGATCTTGGTAAACAGAGTATCCACTACGGCTGCTCCATGAGGGTGATCGGACTTGAGTGTACGCAGGCCAGACGCTTGCGCCCAGCCCTGTACAACTAGCGCGGGCAATAGGCCTGGTTGATGGCGCCGGCCAGCTTGCGTGCCAGCCAGCGCGATAGCCAGCGCGGGCTGAAGGCCAGCCAGCGGTTGCGCCGGCCGGGGATGATCAATGCGCGGTTCTTGTCCAGGGCGCGTACGGTATACAGCGCGACTTCTTCCGGGCTCAGGCTGCGCTGGCCGTTTTCCAGCCGCGGGATGCGCCGCAACGGCGAACGCACCGGGCCTGGGCACAGCACCGAAACCTTGATGCCGGTGCGTTTGAGCTCTTCGCGCAGGCCTTCGGAAAAGTGCAGCACATAGGCTTTGCTTGCCGCATAGCTGCTCATCCACGGGCCGGGCGCGAAGGCGGCAAGCGAAGCGACGTTGAGGATCTGCCCGCCGCCTTGAACCGCCATGGCATTGCCAAGGGCGTGGCAGAGGCGGGTCAGAGCAAGGATGTTCACCTCGATCAGGTCCTGCTCATCGCTCCATTCCTGGGCCAGAAAGTGCCCGTAGGAGCGAATGCCGGCGCAGTTGACCAGCAAGTCGATGTGCCGCTCGCTTTCTTCCAGCTCCAGCAGGAACCCCGACAACCGCAACGGCTCGCCCAGGTCGCAGGCACGAAATAGCACTTCGACGCCAAACCGCTGGGTCAGCTCGATGGCGATGCTTTCCAGCGGGTCGCGCTGTCGGGCCACCAGGATCAAATTGCGTCCCCGACGTGCCAGCGCCTCGGCCAGTGCCAGGCCCAAGCCGCTGGAGGCACCGGTGATCATGGCGTAACGGGTCATGCAGTTCTCCAGTCGGGAAGGGTGGCCAAAGTGCGCAGTTTACAGGTGCCGGGCCCGGAGTGCTGCTACCCGTGGCGTGTCTAGATGCCGGGGCGGGTGACGGTGACGTATGCAAGCCCGGCAACCAGGACCAGCCACAGCCAGGCCAGGATCACCACGGCGTTGTTGTTGGGCACTGGCGGCGCACCGAAGCGGTTGCTGCCACGCGTGCCGGGCATCAGTACCAGCACCAGGATGAAGAAGTTGCCGACCCATGGCAGGATCGACAGCCAGCAGAACCAGCCGCTCCAGTTCAGGTCGTGCAGGCGCTGGACAATGAACAGCATGCTCAGGATCCGTGCCGACAACAGGCCGATCATCATCAGGCCGCCGAGGTCCAGCGACATTGAACTGGACAGCAAGGCCACCAGGAAAATGCCGCCGATGGTCGCAGCGAACAAGACCAGGCTCCAGGCCAGCAGGCGCACGCGGCCAATTCGCCCTTCCAGGCTCATGACCTTGGGTTTGCTCGAGTTGGCGAGAGTCAGGGTGTCATACATGCGGGCTTCCTTTGCCGTGATAAAGCGTGAGTCAGCCCGGCCAGCGATGGCCAAGGGCTGTGGCCGAGGCGTGCGCCTGGCGGTATTCGGTATCCAGGCGGGTAATCAGTTGCTCGACCGAGCAGAGCTGGTCGATGGCACCGACACCTTGTCCGGCAGACCAGACGGTCTTCCAGGCCTTGGCCTCGTCGTCGATGGGTTTGAGCTTGGTCTCGGTGTGGCTGCGCAGGGCGGCCATGTCGAAACCGGCGTTTTCCAGGCTCTGGCGCATGAAGCTGGCAGGCACCCCGGAAACCGCAGCGGTGTGGATGATATCGGCTGCCTTGGCTTCAAGCATCATTTCTTTGTAAGGCCCCGGCGCCTGGCTCTCGTGGGTGGCGATAAAGCGCGTACCCAGGTAGGCGAGGTCAGCGCCCAGCAACTGCGCGGCGAGGATTTCCTGGCCACGGTTTATGCAACCGGCCAGCAGCAAGGTCTTGTCGAAGAACTGGCGAATCTCGGCGACCAGGGCGAACGGGCTCCAGGTACCGGCATGGCCACCGGCGCCCGCGGCTACGGCAATCAGACCGTCGACACCGGCCTCGGCGGCTTTCTCGGCATGCCGGCGGGTGGTCACGTCATGGAACACCAGGCCGCCATAGCTGTGCACGGCATCGACCAGTTCCTTCACCGCCCCGAGGCTGGTGATGACAATTGGCACCTTGTGCTCGACGCACAGCGCCAGGTCTGCCTGCAGGCGCGGGTTGCTCTGGTGCACGATCAGGTTGACGGCATAGGGTGCAGATTGGTCGAGGGCCGCCAGGCCCGTTTCGATTTCTTCCAGCCAGGCCTTGAAGCCGGCGCTGTCGCGCTGGTTCAGAGCCGGGAAACTGCCGACCACGCCATTGGCACAACAGGCCAGTACCAGTCGCGGATTAGAGATCAGAAACATCGGCGCCGCTACCACCGGCAGGCGCAAGCGTTGTTCGAGCAGGGCAGGCAGTGACATGGCAGGTTTCCCGAGGCTGAGTATGGGTTTAGGTTAGAACGGTTTGACCACCACCAGAATTACCACGGCCAGCAGAACCAGCACCGGCACTTCATTGAACCAGCGGTAGAACACATGGCTGCGGGTGTTTTCGCCGCGGGCGAAGCGCTTGAGCTGTGCGCCGCACATATGGTGGTAACCGATCAGCAGCACCACCAGGGTGAGCTTGGCGTGCATCCAGCCCTGGCTCATGAAGCCCGGGGTCAGGCTCAGCAGCCAGATGCCGAAGACCAGGCTGGCGATCATCGCCGGCAGCATGATGCCGCGGTAGAGCTTGCGCTCCATGATCACGAAGCGTTCCTGGCTGATGCTGTCCTGGCTTTGCGCGTGATAGACGAACAGGCGCGGCAGGTAGAACAGGCCGGCAAACCAGCAGACCACGCTGACGATATGCAGCGCTTTGATCCAGAGAAAAAGCATGGTGTTGAGTTCCTTCAGGGTTCACGGTGGTCAGATAGTAGAGGCAAGGGGCCCGGCGAGCCATCGCAACAGTTGTGGGCGTGTTTCAGCGCCCCTATTATCGTGGGCTTTCCTGATGGTTCGTTGATAAGGGGCACGCGTTATGGTCAAGGTCGGTATCGTTGGCGGCACGGGTTACACCGGGGTCGAGCTGCTGCGTCTGTTGGCACAGCATCCACAGGCCGAGGTGGCGGTGATCACCTCGCGCTCCGAAGCTGGCCTGGCAGTTGCCGATATGTACCCGAACCTGCGTGGCCACTACGATGGCCTGGCCTTCAGCGTACCGGACGTGAAGGCTCTGGCTGCCTGTGACGTGGTGTTCTTCGCCACCCCGCACGGTGTCGCCCACGCCCTGGCCGGCGAGCTGCTGGCCGCGGGCACCAAGGTCATCGACCTGTCCGCCGACTTCCGCCTGCAGGACGCCGATGAGTGGGCCAAGTGGTACGGCCAGCCGCACGGCGCGCCCGAGCTGCTCAAGGACGCGGTCTACGGCCTGCCTGAAGTCAATCGCGAGCAAATTCGCCAGGCACGCCTGATCGCCGTACCGGGTTGCTACCCAACCGCTACCCAGCTTGGCTTCCTGCCGCTGCTCGAAGCCGGTATCGCCGACGCCTCGCGGCTGATCGCCGACTGCAAATCCGGGGTCAGCGGCGCCGGCCGTGGCGCGGCGGTGGGCTCGCTGTTCTGTGAGGCGGGCGAAAGCATGAAGGCTTATGCGGTCAAGGGGCACCGTCACCTGCCGGAAATCACCCAGGGCCTGCGCCGGGCGGCGGGTGGTGATGTCGGACTGACCTTCGTGCCGCACCTGACCCCGATGATCCGCGGTATCCATTCGACCCTGTATGCAACCGTCGCCGATACCTCGGTCGATCTGCAGGCGCTGTTTGAAAAACGCTACGCCGATGAACCGTTCGTCGACGTAATGCCGGCCGGCAGCCATCCGGAAACCCGCAGCGTGCGCGGTGCCAACGTCTGCCGAATTGCCGTGCACCGTCCACAAGGCGGCGACCTGGTGGTGGTGTTGTCGGTGATCGACAACCTGGTCAAGGGCGCGTCGGGGCAGGCGGTACAGAACCTCAACATCCTCTTTGGCCTGGACGAGCGCATGGGGCTTTCCCACGCCGGTCTGCTTCCGTAAACGCCAGCTTTCAAGCTGCAAGTAAAAGGTGTACGCGATCCGCTTATAGCTTGCGGCGTACCTCTTGCAGCTTTTGTATTGTTGACCGCTTTTCTCGGAGAAGCGGATAATGCGCGTCATCACGCATTATGGCGGCATAGCGCCGGGAGATAGTCAGCATGAGCGTCGAATCCTTCACCCCTGTGGCATTGCAGTTCACTGAGGGTGCAGCGCACAAGGTGAAGACCCTGGTCGATGAAGAAGGCAATGATCGCCTGAAGTTGCGAGTTTTCGTGACCGGCGGCGGTTGCTCGGGTTTTCAGTACGGTTTCACTTTCGATGAAGACGTTGCCGAAGACGACACCATCGTCGAGCGCGAAGGCGTGGCTCTGGTTGTCGATCCGATGAGTTTCCAGTATCTGGCAGGAGCCGAGGTGGATTACCAGGAAGGCCTGGAAGGCTCGCGTTTCGTTATCAAGAACCCGAACGCCACCACGACCTGTGGTTGCGGCTCTTCGTTCTCGATCTGATCGCCAGGGCAGTACCGCAAACGCCGCGCTGATGCGCGGCGTTTTGCTGTCTGCGAGTTATGCCGGGTAGATCGCGCCCAGTACCCGCAGGCCACGGGCAGCGGTGACGCTGGGGCGGTTGGCGGGGATGCGCTGCAGGCAGCAGTGGGCCAGCCAGGCAAAGGCCATGGCCTCAACCCAGTCAGGGTCGATCCCGCAAGCGGCAGTGCTGCTGACCCGGGCATTGGGCAACAGGTCTGCCAGGCGCTGCATCAGCACGCTGTTGTGGGCGCCGCCGCCGCAGACCAGCAGTGCCTGGGTATCATCCTGTGCCGCTTGCAGCGAGCTGACGATGCTACGGGCGGTCAGTTCCAGCAGGGTGGCCTGCACGTCTTCATCCCGAAGGCTTGGCTGAGGGGCCAGGTGCTGATTGAGCCAAGGCAGGTTGAACACTTCGCGGCCGGTACTTTTCGGGCCGCTGCCTGCGAAGAACGGATCGCTCAGCAGCGAGGCGAGCAGGCCTGGGATAACCTGGCCGGTGCCCGCCCAGGCACCATTGGTGTCATAGCTGTGCCCTTGTTTCTGCTGAATCCAGGCATCGAGCAGCACGTTACCCGGCCCGCAGTCGAAGCCGCTGACTGGTTTGTCCTGTTCGATCAGGCTCAGATTGCTGAAACCACCGACATTGAGCACCGCCAGGCGTTGGCCCTGATGGGCGAACAGGGCTTCGTGAAAGGCCGGTACCAGGGGAGCGCCCTGGCCGCCGGCGGCAACGTCACGGCGACGGAAGTCGCTGACCACGCTGATGCCGGTAAGCTCAGCCAGCAGCGCCGGGTTGCCGATCTGTACGGTAAAGCCGCGCGCCGGTTCGTGGCGGATGGTCTGGCCGTGGCTGCCGATGGCGCGAATGGCCTCGGGCGTGAGGTTGCGCGCGGCCAGCAGGTGCTGGATACCTTCGGCGGCAAGCTGCACCCAGCGGTTTTCGGCCAGGGCGGCGCGGGCAATCTCGTCCGGCCCGCTGGCGCACAGGGCCAGCAGGTCCTGGCGCAGGTCGGCGGGCATGGGGATGTAATGGGTGGCGAGCAGCGTGAGTTGCTGCTCCTGTTCGATCAAGGCGATGTCCAGGCCATCGAGGCTGGTCCCGGACATCACACCCAGATAGAGCGGCATTGCTTAACGCTTGCTCGAAGCAAGCAGGGTGGCCTTTTCCTGGTCCATGCGCGCGACCAGTGGCTGGCTTTGCTGCAGGAAACGCTGGCGCTCGGCCTTGGCGATCGGGTCAGCCATTGGCAACTTCTGCCCGAGCGGGTCGACGTGGACGCCGTTGACCTGGAACTCGTAGTGCAGGTGCGGGCCGGTAGACAGGCCGGTGGTGCCAATGTAGCCGATGATTTGCCCTTGCTTGACGGTGCCGCCGGTCTTCACGCCCTTGGCGAAGCCCTGCATGTGCCCGTACAGGGTCTGGTAGCGGTTACCGTGCTGGATGATCACGGTGTTGCCGTAGCCGCCGCGGCGGCCTGCCAGCAGCACTTTACCGTCACCGGCCGCCTTGATCGGTGTGCCGCGTGGTGCTGCGTAGTCGACACCTTTGTGCGCGCGGATCTTGTTCAGGATCGGGTGCTTGCGGCCAGCCGAGAAGCGCGAGCTGATGCGGGCGAAATCAACCGGAGTGCGGATGAACGCCTTGCGCATGCTGTTGCCGTCGGCGGTGTAGTAGTTGGTGTTGCCCTGCTTGTTGGTGTAGCGCACTGCGGTGAAACTCTTGCCGCGGTTGGTGAAGCGGGCAGAGAGGATGTTGCCGGTACCGACGACCTTGCCGTTCATGACCTTCTGTTCATAGATCACGTCGAACTCGTCGCCCTGGCGGATATCCTGGGCGAAGTCGATGTCATACCCGAAGATGCGCGCCATATCCATGGTCAGGTTGTGATTCAGGCCGGCACGCTGGGCCGAGGCCGACAGCGAACTCTTGATCACGCCATGTACATAGGCCGAGCGCACCACGGGCTTGCTGATTTCACGGTTGAACGCGTAACCGTTTGCGCTCTTGGTCAGGCGAATGGTTTCCAGATCACTGAGCTTGCTGTGCAGGCTGGCCAGCTGACCGTCCTTGTCCAGTTCGATCTGCAGTACCTGGCCATGCTTGAGCTGGCTGAACTGCTTGGCCTGCTTGTTACTGGCCAGCACTTCATGCACAGCGGTGGCCGGCAGGCCGACCTTGGCGAACAGGGTCGACAGGGTATCGCCACGGCTCACGGTGACTTCGCGGTGGCTTGGGTCCTTGGCTGGCGCGGCTTCGGCAGCGGCGGGCGCAGGCTCGGTCTTGGCGGTTTCCTCGGTTGCTGCGGCGCTGTTGTCGATCTGCGCAAACGGCGAGGGGGCGGCGTCGGTGTTCTGGGTAAGTGGGGCGTCCTGTTCCTGCTTGAGTTGCTCTGCCGGGCTTTCCAGCTCCAGGTTCAGGGTGGTTTTCTTGGCTTCGACCTCGCTGGATGGGAACACCAGCAAGGCCAGGCTGAGTAAGGCGGCGATGCCGCTGGCGGCCAACAGGTGGCTCTTCGGATAAAGCGGGGGCGCTTTAGGCGGTTCGTTGGTCATAGATGAATTGACTTTGAAATAGATGAAGTGGAAAAGATGAATGACATGATGAAGATGAAATAACTGTATAAAATATAACCAAATCCCCTTCAGCGCAAGCGCGCAGACGTCATCAGTCGGCTTCGAGGTCACACGCGGGGCAAAAACTTGTATTTGATGGCTGATCTTGTATGGTTGGGTCCCTTTGAATCTGAGCCTTACGGGTCTGTTATGAAGTCGGTTGAAGAGCAGCTAGCGCTGATCAAGCGTGGAGCGGAAGAGGTACTGGTCGAGTCCGAGTTGGTCGAGAAGCTCAAGCGCGGGCAGCCGCTGCGGATCAAGGCGGGTTTTGACCCGACTGCGCCTGACCTGCACCTGGGGCATACCGTCCTGATCAACAAGCTGCGCCAGTTCCAGGACCTGGGTCACCAGGTGATCTTCCTGATTGGCGACTTCACCGGCATGATCGGTGACCCGAGCGGCAAGAGCGCTACCCGTCCGCCGCTGACCCGCGAGCAGGTACTGGATAACGCCGAGACCTATAAACAGCAGGTGTTCAAGATTCTCGACCCGGCCAAGACCGAAGTCGCGTTCAACTCCACCTGGATGGACAAGCTCACCCCGGCCGACTTCATTCGCCTGGCGTCGCAGTACACCGTGGCGCGCATGCTCGAGCGCGACGACTTCGACAAGCGCTACACCACCAACCAGCCGATCGCGATCCATGAGTTCCTCTATCCGCTGGTGCAGGGTTATGACTCGGTGGCACTCAAGTGCGACGTCGAGCTCGGCGGTACCGACCAGAAGTTCAACCTGCTGATGGGGCGCGAGCTGCAACGTGCTTACGGCCAGGAAGCACAGAACATCGTGACCATGCCGCTGCTCGAAGGGCTCGACGGCGTGAAGAAGATGTCCAAGTCCCTGGGCAATTATGTCGGCATCCAGGAAGCCCCTGGGGTGATGTACAGCAAGCTCGTGTCGATTCCTGACACCCTGATGTGGCGTTACTTCGAGCTGCTGAGCTTCCGTTCCATGGAAGAGATCGAGCAGTTGCGTGCCGATGTCGCCAATGGCGCAAACCCGCGTGACATCAAGATCAAGCTGGCGGAAGAGATCGTTGCCCGCTTCCATGGCGAGGAGGCTGCCGCCAATGCTCACCGCGCGGCAGGTAATCGTATGAAAGAGGGCGAGTTGCCGGAGGATCTGCCTGAGGTTGAGGTCTCTGCGGCTGAAGGCTTGCCGATCGCTGCCGTGTTGAACCGCGCGGGTCTGGTGAAGAACTCGGCGATGGCGCGGGATCTGCTCAATGGCGGCGCGGTGAAGGTCGACGGTGCGGTGGTTGATCGTGATTTCATGTTTGCACTTGGCGCGACCCATGTATGCCAGGCGGGCAAGAAGGCATTTGCCCGGGTTACCCTCAAGGCTGAGTAGGCGGTAGCGGCAAGCTATAAGCTGCAAGCTACAAGTTGAGCGCAGTGCCTCTGCTTTTACTTGCAGCTTGAAGCTTGCTACTTATAGCCAAACCGCCCCTTCTGAAACAAAGTTGAAATAAGTCCTTGACGCCCCTGCGGATGTGTCTATAATTCGCCCCACTTCCG
>NZ_JYOF01000013.1:0-179984 GCF_000955865.1 Pseudomonas sp. 2(2015)
GATCAAGACAGTTGCTCCCACAACTGATGGCCAAACTCGATCCTGTGGGAGCTGGCTTGCCAGCGATAGGGCCCTCAATACCAGCGCGGCTCGCCCGGCGGGCGCTTCTTGAAGCGCTTCATGCTCCACATGTACTGGCTCGGATACGCCCGCACATAGCGCTCGACCACCTGGCTCATGGCCGCCGCCGAGGTCTCGGTGTCTTCGCTGTACATCGCCTCGGGCGCGGCTTCCAGGATGACCTTGAAGCCCGAGCCATCCGGCAGGCGCAAGGCATGCAGGAACACCCCGACCGCCTTGCCGCCAGCGAGCATGTTCGGCACGAACTTGCTGGTCAGCGCCTTGGTGGCGAAGAACGGCACGAAGATACCCGCCGACTCGGCCGGCTCCGGGTCGGCCGGAATGCCCACCTGACCGCCTTTGCGCACTTCCTTGATGATGCTCAGGATGCCTTCCTTGGTCGACGCCGCGACGCGGTTGCCCAATTGCACGCGCTGTTCGCGCAGCAGGTCATCGACCGCCTTGAGCTTGGGCGGGCGGTAGAAAATGATCGGTTTGCACTGGCTGCAATAGAAGTGGTTGAGCACTTCCCAATTGCCCAGGTGGCTGGTGATGCCAACCACGCCCTTGCCCGAGGCCAGGGCCGCCTCGAGCACTTCCAGGCCTTCGACCTCGCGCACCAGGTCGAGCGAACGCCGGGCCGGCCAGATCCAGGCGCAGGCGCTTTCGGTAAAGGACTTGCCGATGTCCATCAGGGTCCGGCCCACCAGTTGCTCACGGGCAACCGGGTCCATTTCCGGGAAGCATTTGGCCAGGTTGATGCGCACCACGTTGCGCGAACTGTTCGGCACCTTCCACATGATCCAGCCGATGGCCGCGCCGACCCGCTGTACCGCGCCCCAAGGGAGCTTGGCAAACAACCGTAACGCCCCGACCATCAAGGCGCCCTTGAATTTATCCACAGGCTGGTTCCTCTTTCTGCAAGCCGGCCATTGTAACCCTCAGCGCAGCAGAGCGGCGTAGCGATCACAATCGGTGGTGTGGTCCATGACCATGCCGGTGGCCTGCATGAAGGCATAGCAAATGGTCGGTCCGACAAAGGTGAAGCCAGCTTTCTGCAGCGCTTTGCTCATTGCCTTGGCCTCGTCGGTGACCGCCGGCACCTCGCTGCGCTGGACGAAATGATTGATCTTCGGCGCGCCGCCGACGAACGACCAGAGCCATTGCCCGGGGTTTTCCAGCGCCAGCCAGGCCCGCGCATTGCGCCGCGCGGCGTTGAGCTTGAGGCGGTTACGGATGATGCCCGGATCAAGCATGCGCTCTTCAATTTCGTCGTCGCTCATCTGCGCCAGACGCTCTGGGTCGAAGCCGAACAGCACCTGGCGGTAGCGTTCGCGCTTTTTCAGCACGGTAATCCACGACAACCCGGCCTGGAAGCCTTCGAGCAGGAGCATCTCGAACAGCTGGCGCGGATCGCGCTGCGGCGTGCCCCATTCCTGGTCGTGGTACGCCTGGTAAAGCGGATCGTCGGTACACCAAAAGCAACGTGGCATAAGGCTCCAAGGGTAGAGGCCTGCGCGAATCGGGTTATACTCCCGCTCTTTATATTCGCAGCCCTAGAAACAGGTGAATTTCGTGAGCCAGCCTACGCCAGCCGTGCGTACCTTCCAAGACTTGATCCTCGCCCTGCAGAACTACTGGGCCGAGCAAGGTTGTGTGGTGCTTCAGCCCTACGATATGGAAGTAGGCGCCGGCACTTTCCATACTGCCACGTTCCTGCGCGCCATCGGCCCGGAAACCTGGAACGCCGCCTATGTGCAGCCTAGCCGTCGTCCGGCGGATGGCCGTTATGGCGAAAACCCGAACCGCCTGCAGCACTACTATCAGTTCCAGGTGGTCCTCAAGCCGAACCCGGCGAACTTCCAGGAACTGTACCTGGGCTCGCTGAAAGCCATCGGCCTCGACCCGCTGGTGCACGACATCCGTTTCGTCGAAGACAACTGGGAATCGCCGACCCTCGGCGCCTGGGGTCTGGGTTGGGAAATCTGGCTCAACGGCATGGAAGTCACCCAGTTCACCTACTTCCAGCAAGTGGGCGGCATCGAATGCTTCCCGGTCACTGGTGAAATCACCTACGGCCTGGAGCGCCTGGCCATGTACCTGCAGGGCGTAGATTCGGTCTACGACCTGATCTGGACCGACGGCCCGTTCGGCACGGTGACCTACGGCGACGTGTTCCACCAGAACGAAGTGGAGCAGTCGACCTACAACTTCGAGCACGCCAACGTCGAGAAGCTGTTCGAACTGTTCGACTTCTACGAAAGCGAAGCCAACCGCCTGATCGAGCTGGAACTGCCGCTGCCGACCTATGAAATGGTCCTCAAGGCCTCGCACACCTTCAACCTGCTCGATGCCCGTCGCGCCATCTCGGTGACCGAGCGTCAGCGTTACATCCTGCGCGTACGGACCCTGGCCCGCGCCGTGGCCCAGAGCTACCTGCAAGCCCGCGCCAAGCTGGGCTTCCCGATGGCGTCCCCTGAATTGCGTGATGAAGTGTTGGCTAAGCTGGAGGCTGCACAATGAGTGCTCAAGATTTCCTGGTTGAACTGGGCACCGAAGAACTGCCACCCAAGGCCCTGAGCAGCCTCGGTGACGCCTTCCTCGCCGGTATCGAGAAAGGCCTGCAGGCCGCTGGCCTGAACTACACCGACAAGCAGGTGTTCGCCGCGCCGCGCCGCCTGGCCGTACTCATCCGCAACCTCGACACCCAGCAGCCGGACCGCAGCGTCAACCTCGACGGCCCGCCGCGTCAGGCCGCCTTCGACGCTGACGGCAACCCGACCCAGGCCGCCCTGGGTTTTGCCAAGAAGTGCGGTGTAGAGCTGTCGGATATCGACCAGAGCGGCGCCAAGCTGCGCTTCTCCCAGCACATTCCGGGCAAGGCCACCGCCAGCCTGCTGCCAACCATCGTCGAAGACTCGCTCAACGACCTGCCGATCCCCAAGCGCATGCGCTGGGGTGCGCGCAAGGAAGAGTTCGTGCGTCCAACCCAGTGGCTGGTGATGCTGCTCGGTGACGAGGTGGTCGACTGCACCTTGCTGGCGCAGAAAGCCGGTCGCGAATCCCGTGGCCACCGCTTCCACCACCCGGAAAACGTGCGCATCAGCGCCCCGGCCAATTACCAGGAAGACCTGCGCAAGGCCTACGTCCTGGCCGATTTTGCCGAGCGCCGCGAGCTGATCAGCAAGCGTACCGCCGAACTCGCCCTGCAGCAGGAAGGCAGCGCCATCGTGCCGCCAGCCCTGCTCGATGAAGTGACCGCCCTGGTTGAATGGCCTGTGCCGCTGGTGTGCTCGTTCGAAGAGCGCTTCCTGGAAGTGCCGCAAGAAGCGCTGATCACCACCATGCAGGACAACCAGAAGTACTTCTGCCTGCTGGATGCCGACGGCAAGCTGCTGCCGCGCTTCATCACCGTGGCCAACGTTGAGAGCCGCGATCCGAAGCAGATCGTCGAAGGCAACGAGAAGGTCGTGCGCCCGCGCCTGACCGACGCCGAGTTCTTCTTCAAGCAAGACAAGAAGCAGCCGCTGGAAAGCTTCAACGAGCGCCTGCAGAACGTGGTGTTCCAGGCCCAGTTGGGCAGCGTCTTCGACAAGGCCGAGCGGGTTGCCAAACTGGCCGCCTTCATCGCCCAGCGCATCGGCGGCGACGCCCAGCGCGCGGCGCGTGCAGGTTTGCTGTCGAAGTGCGACCTGGCCACCGAGATGGTCGGTGAATTCCCTGAAATGCAGGGTGTTGCCGGTTACTACTACGCCCTCAACGACGGCGAGCCGCAAGACGTCGCCCTGGCCCTGAACGAGCAGTACATGCCGCGCGGTGCCGGTGCCGAACTGCCGTCGACCCTGACCGGCGCGGCCGTAGCGATTGCCGACAAGCTCGACACCCTGGTCGGTATCTTCGGTATCGGCATGCTCCCGACCGGTAGCAAAGACCCCTATGCCCTGCGTCGTGCAGCGCTGGGCGTACTGCGCATCCTGATCGAGAAGCAGCTGGACCTGGACCTGAACGAAGCAGTGAACTTCGCCGTCAGCCAGTTCGGTGCCAAGGTCAAGGCCGCAGGCCTGGCCGAGCAGGTGCTGGAATTCGTCTTCGATCGTCTGCGTGCCCGTTACGAAGACGAGGGCATTGACGTTGCCACCTACCTGTCGGTGCGTGCCCTCAAGCCAGGCTCGGCCCTGGACTTCGACCAGCGCGTGCAGGCCGTACAGGCCTTCCGCCAGCTGCCGGAAGCCGCAGCGCTGGCCGCGGTGAACAAGCGCGTGTCAAACCTGCTGAGCAAGGCCGAAGGCGCTGTCGCCACCACAGTCGAGCCGAAGTACTTCGACAACGCCAACGAGTTCTCCCTGTACTCGGCGATCCAGCAAGCCGACCAGGCCGTTCAGCCAATGGCTGCGGCGCGCCAGTACAGCGAGTCGCTAGCACGCCTGGCAGCGCTGCGTGAACCGGTCGACGCCTTCTTCGAGGCGGTGATGGTCAATGCCGACGACGCCAATGTCCGCGCCAACCGTTATGCCCTGCTCAGCCGCCTGCGCGGTCTGTTCCTGGGCGTGGCCGACATTTCGCTGCTGGGGTAAGTCTTGAAGCTGCTGATTCTCGATCGGGACGGGGTGATCAACCAGGACTCCGACGCCTACATCAAGTCGCTGGACGAGTGGATTCCGATCCCGGGTTCGATCGAAGCGATTGCGCAGTTGAGCAAAGCCGGCTGGACGGTGGCGGTGGCCACCAACCAGTCCGGCATTGCCCGTGGCTACTACGACCTGCCGACCCTCGAGGCCATGCACGGGCAATTGCGCACGCTGGTGGCCGAGCAGGGCGGCGAGGTCGGGCTGATCGTCTATTGCCCGCACGGGCCCGATGAGGGCTGCGCCTGCCGCAAACCCAAGCCGGGCATGCTCACCACCATTGCCGCGCACTACGGCGTGAATCTGACCGGCGTGTGGTTTGTCGGTGATAGTAAGGGTGACCTGGAAGCCGCTTTGGCCGTCGATGCTCAACCAGTTCTGGTAAAAACCGGAAAAGGCGAGAAGACCCTGAGCAAGGGAATTCCAGAAAACACGCTGATTTTCGATGATCTGGCAGCCATCGCCAGAGAACTTATCCACAAATAGCGCGCCTGCATAACAGGCGCACTTTTACTAGGCGGGCAAGCCCGCAACGGTACATGCCGCTATGTCGATCTTGCAGGCGATCAGAATTTTTCTTTTTTACCTGCTGCTGGGTACCAGCTCCTTGCTGTGGTGCACCCTGAGCTTTTTTATCGCGCCGTTTTTGCCTTTCAGCGCCCGCTACCGCTTCATCAACGTCTACTGGTGCCGCTTTGCGCTGGTGTTGGTACGGGTGTTTCTCAACATCAAGGTCAAGGTCACCGGGGCTGAAAACATCCCCAAGCAACCCTGTGTGATCCTCTCTAACCACCAGAGCACCTGGGAAACCTTTTTCCTTTCCGCCTATTTCTCGCCCTTGAGCCAAGTGCTCAAGCGTGAACTGCTGTACGTGCCGTTCTTCGGCTGGGCCATGGCCATGCTGCGGCCGATCGCCATTGACCGCGATAACCCCAAGGCAGCCTTGAAGCAAGTCGCCAGCAAGGGCGATAAATTGCTCAAGGAGAACGTCTGGGTGCTGATCTTCCCCGAAGGCACCCGTGTGCCGTTCGGCCAGATTGGCAAGTTCTCGCGCAGCGGGGCCGCGTTGGCGGTCAACGCTGGCCTACCGGTACTGCCGATCGCCCACAACGCCGGCAAGTTCTGGCCCAAGCAGGGCTGGGGCAAACGTGCCGGCACCATCGAGGTGGTAATTGGCGCCCCGATGTTTGCCGAAGGCAGCGGCCCACGGGCGATTGCCGAGTTAAACGATCGTGCTGCAGCCTGGAATGAACAGACCCAGCGCGAGCTCGGCTCACTGCCTGCAGCGGCGCCGAACGCGGCGCAGGGCGTGGCCTGACCGATCTGTGGATAACTTGTGTACAGTATTTGGATTTCTTAACGAAAAATGCGCTAAGTGATTAATTTAGCTACTTATTTCTCTGTATGACTGTTTTCTGAAAATCGTGCATAAGTTTTTTCGCGGCATAAAAAAACCGGCGCTTACGCCGGTTTTTTTTATGCCTGCAAATCCTCACACCTTGTCGATATCCACATCACGGGTTTCTTTCAGGCAGAACAGCCCCACCACCAGGCTGATACCGGTGATCAGCACCGGGTACCAGAGCCCGTAGAAGATGTCGCCGGTGTACACCACCAGGGCAAAGGACACGGTGGGCAGGAAGCCGCCGAACCAGCCGTTGCCAATGTGGTAGGGCAGCGACATCGAGGTGTAGCGGATACGCGTTGGGAACAGCTCGACCATCACCGCCGCCAGCGGGCCGTAGGTCATGGTCGCGATCAGGATCATGGCGACGATCAGCACCACCACCATCGGCTGGTTGACGCTGGCTGGATCGGCCTTGGCCGGGTAGCCGGCTTTTTCGATCGCTGCACGCAGGGCTGCTTCGTCAAACCCATTGATCTTCTGCTCGCCAATGCTCACCACCACTTCGGCACCAGCAGCCGCTTCAGCCGAGCTGTAGGGCAGGCCCTGTTTGACCAGGAAGGTTTTGACCTTGTCGCAGGGGCTGTCAAAACGCGCCTTGCCCACCGGATCGAACTGGAAGGTGCAGCCTTGCGGATCGGCCATCACCACAATCGGGGCCTGGCGGCTGGCGGCGTCGATCTGCGGGTTGGCGTAATGGCTCAGAGCCTTGAACAGTGGGAAGTACAGTACCGTGGCCAGCAGCAAGCCGAGCATCAGGATTGGCTTGCGCCCGACCCGGTCCGACAACCAACCGAAGAACACGAAGAACGGCGCGCCGATCACCACGCTGATAATCAGCAAAGTGTTGGCCTGGGCCGGGTCCATCTTGAGCATCTGGGTAAGAAAGAACAGCACATAGAACTGCGCGGTGTAGAAGGTCACCGCTTGCCCGGCGTTGATGCTGAACAGGGCAGTGAGTACTACCTTGAGGTTGGGCCAGGAGCCGAACGATTCACGGATCGGCGCTTTACTGGCCTTGCCCTGGGCCTTCATCTTCACGAAGGCTGGCGACTCGTGCATGCTCATGCGGATCCAGGTGGAAATCCCCAACAGCACGATCGACAGCAGGAACGGCAGGCGCCAGCCCCAGACTTCGAACTGGTCGCCACTGATGTAACGGCTGCCGAGCACCACCAGCAGCGACAACAGCAGGCCGAGGGTCGCGGTGGACTGGATAAAACCGGTGTGGAAGCCGCGTTTGCCAGGTGGTGCGTGTTCGGCAACATAAGTCGCCGCGCCGCCGTACTCACCACCGAGCGCCAGGCCCTGCAGCATGCGCAACACCACCAGAATGATCGGTGCAGCAATGCCAATGCTGGCGTAGGTCGGCAACAGGCCGACGGCAAAGGTCGACAAGCCCATCAGCACGATGGTCACCAGGAAGGTGTACTTGCGCCCGATCATGTCGCCCAGGCGGCCGAACACCAACGCGCCGAAGGGCCGCACGAGAAAGCCGGCGGCAAAGGCCATCAAGGCAAAGATAAAGGCAGTGGTGTCGTTCACCCCGGCAAAGAACTGCTTGCTGATGACCGCAGCCAATGCCCCATAAAGAAAAAAGTCATACCACTCGAAAACTGTCCCGAGGGATGACGCGAAAATGATCTTGCGTTCTTCCCGGCGGCTGGTGCTCGCCGTTGCAGCGCCCTGCTCTTGAATGTAATCCGACATCGTTGCTGTCCTCGGCCTGCAGGCCCCAGTGATTATTCTTGTTGTTCCACTGTCGACGCCGGCAGACTGCGTCCGGCGTCGTTGTTGCTACGCACCCTGGTCAGGGCGTCGGTACTGCGTTTTTTTCATCGATGCGGCTTGTGGATAAGCTTTCCCGGCGAATCAATTGCGCCGCCTTTTCGGCAATCATCAGGGTAGGGGAGCAGGTATTGCCGGAGACGATTTGCGGCATGATCGAGGCGTCGGCAACCCGCAACCCCGGCACGCCGTGCACGCGCAACTGGTCGTCGACCACATCCAGCGGCCCGTTGCCCATGCGGCAGGTGCCTACCGGGTGGAAAATGGTAGTGCCGATCTGCCCGGCGGCTTCATGCAACTGCTGTTCGCTTTGCAGGTCGGTGCCTGGCAGATACTCGCGCGGGCTGAACGCCGCCAGGGCAGGGGCCTGGACGATCTTGCGGGTCAGGCGAATGGCTTGGGCGGCGACGCGCAGGTCTTCAGGGTCACTCAGGTAGTTGGGGTCGATCAGTGGCGCGTCGTCCGGGTTGGTCGAGCGGATATCGATGCGTCCGCGGCTGGCCGGGCGCAGGTTGCACACCGAGGCGGTAAACGCCGGGAAGCGGTGCAGCGGCTCGCCAAAGCGCTCCAGCGACAAGGGCTGCACGTGGTACTGCAGGTTGGCCGAAGCCTGCTCCGGACCGGAGCGCACGAACGCCCCCAACTGGCTCGGCGCCATCGCCAGCGGGCCGCTGCGATCGTAAAGGTAACGCAGGCCCATGCCGAGTTTGCCCCAGGGACTGTTGGCAACCTGGTTGAGGGTGCGCGCCTGGGTAACCTGGTAGATCAGACGCAGTTGCAGATGGTCCTGCAGGTTGCCGCCAACCCCGGGCAATTCGTGCCGAACAGTTATCCCCAGGCTCTCGAGCAAGCCACGCGGGCCGATGCCCGAGCGCTGGAGAATACCGGGTGAACCCACGGAGCCGGCACACAGGATAATCTCCCGGCGTGCGCTGAAGTTCTGCCAATTGCCTTGCCAGCGAGCACGTACCTTGGAAGCACGGCCGTCCTCCAGCACTACCTGGTCAACCAGCACATCGGTCAGCACCGTCAGATTGGGGCGGTTGCGAATCGGGCGCAAAAACGCCTTGGCCGAGTTCCAGCGAATGCCGGAACGCTGGTTGACCTGAAAGTATCCACAGCCCTGGTTATCCCCAGTGTTGAAGTCAGCAACGTTAGGGATGCCACTCTGCGCCGCGGCTTCGCGGAAGGCATCGAGGATCGGCCAGGAGTAGCGTTGCTGCTCGACCCGCCACTCGCCTTCGTTGCCATGGGCTTCGCTGGCGCCACCGAAGTGGTTTTCGCTGGCCTTGAACAGTGGCAGCACATCCTTCCAGGCCCAACCGGCATTGCCCTGCTCGGCCCAGCGATCGTAATCGCCCGCCTGACCACGCATGTAGATCATGCCGTTGATCGAAGAGCACCCACCGAGCACCTTGCCCCGTGGATAACCCAGGGCACGGCCATTGAGGCCGGGTTGCGCTTCGGTCTTGAAGCACCAGTCGGTGCGTGGGTTACCGATGCAGTAGAGGTAACCCACCGGAATGTGAATCCAGGGGTAGTTGTCGCGCCCACCCGCTTCGAGCAACAGCACCCGGCAGCCTGGGTCGGCGGATAAGCGATTGGCTAGCAGGCACCCGGCAGGACCGGCACCAACCACCACATAGTCGTAGACAGGATCGGCTGATGGCATGGGCAACCTCGCGCCTGATTATTATTCTTGTCCCAGCCCATGTTATTGATTAATTTCGGGATGAAAACGTTAGATTTCACTCAAGTGCTGTGCGTTTTAACACAACGTCCGTGAACACCTGATTCACAAGGAAAAGCATGTTCGACTGGAATGATCTGCGGTTTTTTCTCGAGTTGCAGCGCAGCGGCCGGCTGCTGACTGCGGCCAAACGTCTGAACACCACCCACAGCACCGTGGCCCGGCATATCGACAATATCGAGCAGAGCCTGGGTACCGCCTTGTTCGTCCAGCACGCCCAGGGCTACGAACTGACGCCCTCCGGCCAGGCCCTGCTCAAGCATGCCGAAGCCATGGAAAACGTCGCCCTGCTGGCCCAGGAAGAAATCACCCAGGCCATCACCCCGCTGGGCAAGATTCGCCTGGGAGTCACCGAAGGCATCGGCATCATGTTCTTCACCCCGCGCATGGGCAGCCTGTTCGAACGCTACCCAGGCCTTGAGGTGGAGCTGGTGGCGGTACCGCGGTTTGTCAGCATTCTCAACCGCGAAGCGGAGATCAGCATTCACCTGGAGCGGCCCAACGCCGACCTGTTGATAACCCGCAAACTTACCGATTACCGTCTGGCGCTGTACGCCAGCCCCGAGTACCTGGCCCAGGCACCAGCGCTCAATCACCGCGAAGACCTGGCCAAGCACAGCTGGATCGGCTACGTCGACGACCTGCTGTTCAGCCAGGAGTTGCTGTTTTTGAACAGCTTCTGCCGGGCACCCAACGTGGTGTTTCGCAGCACCAGCGTGATCGCCCAGCAACAAGCGGCCCGCGCCGGCCTGGGCATTGCCGTGTTGCCCAACTACATGGCCCGCCACGATCCGGCGCTGGTGCGGGTGCTGCCCAGCGAGACCATCCAGCGTAGCTACTGGATCTGTACCCGCCGTGAGCTGCACAAGTCGGTGCGCCTGCGCGTGGTCTGGGATTTTCTCCTGGCCCTGTGCGCGCAGGAGCAGGACGCCTTGCTGGCGGAGTAGGGCCTCAGCCGCCCAGGGTTTTCGCCGCCAACAGCACTGCCGCACAGATACCCACGGTCGCAAACATCTGCTGCAGTCGTGGCCCGGCCAGTTTGCTGGCGACCTGACGCGCCAGCAGCAGCCCGAGCACCGCACCGCCGGCAAACGGCGCGCCCACAGACCAATGCATGACGCCGCCAACCGTGGCGCTGACCACGCTGCCGGTCGATACCAGGGCGATCACCGCCAGCGAAGTGGCAACGATGCTCTTCATGTCCAGGTTGGTGTAACGGCTCAGCGCCGGGATGATCACAAAGCCGCCGCCAACCCCGAGCAGCCCCGACAGCAATCCGGACATCGCGCCGGTAAACGCCAGGGCGCGGGCGCAGGGCAGAGTCCAGCGCAGCCGCCCCTGCAAGGGGTTGAGCACACAGGGCATGACCATGCGTTGGCCCAGTGGTGGCTGACCACGAAGTTCGCGGTGCGCCTTGAGCAGCATGCGTGCACAGGCATAGACCAGCACCACGGCGAAAGTCAGAGCCAACGGCCCGTTCGGTAAGCGTTGGGCAAGCATCAAGCCGAAGGGCGCAATCGCAATGCCGATCACCGCCACAAACAACGCCGCACGATAACGCACCAGACCTTGGCGCAGGCCCAACAGGGCACCCACCGCCGCCGCCATGCCGACGGCGAGCAAGCCGACTGGCGCCGCCTCGACCATCGACAAGCCCAGACCGAATACCAGCAAGGGTACGGCCAGAATGCCGCCACCGGCGCCGGTCAGCGCCAGCACCGCACCAATGATCGCGCCCAGCCCAGCCGCAAGAAATTGATGCTCGATCACCGCAGGCCCTCGGCGGCAACCCGCGGCTTGGCCAGCCACTCACGGCCCTTGAGCATGCACCGCCAGTACAGCGGTGGCAGGATCTGCGCCTTCAGAAGCCAAGCCAGGCGCGTTGGCCGGCGACCATCGAGCAGCCAGCGCGGGAAACTCGGCGCCAGCTTGCCGCCATAGGTAAATTCGGCCAGCACGATCTTGCCGCGTTCGACAGTCAACGGGCAGGAGCCATAACCATCGTAGTGGGCGAGGTTGGGCAGGCGCCCCAGCGCCACCAGCACATTGTTGGCCACCACCGGCGCTTGCTTGCGCGCAGCCGCTGCAGTCTTGGCATTGCTGGTGTTGATGCCATCGCCCAAGGCGTGGATGTTGCCATAGCGTTTATGACGCAAGGTAGCCGGATCGACATCGATCCAGCCGGCCTGGTCAGCCAGCGGGCTGTTGCGAATAAAATCAGGGGCAACCTGCGGCGGCACCACATGCAGCATGTCGAAAGGCTGCACCCGGGTTTCGCTGCTGCCATCGGGCAAGGTGCGCACAAAGGTAGCGCGCTTGCCCGGGCCATCGACCGCCACCAGGCGATGCGCGTACCGCAGGTCTACCGCGTACTTGTCGATGTACTCCATCAAGGCCGGCACATAGTCAGGCACCCCGAACAGCACGCCACCGGCATTGAAAAACTGCGCCTGGATGTTGCCCAGCCGACCGTTGCGCAGCCAGTGGTCACACGACAGGTACAGGGCCTTTTGCGGTGCGCCGGCACATTTGATCGGCATCGGCGGCTGGGTGAACAACGCCCGGCCTTCACGCAGGTTCTGCACCAGTTGCCAGGTGTAGGGCGCCAGGTCATAGCGGTAGTTGGAAGTCACACCGTTACGCCCAAGGGTTTCGCTCAAGCCCTCGATGGCATCCCAGTCGAGCTTCAGCCCAGGGCAGACCACCAGCTGTTCGTAACTGAGCAGTCGCCGGTCATTCAGCGTCACCGTTTGCGCCTGCGGATCAAAGCTCTCGACCCGCGCCTTGATCCACTGCACGCCGCCGGGAATGGTCGAGGCCATGGTGCGCGCCGTCGAAGGCGCCTGGAAGATACCGGCGCCGACCATGGTCCAGCCCGGTTGGTAGTAGTGCACATCGGCCGGATCGATGATCGCGACATCCAGCGAAGGGTCGCGGCAGATCAAGCTGGAGGCGGCAGCGACACCGGCAGCACCGGCACCGACGATCAGCACTTTATGGTGGTCGCCTTTCGGCACCTCGGCAGGGGAGGGTTGAGCAAGCATGGCAGGGTCCTTCTAATAATAATTCTGGGGTGAAACTCAGAGCACGTTGAGCGGGATTTTCAGGTAGCGCACTCCGTTGTCTTCAGGTTCAGGTAGTTGGCCGCTGCGCATGTTGATCTGCACCGAAGGCAGGATCAGCACCGGCATCTCCAGGGTGGCGTCGCGGGCTTCGCGCATGCTGACGAAGCTGTCTTCGCTGATGCCTTCACGGATGTGGATGTTGCTGGCGCGCTGTTCGGCCACCGTGGTCATGTAGCGCAGTTCGCGGCCACCCGGCAGGTAGTCGTGGCACATGAACAGGCGCGTCTCGGCGGGCAGGGCAAGGATGCGCTGGATCGAGCGATACAAAGTGCGCGCACTGGCGCCAGGGAAGTCGCAACGGGCGGTGCCGTAATCGGGCATGAACAGCGTGTCGCCGACAAAGGCGATGCTTTGCCCGTCGACCTCCACCACGTAGGTCATGCACGCCGGCGTGTGGCCGGGCGTGTGCAGGGCACGTGCCTTGAGGTTGCCGATAGTGAAGGGCTGCTCGTCGTCGAACAGCACATCGAACTGGCTGCCATCGCGGGCGAAGCCGCCATCGGCATTGAACAGCGCACCGAAGACTTTCTGCACCTGGGTGATCTGGCTGCCAATGGCAATCTGGCCGCCCAGCGCCTGCTTGAGGTAAGCCGCCGCCGACAGGTGATCGGCGTGCACGTGGGTTTCGAGAATCCACTGGACCTTGCCGCCCAGTTCAGTCACCCGCTCGATCAGCTTGTCTGCCGAAGCACTGCTGGTGCGTCCGGACTTCGGATCGTAATCCAGCACACTGTCGATCAAGGCACAGTCACCACTGCTCCGGTCCATCAGCAAATAGCTGATGGTCGAGGTGACACTGTCGAACAGTGCCTCCACATACAAGTTGCCGCCGATGATCATCTACCACGCTCCGAATTCATCACAGGTGCCAGCTATCAAGCCTTGCTGGCAATGGATAGGCTGTCATCAAGATATGTGCCATCGAACCGGTAGGCTGTTTCCCAATGTTCGCGGGCTGCGTAGGGAAAAGCACTGCCAGACTGTCAGCATAGTTGGCAGTGACATGGCAGCAGTTGGCAGTTTTTGGCAGTCACTGGCAGCTTCAGTTAAGCTTCGCCCGAGCTTGCCCAGGTGTCGCCATGTCCTTCTCGTCCACTGTTGTTCCTCATCCTGCTGTGCAGGCTTTGGTGTCCTACCTCGAACACGACGCCCAGCCGACCATCGTGCTGGACACCGACTACAACATTCTTGCCGCCAACGGCGCCTACCGACGCCAGTTCGGCATCGACGGCCAACCGCCCATCGGCGCCAAGTGCCACCGGGTGTCCCATCACTACGCCGTGCCTTGCGACCAGGCCGGCGAACACTGCCCGATGCGCAAGGCCTGGGACAGCCGTGTCCCCGAGCGTGTTCTACATGTGCACCACACCCCGCGCGGGCCGGAACATGTGGATGTCGAGTTGCGCCCGATCCTCGATGAGCAAGGTGAGGTGGTGGCGTTCGTCGAGCGCCTGACCCGCATCACCGTCGCCTCGGCGCAGCCCCAGCAACAAGGCTTGGTCGGCCGCTCAGCGGCGTTCCAGGAAGCACTGGCCAGCCTGCAGCGCGCGGCACCTGCGCAAATTCCGGTGTTACTCCAGGGTGAATCCGGGACCGGCAAAGAGTTGTTTGCGCGCGCTCTGCACCTGGGCAGCCCTCGAGCCAGCGGCCCACTGGTGGTGGTCGACTGCACCGGCCTGACTGAGTCGTTATTCGAGAGCGAGCTATTCGGTTACGAGAAGGGCGCCTTTACCGGCGCTCATCAGCGCAAGATCGGCCTGGCGGAAGCGGCTCATGGCGGCACCTTGTTCCTCGATGAAATCGGCGAAGTACCGTTGGCGATGCAGGTCAAACTGCTGCGCCTGATCGAGTCTGGCAGCTTTCGCCCGGTCGGCAGCCTGCGTACGGTTCACTCCGACTTCAGGCTGGTTTCGGCGACCCACAAACCGCTCAAGGAAATGGCTGCAACGGGCAGCTTCCGTGAAGACCTGTATTACCGCATCAGCGGTTTTCCGATCCGCTTGCCGGCATTGCGCGAACGGGTCGACGATCTGCCGTTATTGATCGAGAGCCTGTTGCAACGGATGGCAGGGGCGGCGGCACCGAAGGTCAACCCAGATGCGATGAATCGACTGAGCTTGTACGCCTATCCTGGCAACATTCGCGAGCTGCGTAATATCCTCGAACGAGCGCGGCTGTTCGCCGACGACGGACTGATACGTGCCGAGCACCTGCCTGCTGAGCTCGGTTCGAGACTTGAGCCGGCGCCAAGCATCAGCCGCCGCAGCAAAGACAACCTCGGGCAACTGGCCCAGGCCCTGGACAGCTTCAATGGATCACGCAGCGAGCTGGCGCGTCACCTGGGCATGAGTGAACGCACTTTGTACCGGCGCCTGCGCGAACTGGGTCTTTGAGACTGACGCAAGACAACCAACTGCGGCTTTTTCTTCTACGCTGAAACTGCTCACCCACCGCAGAGCGTTCCATGCGTCGATTGCCGAGTCGGTAACCAGGTGCCAGGACGCCTGACGTTCCGCTCTGTCTTTTCTGCCACAGGAGCATCGTCATGTCTTCCTGCCTTCACCGGGCGATCCTGCTCAGCATCGCCATGCTCGCGCTTTCTGGTTGTTTCGAAGAGGACGCGCAACCCAAGGCCACGGCTACGGCACCCGCAGCGGCTGCACCGGCTACACCAGCCGCGCCGGCGGCGCCGAGCGAGGCGGTGTTCAGCACCGAACAGCTTGATCAAATGCTCGCACCGTTGGCGTTGTATCCGGACGCTTTACTCGCACAGGTGCTGATGGCCACCACCTATCCAGGCAATGTCGCCGACGCGGTTGCCTGGTCCAAGGCGCATCCGAACGTCAGCGGTGATGCCGCGGTCAAGCAGGTCGCCGAGCAACCTTGGGACCCCAGCGTGCAATCCTTGGTGGCTTTCCCGCAGGTGCTGGCGACACTTGGTCAGGACCCGGTCTGGGTGCAGCGCGTCGGCGATGCCTTTCTCGCCCAGCCCGACGCGGTGATGAACTCGGTGCAGCGCCTGCGCGCCAAGGCCAAGGCTGCCGGGCACCTGGAGTCCAACGAACAGCAGACGGTTATCGTGCAACCATCAAGCGCCCCCGCAGGCGGCACGACCACGGTGGTACAAGGTGCCGCGCCGGCACAGACTATCGTTATCCAGCCGACCAACCCGCAGGTTGTATACGTACCAAGCTACAACCCCTCCGTGGTGTACGGCAGTTGGTCCTCGCCGTCCTACCCACCCGCGTATTATCCGCCGCCACCGGGTTATGCCATCGGCACGGCGTTAGCCTCCGGCCTGGCTTTTGGTGCAGGCGTCGCAATCGTCAATTCACTCTGGGGGGATTGCGACTGGGACGATCATGACGTCGATATCAACGTCAATCGCTACAACAACATCAACAACGTCAACCGCAGGCTCGATGCCAACCAGAACACCTGGCGCCATAATCCTGCGTATCGCGACGGCGTCCCGTACCGCGACCAGGCCAGTCGAGCCCAGTTCGACCGACGCTTACCCGGCAGTGCAGAGCGCACAGCCTACCGCGGTGACACCCCAGCCCGGGTCGAAGATCGCGCACGAGCCCGTGAAACCCTGACACAGCGCGGCATCGAAGCACCGGCAACCAGCAACCTTGAAGCCCGCCAACGGGTGCAGAGTGCCGACCGCGAGCGCGCCCAACAGCGCCTGGAAAAACAGGGCATCAACCCGTCCGGCAATGCACGCGAGCGTGCTCAGGTTGCCGACCGCCAACTGAAAAATGACGGTCAGGCCCGCCAGCGAGCACAGGCGCCGCAGAACAACCGCCAGCCTCAGCAGGCGGGGCGCAACCAACAAGTACGCCAGCAAGCCCGTCAGCAACATGTTAGCGCCCAGGCACCGCGCAACAATGCGTTGGCCGGTGTGCGCAACCCTTCGCAGTCACGCATCGCAAGCAATCGTGGCCAGCTCAGCCAACGCAGCGCCAGCCGACCATCTGCAGCCGCTGCGGGCCACCAGGTACAACGACCCGCGCGGATGCAATCCGGCGGTGGCGGCCGTCGCCGTTGAGAGGAGAATCAGTCATGAATGCTGCTAGCCGAATTGTGCTGATTCTGCTGCTGTGCTGGACGTCCAGCAGCTACGCTCAGGAACATTTCCCACACCCCGAAGCCGCCGGTGAAGCACTGGTGCAGGCGCTTGGTAGCGAAAAGGCCGATAGCCAACTGTTGGCGAAATTGCTTGGCAACGACTGGGAGAGTTACATCCCGACCAAGAACATCGATCGCAAAGATGTCGATGCCTTTCTCGCCCTCTACAAGGAAAAACATCAGGTTCAGTCCGACAACCCGAAGCGTGCACATCTGGTCGTCGGCGACACGCCCTGGGTGTTCCCGATTCCCATCAGACACAGTACTGACGGTTGGGCATTCGACACCAAAGCCGGCGCCGCGGAAATCCGCCTGCGCCGCATCGGACGCAACGAGCTGGCGACCATTCAATCAGTGCGCGCCTATCACGACGCGCAGATGGATTACGCCGAGGTTGATCGCAATGACGATGGGATATTCGAGTACGCGCAGAAACTCATCAGCAGCGACGGGCAGTTCGACGGTTTGTACTGGCCGCAAGAGGAGGGCGTCGAAGAAAGCCCGCTCGGACCGCTTTTTGGTGATACCGCAACGGGCGATGATTGGCACGGCTACCACTATCGCATCCTCACTGGCCAAGGCCCTTCGGCGCCGGGCGGCGCCTATGACTACAAGATCGGTAATCACATGACCCGCGGCTTTGCCGTGATCGCCTGGCCGGCGGACTATGGCGACACGGGCGTGATGAGCTTCATGATCAGCCACGACGGCGAACTGTTCGAGAAAGACCTCGGCCGCGACAGCGCCAAGCGCGCTGCCGCGATTACCCGTTTCGACCCCGACAGCAGTTGGAGCGAAGTAAAGGACGAAGAAGAGGGGCGCTGAACCGAACAGCTCAACACAGGAAAACCAGCACAACAAAAAGCCCGCGTGAGCGGGCTTGATGATGTTGCTTTACTTTGAACCTACAGCTGATCAGAAGTCCAGGTTGGACACCGCCAGGGCGTTGCTCTCGATGAACTCACGACGTGGCTCAACGGCGTCGCCCATCAGGGTGTTGAAGATCTGATCGGCAGCGATCGCGTCTTCGATGGTCACCTTGAGCATGCGGCGCACGGTTGGGTCCATGGTGGTTTCCCACAGCTGATCCGGGTTCATCTCACCCAGACCTTTGTATCGCTGGATGGTGTGGCGCTTGGTGCTTTCGGTCATCAGCCAGTCCAGTGCTTCCTTGAACTCGGTGATGGCTTTTTTGCGCTCGCCACGTTGCACGTAGGCGCCTTCGCCCAGCAGGGTGCTCAGCTGTGCGCCAAGGGCGGTGACGGTGCGGTAGTCGTTACTGCCGAAGAAGTCACGGTTGAAGGTGACGTAGCTGGCCAGGCCGTGAGAGGTGATTTCCACTTCCGGCAGCCAGACATTGCGCTCTTTGTCTTCGCGCAGGCTGGCCTTGTACAGCAGGCCGGACTTCTCGCTGGTGCGCAGACGCTCTTCGAATTTGCCCAGCCACTCCTGCATGGCAGCGTGGTCGCCCAACTGCTCCAGCGATACCGCCGGCAGGTAGACGAAGTGCTCGGTCAGCTCCTGCGGGTACAGGCGCGAGAGGCGCTTGAGGGTCTTCATCACGGTGCGGAATTCGTTGACCAGACGCTCTAGCTCGACGCCGGAAACAGGTGGTGCGGATTCGTCCAGGTGCAGGCTGGCATCTTCCAGAGCCGACTGGGTCATGTACTCTTCCATGGCGTCGTCGTCTTTGATGTACTGCTCTTGCTTGCCTTTCTTGACCTTGTACAGCGGTGGCTGGGCAATGTAGATATAGCCACGCTCGACCAGTTCCGGCAGCTGACGGAAGAAGAAAGTCAGCAGCAGGGTACGAATGTGCGAACCGTCGACGTCAGCATCGGTCATGATGATGATGTTGTGATAGCGCAGCTTGTCGATGTTGTACTCTTCGCGGCCGATACCACAGCCCAGCGCGGTGATCAGCGTGCCCACTTCCTGGGACGAGATCATCTTGTCGAAGCGTGCTTTCTCGACGTTGAGGATCTTGCCCTTGAGCGGCAGGATCGCCTGGGTCTTGCGGTTACGACCCTGCTTGGCCGAACCACCCGCGGAGTCACCCTCCACCAGGTACAGTTCGGAAAGGGCAGGGTCCTTCTCCTGGCAGTCCGCCAGTTTGCCCGGCAGGCCGGCGATATCCAGCGCACCTTTGCGGCGAGTCATTTCCCGCGCTTTACGAGCAGCTTCACGAGCACGGGCGGCGTCGATCATCTTGCCGACAACCGCCTTGGCTTCGTTCGGGTTCTCCAGCAGGAAGTCGGAGAAGTACTTGCCCATCTCCTGTTCCACGGCTGTTTTCACTTCCGAGGACACCAGCTTGTCTTTGGTCTGCGAGCTGAACTTCGGATCAGGTACCTTCACCGAGATGATCGCGGTCAGACCTTCACGGGCGTCGTCGCCGGTGGTCGAAACCTTGTTCTTCTTGGCCAGGCCTTCCTGCTCGATGTAGTTGTTCAGGTTACGGGTCAACGCCGAGCGGAAACCGACCAGGTGGGTACCACCGTCGCGCTGCGGAATGTTGTTGGTGAAGCACAACAGGTTCTCGTTGAAGCTGTCGTTCCACTGCAGGGCGATTTCCACGCCCACGCCGTCTTCGCGTTGAACACTGAAGTGGAAGACCTGGTTGACCGGGGTCTTGTTGGTGTTCAGGTACTCGACGAACGCACGCAGACCGCCTTCGTATTTGAAATGTTCTTCTTTACCGGAGCGCTCGTCCTTCAGCAGGATGCCGACGCCGGAGTTGAGGAAGGACAGTTCGCGAATCCGCTTGGCCAGGATGTCCCAGCTGAAGTGGATGTTCTTGAAAGTTTCAGCCGACGGCTTGAAGTGGATATGGGTACCGGTGGTTTCACTGTCGCCAACGATTTTCATCGGCGCTTGTGGAACACCGTGGACGTAAGTCTGTTCCCAGATCTTGCCACTGCGGCGAACGGTGAGGATCAACTGTTCGGAAAGGGCGTTAACCACCGACACACCTACACCGTGCAGACCGCCGGATACTTTGTAGGAGTTGTCATCGAACTTACCGCCGGCGTGGAGGACGGTCATGATGACCTCGGCAGCAGATACGCCTTCCTCTTTGTGCACGTCGACCGGAATGCCGCGACCGTTGTCGCGAACACTGATGGATTCGTCTGGGTGAATAATTACGGTGATGTCATCGCAGTGGCCGGCGAGTGCCTCGTCGATCGAGTTATCGACCACCTCGAACACCATGTGGTGCAGGCCGCTACCATCATCGGTGTCGCCAATGTACATACCGGGACGCTTGCGCACGGCATCTAGCCCTTTCAGCACTTTAATGCTGGAGGAGTCGTACGTTTGATTTTCGCTCATGCCTTCACTCCCGATGGTCGTGGGTCTGGGTGATACGGCCCTGTTCCACGTGGAACAAAGCAACTGGCGTTTCCGTCTGCCAGCCTTCCCTCAATAATTCTTGATCTACACAGGTGATAAACACCTGGCAGCGTAAGTCTTCCAACAAGCGACAAAGTGCGCGGCGGTGCTGGTCGTCGAGTTCCGACGGCAAGTCATCCACCAGATAAATACATTGGCCGCGACGCGCTTGGCTAACCAGATGGCCTTGAGCAATACGCAATGCACAGACCACCAGCTTCTGCTGGCCGCGAGACAAAATGTCAGCCGCGTTATGGGCGCCGAGTCTCAGGCGCAGGTCTGCACGTTGTGGGCCGGCCTGGGTGTGACCCATGTGCTGATCACGTTGCAGGGAGGAGGCGAGCACTTCACTGAGTTCGCGATCCTTGTCCCAGCCACGGTAATAGCTCAGGGTCAGCCCTTCGAGCTCGACCAAATCGCTCAGGGTTTGCTCAAAGACTGGCTTCAAGGCCTTGATGTAGTTGCGACGGTATTCATCTATTTCCGCGCTGGCCAGGCACAGTTCCCGGTCCCAGGCCGCTTGCGAAACAGCGTCAAGTGTACCATGCCGCAACCATGAGTTCCGCTGCCGCAAAGCCTTCTGCAGGCGTTGCCAAGTGGCCATGAAGCGGGGTTCCACGTGGAACACCCCCCAATCGAGGAACTGCCGGCGTATTTTCGGCGCGCCTTCGAGCAGGCGAAAGCTGTCCGGATTGATCAGTTGCAGGGGCAGAATCTCTGCCAACTGGGCTGCACTGCGAGCATTCTGCCCATCGATGCGAATGGTGAACTCACCTTGCCGATCCCGCGAAATCCCCAGGTTGCTGGAACCGCCTTCACTTAACTCGACCTGGCCGAACACAGTACAAGCCAATTGCTCGTACTGAATCACCGGTGTCAGGCGGGTGCTGCGAAACGAACGGGCCAGGCCCAACAGATGAACGGCTTCCAGCACGCTGGTTTTACCGCTGCCGTTGGCGCCGTACAGGATATTGATGCGGGGGGAGGGAGAGAAGGTCACCGGGTGCAGGTTACGCACCGCGGTGACAGAAACGCGACTGAGGGACATCTAGAGTCTGCTGGACAAATTACAGACGCATCGGCATGACAACGTAAGCGGAGTCGTCGTTGTCAGCTTCCTGCAGCAGGGCGCTGCTGTTGGAGTCCGACAGGATCAGACGAACCTGCTCAGTGGTCATGACACCCAGGACGTCGAGCAAGTAGCTGACGTTAAAGCCGATTTCCAGCGAGCTACCGTTGTACTCGACGCTGATTTCTTCTTCCGCTTCTTCCTGCTCAGGGTTGTTGGCCTGGATCTTCAACTGGGCATTGGCCAGTTGCAGACGGATGCCGCGGTACTTCTCGTTGGACAGAATCGCGGTACGGCTGAAGGCCTCGCGCAGTGCCTGGCGGTCACCGACGACCAGCTTGTCACCGCCCTTGGGCAGCACGCGCTCGTAGTCCGGGAACTTGCCATCGACCAGCTTCGAGGTGAAGGTGAACTCACCAGTAGTAGCACGAATGTGATGCTGACCCAGCACGATGCTGACCATGCCATCCGGCTCAGTAAGCAGGCGCGCCAGTTCGAGGATACCTTTGCGCGGCACGATGACTTGGTGGCGATCAGCCTGGCCGATATCGGCACGCATCGAGCACATGGCCAGACGGTGACCGTCGGTGGCGACAGCGCGCAGGGTGTCGGTGGACACTTCCAGCAGCATGCCGTTGAGGTAGTAGCGCACGTCCTGCTGGGCCATGGCGAAGCTGGTGCGCTCGATCAAGCGGCGCAGACGGCTTTGCTCCAGGTTGCAGGTCAGCGAGCCTGGGCCTTCTTCAACAGTCGGGAAGTCATTGGCCGGCAGGGTCGACAGGGTGAAGCGGCTGCGGCCAGCCTTGACCACGAGCTTCTGCTCATCGAGCTTGATGTCGATCAGCACGTCGTTGGGCAGGCTTTTGCAGATGTCCATCAGCTTGCGCGCAGGCACGGTGATTTCGCCTGGCTCGGCCGGCTCTTCCAGTTGCACGCGGCCAACCAGTTCCACTTCCAGGTCAGTACCGGTCAGCGACAATTGCTGACCCTGTACCACCAGCAGTACGTTGGACAGTACCGGCAAGGTCTGGCGGCGCTCGACGACGCCTGCGACCAGTTGCAGGGGTTTCAACAGGGCTTCGCGTTGAATGGTGAAATGCATGGTCTAGTCCCTTGCCTTTAATAAGCTGCGCTGACGTTCATCAAGTCGTCAGAGTCCGCAGCAGGTTCTTGTAGTCCTCGCGGATATCCGCGTCGGATTCCTTGAGTTCGTTGATCTTGCGGCACGCATGCAACACGGTGGTGTGATCGCGGCCGCCGAATACGTCGCCGATCTCCGGCAGGCTGTGGTTGGTCAGCTCTTTGGACAAGGCCATGGCGACCTGCCGCGGACGGGCTACCGAACGGGAACGACGTTTGGACAACAGATCGGAGATCTTGATCTTGTAGTACTCGGCAACGGTGCGCTGGATGTTATCCACACTCACCAGTTTGTCCTGCAGTGCCAGAAGATCCTTGAGCGATTCGCGAATCAGCTCGATGGTGATGTCGCGGCCCATGAAGTGCGAGTGAGCAATCACCCGCTTCAGGGCGCCTTCGAGTTCACGCACGTTCGAGCGAATACGCTGGGCGATAAAGAACGCCGCATCGTGGGGCAGGTCGACCTTGGCCTGGTCGGCCTTCTTCATCAGGATCGCTACCCGGGTTTCCAACTCCGGAGGCTCTACCGCAACGGTCAGGCCCCAGCCAAAGCGCGACTTCAGGCGCTCTTCCAGGCCTTCGATTTCCTTCGGATAACGGTCGCTGGTCAGAATGACTTGCTGGCCGCCTTCGAGCAGGGCGTTGAAGGTATGGAAAAACTCTTCCTGGGAACGCTCTTTACGGGCAAAGAACTGAATGTCATCGATCAGCAGCGCGTCGACCGAACGGTAGAAGCGCTTGAATTCGTTGATGGCATTGAGCTGCAGCGCCTTGACCATGTCGGCGACGAAACGCTCGGAGTGCAGGTACACCACCTTGGCATTCGGGTTCTTCTTGAGCAGGTGGTTACCCACAGCATGCATCAAGTGCGTTTTACCCAGGCCCACGCCGCCGTACAGGAACAGCGGGTTGTAGCCATGCTTGGGGTTGTCGGCAACCTGCCAGGCCGCGGCGCGGGCCAGCTGGTTGGACTTACCTTCGACGAAGTTCTCGAAGGTAAAGGTGCGGTTCAGGTAGCTGGTGTGCTTGAGCGCACCTTCGACCTGCACGGTGCGTTGTTCGGTGCGGCCACTTGGAGCTGGCGCGGCGTTGGCCTCGCCCATGGAATCGAAGCTGTCACGCGAAGGCGCTTGCTCGACTTCTGCCACCGGTGCCGGCGCTGCAACAGGTGCGGCGACCGGTTCGCTGACCACCGGGGTTTGGGCAGCCTGGGCCTGCGAGGCGGCGACGGCTGCAGCCAGCGGCGCATTGGGTGCGGCACGTGGTGCCGAACTGCGTCTGCTGCCTATTAATAAGGAAAGGGCAGGCGCAATACCGTTGCCGTGTTCACCCAGCAGTTCGAGCAGACGGCTCAGGTACTTTTCATTGACCCAGTCGAGAACGAAACGGTTAGGCGCATAGACGCGCAACTCGTCGCCTTCGGCTTCGACCTGTAGCGGACGGATCCAGGTGTTGAATTGCTGGGCAGGCAGTTCATCGCGCAGAAGCTCCACGCACTGCTGCCAAAGTTCCACTGACACGGATATCCCCTGAGTTGAAAGCCGGTGAGGCAAAAACAAGCGCCCATTGTACCCAGCGCCAGCGCAGTTATCCACATGCAGCTGCGTTGAGGATGGCGATAAATCAGCAGTTTAGTGACCAAAATGTCGTTTTGAGCTTGTGAATAAGCCCTGTGGATAACCGCCCCTGAGGTCTTTGCACAACTGGGGGTCGAAATCGGTGGATAACCTGCCTGTGGATAACAGGACATTTGATCCACAGCTTTTCCGAGGCTACAGCACAGTCAGAGCACCTCTTCTCGACAGAGTTTCTTTTCTCTGTACATACGATATTTAAAGGGCTGTAGCGTGTTATCCACAGAAATCTTCCACATAAGCTTTATAAGATTCACTAAAAAGCTTTAAATAAGTCCTCTCTTTTTTTCTATGTTTAAGTGATCCGTTACTCGCAACCTGTCAGCACACCCCGAGCGGTGCCTGGAACGAAGCCGATTTTCCGTCCATAAGGAAAAGCTGGTTGGAAATTGACCTACGGCCCTGCTTTCTCTAGAATCGCCGGTCTCTTAAAACGGGGGCCATTCCGGCCCGTTGTCGACGAACCAGGTAACACGCCATGAAACGTACTTTCCAACCAAGCACCATCAAGCGCGCTCGCACTCACGGTTTCCGTGCCCGTATGGCCACCAAGAACGGTCGTGCCGTTCTGTCGCGTCGCCGTGCCAAAGGCCGTAAGCGCCTGGCAGTTTGATTTTTCGGCACTGGTGGTGAGTCAGGACTTCAGTCGGGAAAAGCGTCTGCTTGTTCCCCGACACTTCAAAGCGGTCTTCGACTCCCCAACCGGCAAGGTTCCAGGGAAATGCCTGCTGATCCTTGCTCGCGAGAACGGTCTTGATCATCCCCGCCTGGGGCTTGTGATCGGGAAAAAGAGCGTCAAGCTCTCCGTTCAACGCAATCGCCTGAAACGCCTGATGCGCGATTCGTTTCGCCTGAACCAGCATTCGCTTGTTGGTTGGGATATCGTGATCGTCGCGCGCAAAGGGTTGGGCGAGATTGAAAACCCAGAATTGCACCAACATTTTGGCAAGCTCTGGAAGCGCCTTGCACGCAGTCGGCCCGCTCCAGTGGTTAACACCGACTCTGTGGGGGTAGACAGTCAAGATGCGTAAACTGGCGCTCGTTCCGATCCAGTTTTACCGCTATGCCATTAGTCCACTGATGGCCAGTCACTGTCGTTTCTACCCCAGTTGCTCCTGCTATGCGTACGAAGCCATCGAAACACATGGCCTTTTACGCGGCGGGTGGCTTACCGTTCGTCGCCTGGGGCGTTGTCATCCGTGGAATGCCGGTGGTTTTGACCCGGTTCCACCTGCCTCCTCTTCCCGTACTTCTTCGATAGCCGAGTAATCATGGATATTAAACGCACGATCCTGATCGTCGCCCTGGCAATCGTGTCCTACGTCATGGTCCTTAACTGGAACCAGGACTATGGCCAGGCTGCCCTGCCGACTCAGAATACTGCTGCCAGCAACGTTGCCCCGGCCCTGCCGGACACCGCGCAGGCCGGTAACACTGGCGCCAGCGCCGATGTACCGAGCGCCAACGCTGAATCCAGCCCAGCAGAACTTGCCCCGGTAGTGGTCAGCAAGGACCTGATTCGGGTCAAGACTGATGTCCTCGATCTGGCTATCGATCCAAACGGTGGTGATATCGCCCAGCTGACGCTGCCGAAATACCCACGCCGCCAGGATCATCCGGACATTCCGTTCCAGTTGTTCGACAACGGTGGCGAGCGTACTTACCTGGCACAGAGCGGTCTGACTGGCGCCAATGGTCCGGATGCACGTTCGTCCGGCCGGCCGCTGTATGCCGCTGATCAGAAAAGTTTCCAACTGGCCGATGGCCAGGACCAACTGGTCGTCGACCTGAAGTTCAGCGATGCCGGCGTCAACTACATCAAGCGCTTCAGCTTCAAGCGCGGTGAGTACGACCTGACCGTCACCTACCTGATCGACAACCAGAGCGCCCAGCCTTGGACCGGTAACCTGTTCGCGCAACTCAAGCGCGACGCGAGCTCGGATCCTTCCTCGAGCACCGCAACCGGTACCGCGACTTATCTCGGTGCGGCCCTGTGGACAAGTTCGGAGCCCTACAAAAAGGTGTCGATGAAAGACATCGACAAGGGAAATCTGAAAGAAAATGTTACCGGCGGCTGGGTTGCCTGGCTGCAGCACTACTTTGTAACTGCCTGGATTCCAAACAAGTCTGACAACAACATCGTTCAGACCCGTAAAGACAGCCAGGGCAACTACATCATCGGTTTCACCGGCCCGGCACTGAACGTTGCCGCTGGTGGCAAAGGCGAAACCAGCACCATGCTGTACGCCGGTCCCAAGATCCAGGAGAAGCTCAAAGAGTTGTCCCCAGGTCTGGAACTGACCGTCGACTACGGCATCCTGTGGTTCATTGCCCAGCCAATCTTCTGGCTGCTGCAACATATCCACAGCCTGCTCGGCAACTGGGGCTGGTCGATCATCGTCCTGACCATGCTGATCAAAGGTCTGTTCTTCCCGCTGTCGGCTGCCAGCTACCGTTCGATGGCGCGCATGCGTGCCGTTGCGCCGAAACTGGCAATCCTCAAAGAGCAGCATGGCGATGACCGGCAGAAAATGTCGCAAGCCATGATGGAGCTGTACAAGAAAGAGAAGATCAACCCGCTGGGCGGCTGCCTGCCGATCCTGGTGCAGATGCCGGTCTTCCTCTCGCTGTACTGGGTTCTGCTGGAAAGCGTCGAGATGCGTCAGGCGCCGTGGATGTTCTGGATCACTGACCTGTCGATCAAGGATCCGTTCTTCATCCTGCCGATCATCATGGGCGCAACCATGTTCATCCAGCAGCAACTGAACCCGACTCCGCCGGATCCGATGCAGGCCAAGGTGATGAAGCTGATGCCAATCATCTTCACCTTCTTCTTCCTGTGGTTCCCTGCAGGTCTGGTGCTGTACTGGGTTGTGAACAACTGCCTGTCGATCGCACAGCAGTGGTACATCACCCGCAGCATCGAAAAGGCTACCAAGAAAGCCGCTGCTTGACGGGTTAGCCAGCTAACCTGTGGATAAACGCCCCCTCGTGGGGCGTTTTGCTATCTGTCGTTTTTGTCGTGAGGCCTTCGAGCATGAACACTGTGCGTGAAACCATTGCCGCCATCGCTACCGCCCAGGGACGTGGGGGTGTGGGGATCGTGCGGCTATCCGGGCCTCTGGCCAAACAAGCCGGGCTGGCCATCTGTGGAAAACCGCTAACACCGCGGCACGCCCATTACGGCCCGTTCCGCGCGGAAGATGGCCTGGTGCTGGATGAAGGCATCGCGCTGTTTTTCCCCGGGCCCAACTCTTTCACCGGTGAAGACGTGCTGGAGCTGCAGGGCCACGGCGGCCCGGTGGTGCTCGATATGCTCCTGCAGCGCTGTATACAACTGGGTTGCCGCCTGGCGCGCCCGGGTGAATTCAGCGAGCGTGCGTTCCTCAATGACAAACTCGACCTGGCCCAGGCCGAGGCAATCGCCGACCTGATCGAAGCCAGTTCTACACAGGCGGCGCGTAATGCCTTGCGCTCGCTGCAGGGCGAATTTTCCCGTCGTGTGGATAACCTCACGGAGAAATTGATCAGCCTGCGCATCTACGTGGAAGCTGCGATCGACTTCCCCGAGGAAGAAATCGACTTTCTCGCCGACGGTCATGTGCTGAGCATGCTCGATGACGTGCGCAATAATTTATCCACAGTGCAGCGTGAAGCCGGGCAGGGCGCCTTGCTGCGTGATGGCATGACAGTGGTGATTGCCGGCCGGCCGAATGCCGGCAAGTCGAGCCTGCTTAACGTATTGGCGGGTCGCGAGGCAGCGATCGTCACCGATATCGCCGGTACCACCCGCGACATCCTGCGCGAACATATCCACATCGACGGTATGCCGCTGCACGTGGTCGACACCGCCGGGTTGCGCGACACCGACGATCATGTGGAAAAGATCGGTGTGCAGCGCGCCCTCAAGGCCATCAACGAAGCCGACCGGGTGTTGCTGGTGGTGGATTCCACAGCGCCGGAAGCCAGTGATCCGTTTGCCCTGTGGCCGGAATTCCTCGATCTGCGTCCGGATCCGGCCAAGGTCACGCTGATTCGCAACAAGGCTGACCTGAGCGGCGAAGCCATTGCCATGGAGCAGAGCGAAGATGGCCACGTCACCATTACCCTCAGTGCCAAGGACAGCGACATGGGCCTGGAGCTGCTGCGCGAGCACCTGAAGGCCTGCATGGGTTATGAACAGACTGCCGAAAGCAGCTTCAGCGCCCGCAGGCGCCATCTGGAGGCATTGCGCCAGGCTAGCGCGCACCTGGAGCACGGTCGTGCGCAGTTGACCCTGGCCGGTGCGGGTGAGCTGCTGGCAGAGGATCTGCGCCAGGCACAACAGGCCCTGGGTGAAATTACCGGGGCTTTCAGCTCCGATGACTTGCTCGGGCGAATCTTCTCCAGCTTCTGCATCGGCAAGTAAAGGTCGTTATCCACAGCCGGGTCTGCAACGGACCCGGCTGCAGCATCAAATTTTCACCAATCCTCTCTCCTGGTCAGTACAGCCACAGTGCTCGTACTGTACTCACTCCTGCGTGTCTATCCACAATTCTCTGAAATAAGCCCTGTGGAAAACCCACCTTCAGCTCCGTTGATAACTGGCCTTCAAAGCTGGAGATAACTGCGCTTGTGGGTAACTGGCCATTTCATCCACAGGCTTAAAGCGCTTATCCAGAACGCTCATGCCCGGTAGACCACAGGGTTTTGAATCTCTGTACATAAGGTAAATAAAGGCCTGTAGAGCCTTATCCACAGAAAGGTGGCTGACTAAGAATAAACATAAAAACAAAGCTTTAATAAATTTCTCTCTTTTAATTTCTATTGCACGCCATTCATCCACAGCCTGGTTAAATTTTGTGCAAAAGGTTCCTTTAGAGGGGGGTAAGTCCCTATACTTGTGCGTTATCCCTATCTATTCCCGAAACAGGCACGAGGTGCGTGGTGGATTTCCCTTCCCGTTTTGAAGTGATCGTCATCGGCGGCGGCCATGCCGGTACCGAGGCTGCGCTTGCGTCTGCACGCATGGGTGTAAAAACCCTGCTGCTGACCCACAACGTGGAAACCCTCGGTCATATGAGTTGCAACCCGGCCATCGGTGGCATCGGCAAGAGCCACCTGGTCAAGGAAATCGATGCGCTCGGCGGTGCCATGGCACTGGCCACTGACAAGAGCGGTATCCAGTTCCGTGTGTTGAACAACCGCAAAGGCCCGGCAGTGCGCGCTACTCGCGCCCAGGCCGACCGCGCCATCTACAAATCGGTGGTGCGCGAGATTCTCGAGAACCAGCCCAACCTGTGGATATTCCAGCAGTCGTGCGACGACCTGATCGTCGAGCAGGACCAGGTACGCGGCGTGGTGACACAAATGGGTCTGCGTTTTCTCGCCGACTCCGTGGTATTGACCACCGGCACCTTCCTCGGCGGACTTATCCACATCGGTTTGCAGAATTACTCCGGTGGCCGTGCCGGCGATCCACCCTCGATTGCCCTGGCGCGCCGCCTGCGGGAACTGCCGCTGCGTGTTGGCCGGCTGAAAACCGGCACGCCGCCACGCATCGATGGTCGCTCGGTGGATTTCTCGGTCATGACCGAGCAACCGGGGGATACGCCGATTCCGGTGATGTCGTTCATGGGCTCCAAGGAACAGCACCCGCGTCAGGTCAGCTGCTGGATTACCCATACCAACGCCCGTACCCACGAGATCATTGCCTCGAACCTCGATCGTTCGCCGATGTACTCCGGCGTCATCGAAGGCATCGGCCCGCGCTATTGCCCGTCGATCGAAGACAAGATCCACCGCTTTGCCGACAAGGAAAGCCACCAGGTGTTCATCGAGCCGGAAGGCCTGAACACCCACGAGCTGTACCCGAACGGGATATCCACATCCTTGCCGTTCGATGTGCAGTTGCAGATCGTGCGTTCGATCCGCGGCATGGAAAACGCCCACATCGTGCGCCCGGGCTATGCCATCGAGTACGACTACTTCGATCCGCGTGATCTCAAGTACAGCCTGGAAACCAAGGTCATCGGCGGCCTGTTCTTTGCTGGCCAGATCAACGGCACCACCGGTTACGAAGAAGCCGGCGCCCAGGGTTTGCTTGCCGGGACCAACGCCGCGTTGCGCGCCCAGGGCCGTGAAAGCTGGTGCCCGCGTCGCGACGAGGCGTACATCGGTGTGCTGGTCGACGACCTGATTACCCTGGGTACCCAGGAGCCCTACCGTATGTTCACTTCGCGGGCCGAGTACCGGCTGATCCTGCGCGAAGACAACGCCGACCTGCGCCTGACCGAAAAAGGCCGCGAGCTGGGCTTGGTCGATGACGCGCGCTGGGCCGCATTCAGCGCCAAGCGCGAAGGCATTGCCCTGGAAGAGCAGCGCCTGAAGTCCACCTGGGTACGCCCGGACACCGCGCAAGGCCAGGCAATTGCCGAAAAATTTGGCACGCCGTTGAGCCATGAATACAACCTGCTCAACCTGCTGACCCGTCCGGAAATCGATTACGCCGGGCTGATGGAAGTCACCGGCGGCTCGGATATCGACCCGCAAGTCGCCGAACAGGTCGAGATCAAAACCAAATACGCCGGCTACATCGACCGGCAACAGGAAGAAATCGCCCGGCTGCGCGCCAGCGAAGACACCCGCCTGCCCGACGATATCGACTACAGCGGTATTTCCGGGTTGTCCAAGGAAATCCAGGGCAAGCTCGGCCAGACCCGGCCCGAGACCCTGGGCCAGGCTTCGCGTATCCCCGGCGTGACCCCGGCGGCGATTTCCCTGTTGCTGATTCATCTGAAAAAACGCGGCGCAGGCCGCGAGTTGGAGCAAAGCGCTTGAGTTCTCAGGTCACCCCTCAACACGCCGAAGAGTTGTCCACAGGCGCCCGCCAGCTCGGTGTCGAGCTGAGCGAGGCCCAGCACGCACAACTACTGGCCTACCTGGCCTTGCTGATCAAGTGGAACAAGGCCTACAACCTGACCGCCGTGCGCAATCCGGACGAAATGGTGTCCCGCCATCTGCTCGACAGCCTCAGCGTCATGCCGTTTATCCACAGCGAGCGCTGGCTGGATGTCGGCAGCGGCGGTGGCATGCCGGGCATTCCATTGGCTATCCTGCATCCGCACAAGCAAGTCACGGTGCTCGACAGCAACGGCAAGAAAACCCGCTTCCTGACCCAGGTAAAGCTGGAGCTCAAACTGGATAACCTCACAGTTATCCACAAGCGGGTCGAGGAGTTCCAACCGGAGCTGCCTTTCACCGGAATTGTTTCCCGTGCTTTCAGCAGCATGGAGAACTTCACCAACTGGACGCGCCACCTCGGCGACGCCCAGACGCAGTGGCTGGCAATGAAAGGGCTGCATCCTGCCGATGAGCTGGTAGCATTGCCGGCAGATTTCAGAGTGGATAGCGAGCAGGCCTTGACCGTTCCGGGTTGCCAAGGCCAACGCCATCTGCTGATACTGCGCCGCACGGCATGATTGGGAACACAAGCAAGAATGGCTAAGGTATTCGCTATCGCGAACCAGAAAGGTGGTGTGGGCAAAACCACCACCTGTATCAATCTCGCAGCATCGCTGGTGGCAACCAAGCGCCGCGTGCTGCTGATCGATCTCGATCCACAGGGCAACGCCACCATGGGTAGCGGTGTGGATAAACACGTCCTGGAACATTCGGTCTATGACCTGTTGATCGGCGAATGCGACCTGGCCCAGGCCATGCACTTCTCCGAGCACGGCGGCTATCAACTGCTGCCGGCCAACCGCGACCTGACCGCTGCCGAAGTGGTTCTGCTGGAAATGCAGATGAAGGAGAGCCGCCTGCGCACCGCGCTGGCGCCGATCCGCGAGAATTACGACTACATCCTGATCGACTGCCCGCCGTCGCTGTCGATGCTGACCCTCAACGCCCTGGTCGCCGCCGATGGCGTGATCATTCCGATGCAATGTGAATACTTTGCCCTGGAAGGCTTGAGCGACCTTGTGGATAACATCAAGCGGATCGGCGAGCGTCTGAACCCGCAGCTCAAGGTCGAAGGCCTGCTGCGGACCATGTACGACCCGCGCCTGAGCCTGATCAACGATGTGTCCGCGCAGCTCAAGGAACACTTCGGCGACCAGCTGTACGACACCGTGATTCCACGCAACATCCGCCTGGCCGAGGCTCCGAGCTTCGGCATGCCGGCCCTGGCCTACGACAAGCAATCGCGTGGCGCCCTCGCGTACCTGGCCCTGGCCGGGGAACTGGTTCGTCGTCAACGTCGTCAAACCCGCACTGCACAGACAACTTAAGGAATCCGCATGGCCGTTAAGAAACGGGGTCTCGGACGTGGGTTGGATGCACTGCTCAGTGGTCCGACCGTCAGCGCGCTCGAAGAGCAGGCTGTCCAGGTCGACCAAAAGGAACTGCAACACCTGCCGCTCGACCTGATCCAGCGCGGCAAGTACCAGCCGCGCCGGGACATGGACCCGCAGGCATTGGAAGAACTCGCCCACTCGATCAAGAGCCAGGGCGTGATGCAGCCGATCGTGGTGCGCCCGATCGCCGACAACAAATTCGAGATCATTGCCGGTGAACGCCGCTGGCGCGCGAGCCAGCAGGCCGGCATGGACACCATCCCGGCCATGGTCCGCGATGTGCCCGATGAAGCGGCCATCGCCATGGCCCTGATCGAGAACATCCAGCGCGAAGACCTCAACCCGGTGGAAGAGGCCATCGCCCTGCAGCGCCTGCAGCAGGAGTTCCAGCTGACCCAGCAACAGGTCGCTGACGCCGTGGGCAAGTCGCGGGTCACCGTGGCCAACTTGCTGCGCCTGATCTCGTTGCCGGAAGTGATCAAGACCATGCTGTCCCACGGCGACCTGGAGATGGGGCACGCCCGAGCATTGCTCGGATTGCCGGATGAACAGCAGGTCGACGGGGCGCGTCACGTTGTCGCACGCGGCCTGACCGTACGCCAGACTGAAGCACTGGTTCGCCAGTGGCTCAACGGCAAGCCAGAGGCTGCAGAACCTGCCAAGCCGGACCCGGACATCACCCGCCTTGAACAGCGTCTGGCAGAGCGTCTGGGCTCGGCCGTACAGATTCGCCACGGCAACAAGGGCAAGGGCCAGTTAGTTATCCGTTACAACTCACTAGATGAGTTGCAAGGTGTCCTTGCTCACATCCGCTGAAACAATTCCTTTTGTAGCGCGCAGTCGGAAATCACTACCCGGCAGTTGAATAGGGGTTAAACCGCCCCTATACTCTGCGCGCATTTTGTCGGCACAAATTATGCCAAGTCATAGCTGACTGGTTGGTCGACTTTCGAGGAGCAGTTGTGATGGAAACCCGCACGCCAAACCGCTTGCCTTTCCATCGCTGGGCGGTTTTTCCGGTACTGTTGGCTCAATGTGTCGTGTTTCTGCTGGCAACTTTGGCGTTGTGGCAGTGGCACGGGGCGGTCAGTGGATATTCGGCACTCTGCGGAGGGCTGATTGCCTGGCTGCCGAATGTGTATTTCGCCTGGAAGGCTTTTCGGTATACCGGAGCCAGGGCAGCGCAGGCCATCGTCAAGTCGTTCTACGCTGGCGAGGCAGGCAAATTGATTTTGACGGCAGTGCTTTTTGCACTGACGTTTGCAGGAGTGAAGCCATTGGCGCCGTTAGCAGTCTTCGGTGTCTTTCTGCTGACCCAGTTGGTCAGCTGGTTCGCGCCCCTGCTGATGAATATAAGACTTTCGAGACCTTAGGGCGTTTGAGGCAACCATGGCAGCAGAAACCGCTTCGGGCTATATCCAGCACCACTTGCAGAACCTGACCTTCGGTCAACTACCAGACGGCGGTTGGGGCTTTGCCCATTCCGCAGCAGAAGCCAAGGCAATGGGCTTCTGGGCTTTCCACCTGGACACCCTGGGTTGGTCGGTCGCACTGGGTCTGCTGTTCGTATTCCTGTTCCGCATGGCAGCCAAGAAGGCGACTTCCGGCCAGCCTGGCGGCCTGCAGAACTTCGTAGAAGTGCTGGTTGAGTTCGTCGACGGCAGCGTCAAGGACAGCTTCCACGGCCGCAGCCCGGTGATCGCCCCACTGGCGCTGACCATTTTCGTCTGGGTCTTCCTGATGAACGCCGTCGACCTGATCCCGGTCGACTGGATTCCACAGCTGGCCATCCTGATCTCCGGTGATCCGCACATTCCGTTCCGTGCCGTTTCGACCACCGACCCGAACGCGACCCTGGCCATGGCCTTCAGCGTGTTCGCCCTGATCATTTTCTACAGCATCAAGGTCAAGGGCATCGGCGGCTTCCTCGGCGAACTGACCCTGCACCCGTTCGGCAGCAAGAACATCTTCGTTCAGATCCTGCTGATTCCGGTCAACTTCCTGCTCGAATTCGTCACCCTGATTGCCAAGCCAATCTCGCTGGCCCTGCGTCTGTTCGGCAACATGTATGCCGGCGAGCTGGTGTTCATCCTGATTGCCGTGATGTTCGGCAGCGGCCTGCTCTGGCTCAGCGGCCTGGGCGTGGTGCTGCAGTGGGCGTGGGCTGTGTTCCACATCCTGATCATCACCCTGCAAGCGTTCATCTTCATGATGCTTACCATCGTCTACCTGTCGATGGCTCACGAAGATAACCATTAAGACCGCCTGGCGTGTCTGATGACCCTTGCGCCAGTACGGGGGAGGGTCGAAAAAGTCCGCAAGGGCAGCTGTACCAAACGATTTTGTTTTACCGCTTCAAACTAAAAAACCTAACCAATACGACGTAAAAGTCGGGAGGAAAGATGGAAACTGTAGTTGGTCTTACCGCTATCGCTGTTGCTCTGCTGATCGGCCTGGGTGCTCTGGGTACCGCCATTGGTTTCGGCCTGCTGGGCGGCAAGTTCCTGGAAGGCGCTGCTCGTCAGCCAGAGATGGTTCCAATGCTGCAAGTTAAAATGTTCATCGTTGCCGGTCTGCTCGACGCCGTAACCATGATCGGTGTTGGTATCGCTCTGTTCTTCACCTTCGCTAATCCCTTCGTTGGTCAAATCGCCGGCTAATCACTCGAATTCTCGAGTGGTTTGGTGTGATGGACAAAGAACGAGCGAGGTGTTGGCGTGAACATTAATGCAACCCTGATTGGTCAGTCCGTTGCGTTCTTCATTTTTGTGCTGTTCTGCATGAAGTTCGTGTGGCCTCCGGTCATCGCGGCATTGCAAGAACGTCAGAAGAAGATCGCGGATGGACTGGACGCTGCCAACCGAGCAGCTCGCGACCTGGAGTTGGCCCAAGACAAAGCGGGTCAGCAACTGCGCGAAGCGAAAGCTCAGGCAGCCGAAATCATTGAGCAAGCCAAGAAGCGCGGTGCTCAGATCGTCGAGGAAGCCCGTGATCAGGCCCGCGTCGAAGCTGACCGTGTGAAGGCTCAGGCTCAGGCCGAGATCGAACAGGAAATTAACGGTGTCAAAGACGCCCTGCGTGCCCAAGTGGGTCTGCTGGCTGTCGGCGGTGCTGAAAAGATCCTTGGCGCCACAATCGATCAAAACGCGCATGCGGAGCTGGTTAATAAACTGGCCGCTGAAATTTAAGCGAGGGCGATCATGGCAGAACTGACCACGTTGGCCCGACCTTACGCTAAGGCGGCCTTTGAGCACGCCCAGGCCCATCAGCAACTGGCCAATTGGTCAGCCATGCTCGGCCTGGCTGCTGCAGTGTCGGAAGACGACACGATGCAGCGCCTGCTCAAGGCCCCGCGACTGACGAGCGCAGAAAAGGCCGCCACGTTTATTGACGTGTGCGGTGACAAGTTCGATGCACAGGCACAGAATTTCATTCATGTTGCCGCGGAAAACGACCGTCTCCTGCTGTTGCCGGAGATTTCGGCTTTGTTCGACCTGTACAAGGCTGAACAAGAGAAATCCGTGGACGTGGAAGTCACTAGTGCTTTTGCGTTGGACCAAGAACAGCAAGACAAACTCGCCAAGGTTCTCAGTGCACGGCTCAGCCGGGAAGTGCGCCTGCATGCGACGGAGGACGCCTCCCTTATCGGTGGTGTCGTGATCCGCGCCGGCGACCTGGTAATCGATGGCTCGGTTCGCGGCAAAATCGCGAAACTGGCCGAAGCATTGAAATCTTGAGTTTGAAGGGGCAGCAGAGCAATGCAGCAACTCAATCCTTCCGAAATTAGTGAAATCATCAAGGGTCGCATCGAGAAACTCGACGTGACCTCCCAAGCCCGCAACGAGGGTACCGTCGTCAGCGTTTCTGACGGTATCGTGCGGATTCACGGTCTGGCCGACGTCATGTACGGCGAAATGATCGAGTTTCCAGGTGGCGTGTTCGGTATGGCCCTCAACCTGGAGCAAGACTCCGTTGGTGCGGTAATCCTGGGCGCCTACGACACCCTCGCTGAAGGCATGAGCGCCAAGTGCACCGGCCGCATCCTCGAAGTTCCAGTTGGTAAGGAACTGCTGGGTCGCGTTGTTGACGCACTGGGCAACCCAATCGACGGCAAAGGCCCACTGGGCAACACCGAGACCGACGCGGTCGAGAAAGTTGCTCCGGGCGTGATCTGGCGTAAGTCGGTAGACCAGCCTGTACAGACTGGCTACAAATCCGTCGACGCCATGATCCCGGTCGGCCGTGGCCAGCGCGAGCTGATCATTGGTGACCGTCAGATCGGTAAGACCGCCATGGCGATCGACGCCATCATCAACCAGAAAGACTCCGGTATTTTCTGTGTTTATGTTGCTGTCGGCCAGAAGCGTTCCACCGTTGCCAACATCGTTCGCAAGCTGGAAGAAAACGGCGCCCTGGCCAACACCATCGTGGTGGTTGCCAGTGCTTCGGAATCCGCCGCACTGCAATTCCTGGCGCCATACGCCGGTTGCACCATGGGCGAGTTCTTCCGTGACCGCGGTGAAGACGCGCTGATCGTATACGATGACCTGTCCAAGCAGGCCGTTGCCTACCGTCAGATCTCCCTGCTGCTGCGCCGTCCACCAGGACGTGAAGCGTACCCAGGTGACGTGTTCTATCTCCACTCCCGTCTGCTGGAGCGTGCATCGCGCGTTTCCGAAGAGTACGTCGAGAAGTTCACCAACGGTGCTGTAACTGGCAAGACCGGTTCCCTGACCGCACTGCCGATCATCGAAACCCAGGCTGGCGACGTTTCCGCGTTCGTTCCGACCAACGTGATTTCCATCACCGACGGTCAGATCTTCCTGGAATCGGCCATGTTCAACTCGGGCATCCGCCCTGCAGTGAACGCCGGTGTTTCGGTATCCCGTGTGGGTGGTGCCGCTCAGACCAAGATCATCAAGAAGCTCTCCGGTGGTATCCGTACCGCTCTGGCTCAGTACCGTGAACTGGCGGCATTCGCCCAGTTCGCTTCTGACCTGGACGAAGCCACCCGTAAGCAACTCGAACACGGTCAACGTGTTACCGAGCTGATGAAGCAGAAGCAATACGCTCCAATGTCCATCGCGGACATGGCGCTGTCGCTGTATGCCGCTGAGCGTGGGTTCCTGACCGACGTTGAAATCGCCAAGATCGGTAGCTTCGAACAAGCACTGATCGCTTACTTCAACCGTGATCACGCCGAACTGATGGCGAAGATCAACGTGAAGGGTGACTTCAACGACGAAATCGACGCTGGCATCAAAGCCGGTATCGAGAAGTTCAAGGCCACCCAAACCTGGTAAGCCGCAGCGGGGGCTTTGCGGCCCCCGCTTGCTAACCTGATAGGTGTTACATGGCAGGCGCAAAAGAGATTCGCAGTAAGATTGCGAGCATCAAAAGCACGCAAAAAATTACCAGCGCCATGGAAAAAGTGGCGGTCAGTAAAATGCGCAAGGCACAAATGCGCATGGCTGCTAGCCGTCCTTACGCGGAGCGTATCCGCCAGGTTATCGGTCATCTGGCCAACGCCAACCCGGAATACCGCCACCCCTTCATGATCGAACGCGAAGTAAAGCGCGTCGGTTATGTCGTCGTGAGCAGTGACCGTGGTCTGTGCGGTGGCTTGAACACCAACCTGTTCAAGGCCCTGGTCAAGGACATGGCGGTCAACCGCGAGCAAGGTATCGAGATCGATCTTTGCGTGGTTGGCAGCAAGGGTGCGGCGTTTTTCCGCAGCTTCGGCGGTAACGTCGTTGCAGCGATCAGCCACCTGGGCGAAGAGCCGTCGATCAATGATCTGATCGGCAGCGTCAAGGTCATGCTGGACGCTTACCTGGATGGTCGTATCGATCGTCTGTCCGTGGTATCGAACAAGTTCGTCAATACCATGACGCAAACCCCAACGGTCGAGCAGTTGATTCCGTTGGTTGCAACCCCGGATCAAGAACTCAAGCACCACTGGGACTACCTCTACGAACCTGACGCCAAAGAGCTGCTGGACGGCCTGATGGTGCGTTACGTGGAGTCGCAGGTCTACCAGGCGGTGGTCGAGAACAACGCAGCTGAACAAGCTGCCCGGATGATCGCGATGAAGAACGCCACCGACAACGCCGGTGACCTGATCAGCGAATTGCAGCTGATCTACAACAAGGCGCGTCAGGCTGCGATCACCCAAGAGATCTCGGAAATCGTCGGCGGCGCTGCCGCGGTTTAACGGTTCAAATATTCAGAGGATCCAGCTATGAGTAGCGGACGTATCGTTCAAATCATCGGCGCCGTCATCGACGTGGAATTCCCACGTGACGCCGTGCCGAGTGTTTACAACGCGCTGAAAGTAGTAGGCGCGGAAACCACCCTGGAAGTTCAGCAGCAGCTGGGCGACGGCGTGGTTCGTACCATTGCGATGGGCTCGACCGAAGGCTTGAAGCGCGGTCTGGACGTTACAGACACCGGCGCAGCCATCTCCGTACCAGTCGGTAAAGCGACCCTGGGCCGGATCATGGACGTACTGGGTAACCCGATCGACGAAGCTGGCCCGATTGGTGAAGAAGAGCGCTGGGGTATCCACCGCGACGCTCCTTCGTTCGCTGACCAGGCAGGCGGCAACGACCTGCTGGAAACCGGCATCAAGGTTATCGACCTGGTTTGCCCGTTCGCCAAGGGTGGTAAAGTCGGTCTGTTCGGTGGTGCCGGTGTAGGCAAAACCGTAAACATGATGGAACTGATCCGTAACATCGCCATCGAGCACAGCGGTTATTCCGTGTTCGCCGGTGTGGGTGAGCGTACTCGTGAGGGTAACGACTTCTACCACGAGATGAAGGACTCCAACGTTCTCGACAAGGTAGCGCTGGTCTACGGTCAGATGAACGAGCCACCAGGAAACCGTCTGCGCGTAGCGCTGACCGGCCTGACCATGGCTGAGAAGTTCCGTGACGAAGGTAACGACGTTCTGCTGTTCGTCGACAACATCTATCGTTACACCCTGGCCGGTACCGAAGTATCCGCACTGTTGGGCCGTATGCCTTCGGCAGTAGGTTACCAGCCGACCCTGGCTGAAGAGATGGGCGTTCTGCAAGAGCGTATCACTTCGACCAAGGAAGGTTCGATCACCTCGATCCAGGCCGTATACGTACCTGCGGACGACCTGACCGACCCGTCGCCAGCGACCACCTTCGCCCACTTGGACGCTACCGTCGTACTGTCCCGTGACATCGCCTCCCTGGGTATCTACCCAGCGGTCGATCCACTGGACTCGACTTCGCGCCAGCTGGACCCGAACGTGATCGGCAACGAGCACTACGACACCGCTCGTGGCGTTCAGTATGTTCTGCAGCGCTACAAAGAGCTGAAGGACATCATCGCCATCCTCGGTATGGACGAACTGTCCGAAGCCGACAAGCAGCTGGTATCGCGCGCTCGTAAGATCCAGCGCTTCCTGTCCCAGCCGTTCTTCGTGGCCGAAGTCTTCACCGGTTCTCCAGGCAAATACGTTTCCCTGAAAGACACCATTGCAGGCTTCAGCGGCATCCTCAAAGGTGACTACGACCACCTGCCAGAACAAGCGTTCTACATGGTCGGCAGCATCGAAGAAGCCGTCGAGAAAGCCAAGAAACTGTAATCCCGGCGCCCCGCAAGGGGCGCTAATCAGGTTGAGGCAAGCAGATGGCTATGACAGTCCATTGCGATATCGTCAGCGCGGAAGGGGAAATTTTCTCCGGTCTGGTCGAGATGGTGATTGCGCACGGCAACCTGGGTGATCTTGGTATCGCTCCAGGCCACGCCCCGCTGATCACTAATCTGAAGCCAGGTCCGATCACGCTGACCAAGCAGGGTGGCGCCCAAGAGGTGTTCTACATCTCTGGTGGTTTCCTCGAGGTTCAGCCGAACATGGTCAAGGTGCTTGCCGATACCGTGCAACGTGCCAGCGACCTGGATGAAGCTCAGGCTCAGGAAGCCCTCAAGGCTGCCGAGAACGCCCTGAACGAAAAAGGCGCGGAGTTCGATTACGGCGCCGCTGCCGCACGTCTGGCCGAGGCCGCAGCCCAGCTGCGTACCGTCCAGCAAATTCGCAAAATGAAGTAACCGGCACTCGCCGATCACTTTCTGTTGCGATTGAGTTAAAGGGTAGCCTCGGCTACCCTTTTTCTTTTTCCGAATTTCTTCTTCTGGTCACAGCGCTGACCTTCCAGGATTGGTAGCCAGTCAATGTCTCTCGATATCGTAATTCTTGCCGCCGGCCAAGGTACCCGCATGCGCTCGGCGCTGCCCAAGGTACTGCATCCGGTCGCCGGCGACTCCATGCTCGGCCATGTTATCCACAGCGCCCGCCAGTTGCAGCCGCAGGGCATTCATGTGGTGATCGGGCACGGTGCGGAGCTGGTACGTGAGCGTCTGGCCGCCGATGACCTGAACTTCGTCCTCCAGGACAAGCAACTGGGTACCGGCCACGCCGTCGCCCAGGCTCTGCCGGCGCTGAGCGGCGAAACCGTGCTGATCCTCTACGGCGATGTGCCGCTGATCGAAGTCGATACCCTCAAGCGCCTGCTCGCCAAGGTCACCCCGCAGCAGCTCGGCCTGCTGACCGTAACCCTGGATGACCCGACCGGCTATGGCCGCATCGTCCGTGATGGCCAGGGCCAGGTGGCGGCGATCGTCGAGCACAAGGATGCCAGCGACGCACAGAAAGCCATCAAGGAAGGCAACACCGGTATTCTCGCCGTCCCGGGCGCGCGCCTGGCTGACTGGCTGGGCCGTCTGTCGAACAACAACGCGCAGGGCGAGTACTACCTCACTGACGTCATCGCCATGGCTGTAGCCGATGGCCTGGTGGTCGCTACCGAGCAGCCGCTGGACCCGATGGAAGTGCAGGGCGCCAACGACCGTCGTCAGCTGGCCGAGCTGGAGCGTCACTATCAGCTGCGCGCAGGCCGCCGCCTGATGGCCCAGGGTGTGACCCTGCGTGACCCAGCGCGCTTTGATGTGCGCGGTGAAGTAAGCGTTGGTCGCGATGTGCTCATCGACATCAACGTGATCCTCGAAGGCCGCGTGGTGATCGAAGACGACGTAGTCATCGGCCCGAACTGCGTGATCAAGAACAGCACCCTGCGCAAAGGCGTGGTGGTCAAAGCCAACAGCCATCTGGAAGGCGCGATCATGGGCGAGGGCAGCGATGCCGGCCCGTTTGCCCGCCTGCGTCCTGGCAGTGTGCTCGACGCTCGCGCCCATGTGGGTAACTTTGTCGAACTGAAGAACGCCCACCTCGGTGAAGGCGCCAAGGCCGGTCACCTGACTTATCTGGGCGATGCCGAGGTCGGCGCACGCACCAACATCGGTGCCGGTACCATCACCTGCAACTACGATGGCGCCAACAAGTTCAAGACAGTACTTGGCGCAGACGTATTCATCGGTTCGAACAACTCATTGGTCGCGCCTGTGGATATCCTCGACGGCGCTACCACTGCCGCCGGTTCGACCATCACCCAGAATGTCGAGGCGGCGCAGCTGGCAGTCGGTCGTGCGCGTCAGCGCAACATCGATGGCTGGAAGCGGCCGGAGAAGCTCAAAAAGAGCTGAGTTACTCACAGCTAACAGAAAGGGCCGACTGCATTGTGCATAAGTCGGCCTTTTTCGTTCTGTGGATAAAATTCTGCTGCTATGCAAGTTACTCACAGGAAGATTTTTTCTCCGCTGTTCTTGACGCATCAGCCACTATAGGTTTTGATTGGCATCATTATCTTTCGAATCGAAACTTAAGCGCGCCATGTCGAAACGTAACACCCCCCAACGACGTCATAACATCCTGGCTTTGCTCAATGAGCAGGGCGAGGTGAGCGTCGACGCCTTGGCCAAGCGTTTCGAAACCTCCGAAGTGACCATTCGCAAGGACCTGGCAGCCCTCGAAGCCAATGGCCTGCTGTTGCGTCGTTATGGTGGGGCAGTGACCCTGCCGCAGGAACTGTTTACCGAACAGGGCCAGCCAGTTTCGCTTTATAAACAAGCGATCGCCAAGGCTGCCGTAGGCCGTATCCGCGAACATGCCCGCATCATCATCGACAGCGGCAGCACCACCGCCGCGATGATCCCGCAGCTGGGTCATCAACCGGGCCTGGTGGTCATGACCAACTCGTTGAATGTGGCCCGCGCCCTTAGCGAGCTGGAGCATGAGCCGGTACTGTTGATGACCGGCGGTACCTGGGACCCGCATTCCGAATCGTTCCAGGGCCAGGTGGCCGAGCAGGTACTACGCTCATACGACTTCGACCAACTGTTCATTGGCGCCGACGGCATTGACCTGGCGCGCGGCACCACCACGTTCAACGAACTGCTGGGCCTGAGCCGGGTGATGGCTGAAGTCGCCCGGGAAGTGATCGTCATGGTCGAGTCCGACAAGGTCGGGCGCAAGATTCCCAACCTTGAGCTGCCCTGGAGCAGCGTCAACACCCTGATTACCGATGAGCGCCTGCCCCATGAGGCACGCGTACAGATTGAAGCCCGCGGCATCAACGTGATTTGCGCCGCTATCACCCAGGAGCATGAATAATGTGTGGAATCGTTGGTGCCGTCGCCGAACGTAACATCACAACCATTCTGATCGAAGGCCTCAAGCGCCTCGAGTACCGCGGCTATGACAGCGCAGGTCTGGCCGTCTTCACCCAGCAGGGCAATCTCGAACGCCGCCGCCGCATCGGCAAGGTCAGCGAACTGGAAGCCGCCGTTGCCGCTGAACCGCTGGCCGGCAATCTGGGTATCGCACACACCCGTTGGGCTACCCATGGTGCGCCAACCGAGCACAATGCTCACCCGCATTTCTCTGGTCATGAACTGGCAGTGGTGCACAACGGCATCATCGAGAACCACGAAGAGTTGCGCGAACAGCTCAAGGGCCTGGGTTACGTCTTCAGCTCCGAGACCGACACCGAGGTGATCGTTCACCTGCTGGCGCACACTCTCAAAACTTTGCCGGACCTGGGCGATGCCCTCAAGGCAACGGTCAAGCAACTGCATGGCGCCTACGGCCTGGCGGTGATCAGCGCCAAGCAGCCAGACCGCTTGTTGGCCGCCCGCAGCGGTAGCCCGTTGGTGATCGGCCTGGGCCATGGCGAGAATTTCCTGGCTTCCGACCAGTTGGCCCTGCGCCAGGTCACCGACCGCTTCATGTACCTGGAAGAGGGCGATATCGCCGAAATCCGTCGCGACCAGGTCACCATCTGGGACGTCGCCGGCACTGCTGTGCAGCGCGAAACCGTGCAGTACCACGAAGGTGCCGAAGCTGCCGACAAGGGCGCCTACCGCCACTTCATGCTCAAGGAAATCCACGAGCAGCCAACCGTGGTGCAACGTACCCTGGAAGGCCGCCTGGGCAAGGATCACGTCATGGTCCAGGCCTTCGGCCCGCAAGCTGCTGAACTGTTTGCCAAGGTGCGCAATGTACAGATCGTTGCCTGCGGCACCAGCTACCATGCCGGCATGGTTGCCCGTTACTGGCTGGAAAGCCTGGCCGGTATTCCTTGCCAGGTCGAAGTCGCCAGCGAGTTCCGCTACCGCAAGGTGGTGGTGCAGCCGGACACCCTGTTCGTCTCGATCTCGCAGTCGGGTGAAACCGCCGACACCCTGGCCGCCCTGCGCAACGCCAAGGAGCTGGGCTTCCTCGGCAGCCTGGCGATCTGCAACGTCGGCATCAGCTCGCTGGTGCGCGAGTCGGACCTGACCCTGCTGACCCAGGCCGGCCCGGAAATCGGCGTGGCCTCGACCAAGGCCTTCACCACCCAGCTGGTGTCGCTGATGCTGCTGACCCTGTCTCTGGGCCAGGTGCGCGGTACCTTGGCCGCCGGTGTCGAGGCCGAGCTGGTGGAAGAACTGCGTCGCCTGCCAACTCGCTTGGGCGAAGCCCTGGCCATGGATGCGATCGTCGAGAAGACCGCCGAACTGTTTGCCGACAAGCACCACACTCTGTTCCTGGGCCGCGGCGCGCAATTCCCGGTAGCCATGGAAGGTGCGCTCAAACTCAAAGAGATCTCCTACATCCACGCCGAAGCCTACCCGGCCGGTGAGCTCAAGCATGGCCCGCTGGCGCTGGTCGACAGCGACATGCCAGTAGTCACCGTGGCGCCGAACAATGAGCTGCTGGAAAAGCTCAAGTCAAACCTGCAGGAAGTCCGCGCCCGTGGCGGTGAGCTGATCGTCTTCGCCGACGAACAGGCTGGCATGAGCAATGGCGAAGGCACCCACGTGATCGCAGTGCCGCACATCATCGACGCTCTGGCGCCGATCCTCTACACCATTCCGCTGCAGTTGCTGTCGTACTACGTCGCCGTGCTCAAGGGCACCGACGTCGACCAGCCGCGTAACCTGGCGAAATCGGTAACTGTCGAGTAACGAGCGCTGTGCCTGGTCCCTTTTCCTGCCAGTGATGGGAGCAGGGGCCTGGTTTCTGATTCTCAGGCAGCGGCTGATTCCGGACGCTGCCTGTTGATCAGCAGTGCTGAAATCGACTCGCTTGTTCGTAGCCAATCGTTCGGGTTTTTGTGCTACGTGAGCGATTCGGCGTGCCAGAAAAATACTCGACCTCGCGTCAGACACACTTTTTTTCGCATCTTCTTCCCCGCCTACGCTTGTGCGAAAAGGACTACTTCACTGTGAGTGGAGCGGTAGCCAATGCCCATTTCCATGGAGCATCTTGAAGGCAGCACGTTAGCTAATTGTTTGGAAACGTCGGCGATATTTAAAGTGTAACTCGCTTAGAAAGATTTATTTACAAATTTCGACTTTTCCGCGAAATACTTCCTGCTAGTTTTGTGACGCCTGCTGTTACAGGCCAACTCAAAATCGTAAACAAGGAATGTATTATGAACTCTGCAATTGACCTGTTTCAAACTGAAGTGACTGGCGTTACCACCAAGGGTGTTTGCTTGTGGTAAGAGCGTGATAAAAGAGGGGGAAAGAAATTTCCCCCTCTTTTTAATTGTACTTACTCGGCCTCTCAGGGACAGGAGCAACGACCTTCATGGACGACTTTGGCTATCATACTATTTGGGATATTACCGGTGCTGATGCGCGCTTGTTGAAGGACGCGCCGGCGTTGCATAACTTTTTCCTCGGTACCTTGCAACGTTCGCGTTTCACGGTGTTGGACCATTTGACGCACAAGTTCAGTGCCGGAGGTGAAGGCGTTACCGGTTTGTACTTGTTGTCTGAGTCGCACCTGTCCTACCACACCTACCCGGAAACTCATTACATCAGCATCGACGTTTATACCTGCGGTTCCAACAATGTCTCAATCAATGAAGGCATTCAGGGTTTCTTCGGCAACGAAGTGCAGATAACGACGCGCACGTTGCTGCGCGGCAGTCATGTGCTTGTAGAAGAAGGGGTGGTGAATGAAACTTGTCAATAACGGAATGGTCAAGTTCGATTACCAGTTCCCCTTGTACAATTTCTTTTTTCCTTCGCAATCACTGGACGTGTTTCGCCCCAGTGAAACACAACTGACAACGCTGCTGAACCATGCCAACAGCCAATCAACCTCACGGGCGTTGTACTTTCATATTCCGTTCTGTGAAGCGATCTGTTCGTTCTGCCCGTTCACCCGCGGCTTGTACAAAAACGAAGAGGATATTAACCGTTACACCAAGGCGCTGATCAAGGAAATTGAGTACAAATCGCGCTTGGTCGACTTCAAGGCAGTACCGGTCAGGGCCATTTTCTTTGGAGGGGGAACGCCGTCGCTATTGTCGCCGCAGAATATCTATGACATCGGTGAGGCATTACACCACTACTTCGATATGTCGACGGTGGAAGAGTTCTCCTTCGAGTTCAATATCACCAGTGTCACCCGAGAACGCACCCTTGCACTCGCGGACATTGGCGTGACCCATGCCCGCTTCGGTTTACAGACCATCGACCCGACCTGGCGCAAGCTGTTTAACCTGAATGAGGACATCCGCGAAATCGAACGCGCCGCCGCGTTGCTGGTGCCGACCTTCGGGCACGTGTTGTGCGACATCATGTATGGGATGAACGGCAGTAACGAAAACCAGACCCTGTGTGACATCGACAAAGCGGTCGAACTGGGCCTGAGCAATATCGACATTTACCCGATCAACAATGTCGCCACCTCGGTAAAGCTGCACAAGCAAATCAGGGAGCGTACGGCGGAAGTGTTCCCGGCCATGCGCAAGCTGAACATGAAGCTGATGATTGACGAGCATATGCGCCACAAGGGTTTTGTCCCGTATAACGGCCATGGCTACGTGCGCCAGGCGAGCGCAGCGTCGCCTCTGATCACCCGCGACTACTCGTTCATTTACCACGAGCACGTCTATGGCTATACAAACCATGACCTGCTGGGCTTCGGCGTCGGCGCCATCTCGTCGGTGGCTGAAAATGTGATTACCAACACCTCATTGCGTGAGCAATACATCGCCAAGATGACCGAAGGTGACTATGTCTGCCAGGTCAGCCAGCATGCTCCGGTGCTTGATCTGGTCAAGCCACTGGTACTGCGCCTGCCGTATCACGGCGAAATCGAAAAATCCAAAGTGGCGATGAGCCAGATGCCGCAAGGGCTACTGGACAGGGTTCAGGAACTGGTCAAGGCCGACCTGATAGTTGAAACGGATGCGACCTTCGAACTGACCAGGCTGGGTTGGTTATGGTACAGCAACATTATGTTTTACTTAATTCCTGAAAGTGAACAAAACATCTTGAAAAAGATAGTCTTCGAGAAGCTTAATGCCAACGGACGCGACATTACTCGGGACGAGTTAATCTACTCCGCAGGCTAGAACCACCCAGCAGGCAATGGATATGCAGGCACTAGCGTTAAACCACGGTACACAACGGCTGTCAGCCGCCTACTTTTTTTCAAAATGCGGTGAGTTTGCTTTCGAAACAGCCTTTGCAGTGGCCGTGGTGACCTTGACTGAGGCCGACTTTTTGCTGATTGGCCTGGTGTACTTTTTTCGTTACTTGCCCAGTGCATTGTTTTCGCCGATTGGTGGCTGGCTAGCAGACCATCGGCAGAAAAAAAACACACTGATTTCGGCAGAACTTTTAAAAAGCGTAGTGGCCGCACTGCTGTTTGTGTTGTTTGAATTTGCCGAGGCCACGGTGGCGGTGGTTATTATCGCCTCGATGGTGATGACCGCACTTGATTGCCTGTACACGCCGAGCTTTCGTGCCTATTTCCCCGATATAGTGGACGACGGCCATCTGGCGTCGGTAAACAGCGGGGTGCAAGTGATCGAAGATGTGTCTTCGATTATCGGACCGTTGATATTTTCACTGATTTCGATCGTGCTCGATGCCAGTTATGCGTTTGCGTTTTTCTCGGTCAGTTTGTTGCTGTCGGCCGCCTGTAGCGCCACCCTGGTCTCGAGCGTGACAACTTCGAAGGGGCGCTTCGATGTTTGGGCAATCTACAAGGACACCACACGCAGCGTGGGTAGTTTACGCAAGCTCAATACACCCCTGTTTACCGTGATCTGTTGCACCACCGTGTGTGCAATGTTTGCCACGTCGGTTATTCGCTTCATATTGCCGGCATCGGTTATGGACCATTTTCAGTCCGAGGCTGCGGTGGGGTATATCTTTTCCCTGCTGGCTTTCGGTACGGTTATCGGTGGCATGCTGTATGTAACACTCAACAAGTCAACCACCGCCCGCTCGGTGATTATTTATTGGTTACTGTATGGCGGGCTATTTTTACTGGCTGCCGTCGCCCTGCAGTTCAATACGTACCTGTTTATAGTTCTATTGCTGTGCGTGGGTTTTGTCGGCGCCTTTGTTGATATTGCCATCATTACCAATATCCAGACGCTGTCCAGTCCCAATGAAGTCGGCAAGAATTTTTCCCTGTACTACTTCACGGCGGTTATTGGTGATGCAGTGTCCGGGCTGATCGCCAGCCTTATGTTTCTGCTTGTGGGGCCGGCTACGTTTGTTGGCATGACGTTCATGCTGTGTATTGCACCGCTAGGTTGGAGCGCAAAAAAAGATGTTACAGACAAGGATTGTTTGTAGTGCGGCAGTCGGGATTGAAGCACTTCCCGGCGTGGCGCTTGGGACATTTGCAGGGCGCGGTCAGTTGGCGTCAGCATCGGCGTTGGTGCTGTGCGTTGAGGATGCGCTGTCGGCAGATGTGGTCGATTGCGTCGCGGCCTGGGGCACGCCACTGTTTGTGCTCCATGGCAACGGGTACGCTGCACTTCCGGCAGTGCTTGCGGATCTTCAACCAACCTTGCTCCAGGTACCGCTGAGTGCGCACGATATTGCGCGGGTAGTTGAAACTGCCAAGGCATTTGACCTGGCTTCACTGCCACCTTTTACCTCGGCAGTCGCAGAGTTTGTCTCGCGCAAACGGCCTACCTTTGCTTGCCCCGGGCATCAGGGCGGCCAGTGCCTGGACCTGCATCCGGCCGGGCTGCGCTTCAAGCAATTGCTTGGCAGCGAGGTATTCAAGGTCGATGTGCCGCACGCGGCTCCCGAGCTGGGTGACGTACTCAGCCATGAAGGTCCGGTGGCCCAGGCTGAACGGCTGGCCGCAGAAGTGTTCAACGCCGATGAAACCTACTTCGTGCTCAATGGTACTTCCACCGCAAACAAAGTCGTCACCAGCGCGTTGCTGGCTGCGGGCGATCTGGTATTGATGGATCGCAACAACCACAAGTCGGTGTACCTGGGCGCATTGGTACAAAGTGCCGCCAGGCCGGTATACCTCGATAATTTCCGCGATGGGTGTGGCGTGCTGGGTGGCTACAAAAGACATGCCCTGGATGAGCAACAACTACGCCTGAAGGCGGCCCGTATCGATCCGTGCAAGGCGCGGCAGCAGCGCCCATTTCGTCTGGCAGTTGTTCAGCACGCAACCTGCGATGGCGTTGTGGTCGACGCCGCTGCTCTGCTGCAACGGATTGGTCACCTGTGTGACTACGTACTCTTCGATTCCGCCTGGTTGGGCTACGAACCTTTTGTTGAGTTACTGGCGCAGCGCTCGCCGTTGAACATTGCCCTGACGGCGGATTGCCCGGGGATCATCGTCACGCAATCGGTCCACAAGCAGATGTCAGGCCTGTCCCAGACCTCGCAGATCCATAAAAAAGACAGTCACATACGTAACCAGCCACGCTACTGCTCACGATCGGTATTCAACAGCGCGTTCATGCTGCACGCCTCGACCAGCCCGTTCTATCCATTGTTGATGTCATTGGAAGTCAATGCCGCGATCCATGCCAATGGCAACGGCAAGCGCGCGTGGAGTGCGGCAGTGGCAATGGCCATGGGTTTCAGGCGCGAGGTTGCCCAGCGTTGCCGTGTTATTCAGCCTTACTATGGCGACAGGCGGTCGCCGGCGGGGCAGGGCGATACATCGCTGGAGGTGTATGCCCAAGTGTTTCAACCGGTTCGTCACGAGACGCTAGGGGCCAGCCCGATCGAGTCCGACTTGCACTACCTGGACCCTTGCAAGGTCATCTTTACAACGCGCAAGTTGCACACTGGCGAGCAGGGCGGGTTGCCCGCTATTCCAGCGAGTATCGTCACCGCCTACCTGCGCGAGATGAATTTCACTCCTGAGAAATCTGACTTCTACAACGTTACCCTGTTGGTTTCGCCCTCTACCGAGGCTGCGCAGCTCTCTCGCCTGGCGCACGCGCTGGCGCAACTTGAGCAGATGATCGAGGACGAAGTCCCGGTGGCTGAGGCGCTGCCTTCACTGGCAAGCGGCCAAGGTCGCTATGACGATTTATCGCTGCGCGAATTGTGCTGCGCCATCAACACCCTGTTCTCGCAGTATCAGATTGAGCAGCTGCAATCGGACATTTTCAGTTCGGTGACGTCGGCGCAGGCCGAGTTGACGCCCTACGCGGCGCAGCAGGCATTCATCCGTGGTAACTACCAATTGGTCGCGCTTGAACAAGCCTTGGGCTGTATCGCCGCAGAAGGCGTAATCCCTTACCCGCCGGGGGTTATGTGCATCGCCCCTGGGGAGCGCTGGAACAGCGCGTTGATCCGCTACCTGAGCGCCATTGAAGCACTGAGCAACCACTACCCGGAGTTTGCCCCGCATATTCAAGGCGTTTACCAGCGGCTCAATGCTGACGCCAGCGTGAGCCTGCAAGTTCACGTTCTGGTCACTGGCTGATGTTCAACGGAGCAAGAGAGCCAATGGTGGAATCTACCAAAGACATGAACGAGCGCAAGTTCATCCATGTCGACATGGACTCGTTCTTTGTCTCCGTGGAACTTCTGGACGCTCCTCACCTGGTAGGGCGCCCTGTGGCTGTGGGCGGGACAGCGGCTGAGCGAGGGGTGATCAGCACTGCGAACTATCTGGCCAGGGAGTTTGGGGTAAGGAGTGGTCTGGCCACCGCAACTGCACAACGACTCTGCCCGGAGCTGGTGCTGCTGCCGACCCGGTTTGAAGTGTATGAAGCCGTGACGCGAAAGCTTGATGCCATATTTCGCCGCTATACCGACAAAGTCGAGTTTCTGTCACTGGACGAGGCATCGCTCGAGGTCACCGGCCAATCTGCATTCAACGGTTCGGCAACCCATATGGCCGTGCATATCCGTGCGGTGATTGAGCAGGAGCTGGGGCTGACTGCCTCTGCCGGCGTCGCGCCGTTGAAGTATTTGGCGAAAATTGCCTCCGAGGTGCAAAAACCCAATGGTCTGTTTGTCATCGTGCCCAAGGACGTCCGTGGTTTTCTCGATGAGCTTGATGTGCGCAAGATCCCAGGCGTCGGCCCCAAGACCTACGCGGTGCTCGAGAACCTCGGCTGTCGGCAATGCAAACACGTCACCGAAGAGAAAATCCCGTTGCTCATGCGCTACCTCGGCGTGCATGGGTTTTACGTGTGGGAGCGATGTCAGGGAATTGAAGAACAGGAAGAGCGGGTAACCCAGATCAAGTCGATTGGTATTGAACGAACACTACCTTTCGACTGCCACGATTTTTCCAGCTGCCTGCAAGAGCTGGACAGATTGCTGGAGGGTTTGAGGGAGCGCGTTGCCGAAATGGGTAATGACTATCTGATTATCAAAAACCTGGTAAAGCTCAAGTTCTCGGACTTCTCGATCTCGTCTACGGAGGCGGCTTCCAACACCCTCAGCCAAGAAACGGTGACTGCCCTGTGCAGGTTGCTTTGGGACACCAGGCGCGAGGGCCGGTCGGTGCGTTTGATCGGGCTCTCGGTAAAGGTCAAAAGAAAGATCCAGGACGACATTCAACTTGAACTCCCCTGGTAAACAACAAGTAAACCCGAGTGGCAGGAGGCCCCGAATGGTTAGGCGCTACGAACTTCCCAATGCTGCGTGGATGTTGATCATGGATCTGGTTTCAAGCACACAAAAGACCGGCCGGCCTCGCAATGACGACCGGCAGATGATCAACGGGATCTTCTGGATTCTTTGCTCCGGTGCAGCATGGCGCGACTTGCCGGAACGCTTTGGCGCTTGGTCGACGGTGTATCAACGTTTTCGCGACTGGCGTGATGATGGAACCCTGGATCGTGTAGTGGAGCGGCTGCATGTGCGCCTCAACGATGACGGCCTGATCGACATGGATACCTGGACCCTCGATCCGGTCCCCCTCAAGGAGCAACTGGTCAAATGCTGTGCCTGACGTGTATCTGCGGCGCGACGGGAGTGAAAGCGTCCATAACGAGGACCTGAGCGCAGTACTGCCAGTTTGTCCGGCAATCGGACCCATTAGCTGGCCTGGATCAATAGTCCTGACGCGCGCTTGGCTTAGTGTGCGCAGTCCATGTTTCTTTTTCACGGACGAAAAGCTATGCAGACTCTGGAGCGAAAGCTAGATATCCAGCCCCTGTCGCGGGCGGACATGACCATCGAACTCAACGGCCAGGCAATTGATGTCGCCGCCGGTGAAACCGTGCTCAGCGTGCTTAACGCCGTGGGCCTGCGCCAGGTGGCGCTTAATGATCACCATCAACTGACCGGCGCCTTCTGCGGCATGGGCGTGTGCCATTGCTGCCTGGTGTCGATCAATGGCCGGCCCAAGCGCCGCGCCTGCCAGACCGTAGTGCAGCCGGGCATGCGGGTTGAAACCGGGACTAACCGTTTTGCCGGGGAGGAGGCACCATGAGCTTGCGTCCAGTTATTGTCGGTGGTGGTTCGGCGGGTATGGCGGCGGCGATCGAGCTGGCCAGGCACGGTGTCTCGAGCCTATTGTTCGATGAAGCCTCGCGCCCGGGAGGCGTGGTGTTTCGCGGGCCGCTGCGCAGCGGCGTCGACCTGGGCTACCTGGGAGCGCGCTACAGCAAGGCGCTGAAGAAACTGCACAAGGACTTTGCCGCCTGTGGCGATCGAATCGACCTGCGCCTTAACAGCCGCGTGGTCGGTGGTGACGAGCAGCGTCTGATGGTCCTCGATGCCGAAGAAACCCTGCACGAAATCGACTATTCCCACCTGCTGCTGTCAGCCGGTTGCCACGAGCGCAACGTACCTTTCGCCGGCTGGACCTTGCCGGGCGTGATGCTGCTCGGCGGGTTGCAACTGCAGATCAAGAGCGGCGTGGTCAAACCCCTGGGCAATACCGTGATCGCTGGCACCGGGCCGTTGTTGCCGTTGGTGGCCTGCCAGCTGCACGCAGCCGGGGCTAAGGTTGCCGGCGTCTATGAAGCCTGCCCGTTCAGCAAGATTGCCCGCGAAAGCCTGGCGCTGATGAACAAGCCGCAGCTGTTCCTCGATGGCCTGAGCATGCTCGGCTACATGAAGCTCAATGGCATCCCCATGTACTACGGCTGGGGGATTGTCGAAGCCAAGGGTGAGGGCGAGCTGGCTGAAGTGACTGTGGCGCCCTACGGTGACGACTGGCAGCCAGACCTTTCCCGCGCCCAGCGTGAGCCGGCGCAAACCCTGGCGGTGGGCTACGGCTTTATCCCGCGCACCCAGCTCAGCCAGCAACTGGGCCTGGACCATGGCTTCAACGAAGACGGCTACCTGCGTCCGGAAAGCAACGTCTGGCAGCAAAGCAGCCAGCCGCACATCCACCTGGCCGGTGACATGGGCGGCATCCGTGGTGGTGAGGCGGCAATGCTCACCGGGCGCATCGCGGCTGTTTCGATCCTGCTGCAGCAGGAGGTACTCAACGCAGAAGAGGCGATCGAACTGCGCGAGAAATACCTCGGCCAGCTGGCAGCGATCAAACGCTTTCGCGCCGGGGTAGAGCGCTACACCCATCGCGGCACCAAGCAGATCGAGCTGCCGCAGGCGGACACGGTGATCTGTCGTTGCGAGCATGTCACCCGCAGCGACATCGATCGCGCCCTGGAGCAGGGCGTCGAAGACATGGCCGGGTTGAAGATGCGCACCCGGGTGAGCATGGGCGACTGCCAGGGGCGCATGTGCGTCGGCTATTGCAGCGATCGCCTGCGCGAAGCAACCGGACGCGCCGATGTCGGCTGGCTGCGGCCGCGTTTCCCGATCGACCCGATTCCATTCTCTGCATTCCAGCAACTCGGCACGGAAGCCTGAAGCATGAACAGAACCTATGATGTGGTCATCGCCGGTGGCGGTGTGATCGGTGCGTCCTGCGCCTACCAGCTGTCCAAACGCAAGAACCTGAAGATCGCCCTGATCGATGCCAAGCGCCCGGGCAATGCCACCCGCGCGTCTGCCGGTGGCCTGTGGGCCATTGGTGAGTCCGTGGGCCTGGGCTGCGGAGTAATCTTCTTTCGCATGATGTCGGCCAAGCACAAGCGCGAAGCCCATGGCGCGGCAGTGGCGGTGGATTCGAGCACGCCGCACATCCTGCCGCAGTCGTTCTTCGACTTTGCCTTGCAGTCCAACGCACTTTATCCACATCTGCACCGCGAGCTGATCGAGCGCCACGGCATGGACTTCAAGTTCGAGCGCACGGGCCTCAAGTACGTGATCTACGACGATGAAGACCGCCTCTATGCTGAGCACATCGTCGCGCAGATTCCGCACCTGGCCGACCAGGTGCGCTGGCTCGACCGCGACACCCTGCGCCAGGCCGAACCAGCGGTGAGCCATGAGGCCCATGGTGCCCTGGAGTTTCTCTGCGATCACCAGGTCAGCCCGTTCCGCCTGGCCGATTCCTATATGGAGGCGGCGCGCCAGAACGGTGTCGACCTGTTCCACAACACCAACATTACTGGTGTGCTGCATCAGGGTTCGCGGGTCAGCGGCGTGCAAACCGCCGAAGAGGGCACCTTTCACTGCGATACCTTGATCAACGCCGCCGGCGCCTGGGCCGCAGACTTGAGCGAGTGGGCCACTGGCCTGCGGATTCCGGTCAAGCCGGTCAAAGGCCAGATCATCCTCACCGAGCGCATGCCCAAGCTGCTGCAAGGCTGCCTGACCACCAGCGACTGTTACATGGCGCAGAAGGACAACGGCGAGATCCTGATCGGCAGCACCACCGAGGACAAAGGCTTCGACGTCAGCAACACTTTCCCGGAGATCAACGGCCTGGTTCAGGGCGCGGTGCGCTGCGTGCCGGAGCTGGCGCAGATCAACCTCAAGCGCACCTGGGCCGGCTTGCGCCCGGGCTCGCCGGACGAGCTGCCGATCCTGGGGCCGGTCAGCGAAGTCAGCGGCTACGTGAATGCCTGTGGACACTTTCGCACCGGCATCCTTACCTCGGCCATCACTGGCGTGCTGATCGACAAGGTCGTGAACCAGGAAACCCTGCCGCTGGATATCACCCCGTTCCTGGCCTCGCGTTTTGACCTGCTGGCTGTGGAAAACCAACAGGCTGCCCTGGCCTGATTGTGGATAAGCCGGCCTTCAGCCTTGAAGGCCGGCTTCATCCGTTCGACCGGCCTGACTGATCAGACCTGCATCGCCTTGCCGTCGACGTTCATCGCCGCCTGGCGCAGGGCTTCGGAGCGGGTCGGGTGCGGGTGGCAGGTGAGGGCGATGTCTTCGGCCGAAGCGCTGAACTCCATGGCCACGCAATATTCACCGATCATCTCGCTGACGCTTGGGCCAACCAGGTGCACGCCCAATACTTCATCGGTGCGGGCATCTGCGAGAACCTTGGCGAAGCCTTCGGTCTCGTGGTTGATCTTGGCCCGGCTGTTGGCGCTGAAGGGGAACTTGCCGACCTTGTACTCGCGGCCTTCGGCCTTGAGCTGCTCTTCGGTCTTGCCGACGCTGGCCAGTTCCGGACGGGTGTAGATGACCGCCGGAATCAGGTTGTAGTTGACCTCGTGGGCCTTGCCGGCAATCTGTTCGATGCAGGAGATAGCCTCGTCCTCGGCCTTGTGCGCGAGCATCGCCCCGGAGGTGACATCGCCAATTACCCATACGCCTGGGACGCTGGTGCGGTGGTGCTGGTTGGCGAGCATGCCGCGCTTGTCGGTCTCAAGGCCGACGCTTTCCAGGCCTAGGCCCTGGGTGTAGGGGCGACGGCCAATGGCGACCAGTACGTAGTCGGCTTCGAGGGTTTCGGCGCTGCCGCCTGCGGCAGCCTCCAGGCTCAGGGTCACCCCTTGCGCCGAAGCGCTGGCCTGGGTGACCTTGCTGCCGAGCTTGAACTTCATGCCCTGCTTGGCCAGGGCGCGTTGCAGGGTTTTTGCCGCTTCTTCATCAGTACCGGGGCAGATGCGATCGAGGTACTCGACCACAGTCACCTGGCTGCCCAGGCGGCGCCATACCGAACCCAGCTCCAGGCCGATGACCCCGGCGCCGATTACCACCAGGTGCTTGGGCACTTCACTCAGGGCCAGGGCGCCGGTGGAGTCGATGATGCGCTGGTTGTCGATGGTCACGCCAGGCAGCGGCGTCGGCTCGGAGCCGGTGGCAATGACGATGTCCTTGGCCTCCAGCTCAGTTACCGCGCCCTGGTCGTCGGTGACCTTGACCCGGCCGACACCATCGAGCTTGCCCCAGCCCTTGATCCAGTCGACCTTGTTCTTGCGGAACAGAAATTCGATGCCCTTGGTCAGGCCGCTGACGCTCTCATCCTTCTGCTTCATCATCTGCGCAAGGTTGAGGGTCGGTTTGACCTCGATGCCGAGGTTGGCGAACTCGCTGCCAACCGCCGCCTCATACAATTCGGAGGCATGCAACAGGGCCTTGGATGGCATGCAGCCGACGTTCAGGCAAGTGCCGCCGAGGGTCGAACGACCTTCCACGCACGCTACGCTCAAGCCCAACTGACCGGCACGAATAGCCGCGTTGTAGCCGCCGGGCCCGCCGCCAATGATTACTACATCATAGGTTTTCATTGTTGTACTCCAGGATGAAGAATCGACAATGGCGCCAAGACTAATCTGCAAATCGCTCGATTGTATACAATGAATCGTAGGCTCCAGGCTCCGGCGCAAGGTCTGGAACGGGCCAGATAGGCTCAGACTATGGTCCGCATTGGCTGAAACTTCCCACAGATGAACTACCCTTTTTGGCAGACGTCCGATGAAAAAAGGAGGCTCATTTCATGCTTGCGCAACTTCCACCTGTTCTGCAAAGCCTGCAACTGCCGCTGCGACTGAAGCTCTGGGATGGCCATGAGTTCGATCTGGGTCCGAAGCCGCAGGTCACCATCCTGGTCAAGGACCCGCAACTGATCACCCAGTTGACTCATCCGAGCCTGGATGAGCTGGGCGCAGCGTTCGTTGAAGGCAAGCTGGAACTGGAGGGCTCCATCGGTGAGGTGATCCGCGTCTGTGACGAACTCAGCGTGGCCTTGCTCAAGGATGAAGAAGACGACCAGCCGGTGCGTACCGAGCATGACAAGGCTACCGATGCGGCAGCGATTTCCTATCATTACGACCTGTCCAACGCCTTCTACCAGCTGTGGCTGGACAGCGACATGGCTTATTCCTGCGCCTATTTCAAATCGCCTACCAACACCCTTGAGCAAGCTCAGCAGAACAAGTTCGAGCACCTGTGCCGCAAGCTGCGCCTGAAAAAGGGTGACTATCTGCTGGATGTCGGTTGTGGCTGGGGCGGGCTGGCGCGCTATGCGGCCAGGGAGTTCGGTGCCAAGGTGTTCGGCATCACTCTGAGCAAAGAGCAGCTCAAACTCGGCCGTGAGCGGGTCAAGGCCGATGGCCTGGAAGGGCAGGTTGAGCTGCAGATACTCGATTATCGCGACCTGCCCCAGGACGGTCGCTTCGACAAGGTGGTGAGTGTCGGCATGTTTGAACACGTGGGTCATGCCAACCTGGCGCTGTATTGCCAGCGCTTGTTTGGCGCCGTGCGCGAAGGTGGCCTGGTGATGAACCATGGCATCACCGCCAGGCACACCGACGGGCGACCGGTCGGGCGCGGCGCGGGCAGCTTCATCGAGCGCTACGTGTTCCCCCATGGCGAGCTGCCGCACCTGTCGATGATCAGTGCACGCATCAGTGAAGCGGGGCTGGAGATTGTCGACGTCGAAAGCCTGCGCCTGCATTACGCGCGCACCCTCGAGCACTGGAGCAACCGCCTCGAAGCACAGCTGGACAAGGCTGGCGCGCTGGTGCCAGAGAAAGCCCTGCGCATCTGGCGCCTGTACCTGGCTGGTTGCTCCTATGCCTTTGCCAGGGGCTGGATCAATTTGCACCAGATCCTTGCGGTCAAACCCTTTGCCGATGGCAGCCACGATTTGCCGCTGACCCGCGAAGACTTCTACCGTTAAAGCACCTTACAGAATCGGCGAAATCAGCCGGGCGATACGCATCCCCAGTTGTTGCAGGCGGTGCGTATCGCGGGTGTCTTCGGCGGTGATTTCCCGGGACCGATCGAAGTCATGGCTGAGCATCGCTTCGACCTGATCGGCAAACGCGCGGTCTACGGTCAGCAGCATGATCTCGAAGTTGAGCCGGAACGATCGGTTGTCGAGGTTGGCGCTGCCGATGGCGCTGATCTCGTTGTCGATCAGCACCACCTTCTGATGCAGGAACCCCGGCTCGAAACGAAACATCCGCACCCCGGCGCGCACCGCCTCAAAGGCGAACAGGCTGGAGGCGGCGTAAACGATGCGGTGGTCTGCGCGCGAAGGAATCAGGATGCGTACATCTACCCCGCGCAACACCGCCAGGCGCAAGGCAGCGAACACCGCTTCGTCGGGGATGAAGTACGGGCTGGTGATCCACAGGCGTTCGCGTGCCGAGTGGATGGCTTCGACGAAGAACAGCGAACAGGTTTCTTGCGGGTCGGCCGGTCCACTGGCCAGCACCTGACAAAGCACGCCATCTTCCGGGTAGGTGTCCGGCAGGATCAGCGGCGGCAGTTTTCGCGATGCCCAGAACCAGTCTTCCGCGAACGACTCCTGCAGGCAGGCCAGCACCGGCCCACTGACCTGGACATGGGTATCGCGCCAGGGCGACAGCTTGGGGTTGGCGCCGAGGTACTCATCGCCCACGTTGTGCCCGCCAAGAAACCCCAGCAAGCCATCGACCACGACGATCTTGCGGTGATTGCGAAAGTTGACCTGAAAGCGATTGAACCAGCCGCGGCGGGTAGCGAAGGCGCGGATGTTGACGCCGCCTTCGCGCAGCTTGTGGCTGTAGGCAGAGGGCAGGGCGTGGCTGCCAACGCTGTCATAGAGCACATAGACCTTCACGCCTTCGGCTGCTTTTTTTAGCAGCAGCGCTTGCAGCTGTCGGCCCAGGTCATCGTCGTGAATGATGAAGAACTGCACCAGCACCGTATCGCGTGCGCTAGCGACGGCGCGAAAGATTGCGTCGAAGGTGGCCTTGCCGTCGACCAGCAGGCGTACCTGGTTGTTGGCCAGGCACGGCATGCGCCCCAGCTTGGGCATCGCCCGCAGCGCACCATAGGACTCCGAATTGCGCGCGGCCAGGGCTTCCTCGACCCAGGGTCGCCAGTTGAGATCGGCCATAGCCACGTGCATCTCGCGGTTGGCCTGGCGCCGGGCCTGGATGTAGGCATCGAAGGTGCGGCTGCCAAAAACCAGGTAAGGGATGAGGGTGAAGTAGGGAATGAACAGCAGCGACAACGCCCAGGCAATTGCACCCTGGGCCGTACGCACAGTGAACACGGCGTGCAGGGCGGCGATTGCACCCAGCAGGTGTATCACGCCAATGAGGTAACCGAAGAAGTAGGGGCTGTGGTAATCCATACGCATCCTGCTGTCCGAAGGCTCTGCCCCTAACAGAGCATGTTCATGCCAGCACTTGCAACCGAAAGCACAAATTGACGTCTAAGCTGTGTTCCAGCTTGGGGCTGGAGTATCGAGGAGTCACTACATGAAATATCGTCTGCCGCTGCTGGCGCTGATGCTGGGTCTGGCAAGTCCTTTGGTGCATGCGCAGATGCTGCAACCTGGGTTGTGGGAGCTGACCACCAGCAACATGCAGGTCGATGGCAAACCGCTTCCGGACATGGGCTTTATGCTTGGCCAATTGAAGAACCTGCCGCCGGAACAGCGGGCGATGATCGAGGGTGGTCTGGCCAAGCAAGGTATCAGTGTGGCCGGTCAGGGTGTACGTTCCTGCTTGACGCCAGAGCAGGTGAGAACCAACGACATACCGCTGCAGGATCCCAAGTCTGGCTGTACTCAGAAAATTACCGAGCGCAACGGCAATGTCTGGAAGTTCACCTTCAGTTGTCCGAAAGCCCAGGGCAATGGTGAAGCGACGTTCGTCAGCGACCGCGAGTTCACGACCAAGGTTAACGGCACCTTCAATGCTTCTGGTGTGCAGCAGCAGGGCAGCATGAACACTCGTGCGCTGTGGTTGGGCAATGATTGCGGTACGGTCAAACCGCGAATCTGAGGCGCTTCACCAGCGCCATTGGCTGTGGGCCACTGCGTCGTGGGCATGCAAACTTTCGGCGTGTTCCACGCGCAGGTAGAAGCCACCGAGCCACGGCAGAGTTTTCAGGGCCAGATTCAAGCGTCGGGCGGCGTCTTCACAGAACATCAGATTCTGCCCATTAGCCAAGGCAAAGGCCTGCTCATCGGCGCGCTTTACCGCTGTTTGTACTGCGGTGCCCAAGGCACTTTCGGCCTGATTAATCAGTGGTTCAATCGGCAGTTCGTTAAACCCTTCGCACAGACGAACCTGCAGCTTTGCCACACTGCGTTGGCTGTGCGGCGTGGCGACAATGCCTTGAGCACTGCCCAGCCAACTCAAGACAGCCTCATGACTCAAGCTGCAATCGCCAAAATCGGTAATGAATTGCTGCTGAATTAGCTGTCGGGCTAAGGCAGCGGAGCACGGGCAGGTGGAGGAATATTCCACATCGACGAATAGTTCCACGTGGAACACTCCGTCTTTCACTTGTGCATTCAATGTCACTGGATAGCCTTTCCAACCCGCCAATTGACTGATTAGGGCAGGGCGTTTGAGCATCAGTTCGAATCGCAGGGTCAGGAACGCACTGGCGGAAAGGCCTATATGACTGTCGAGAAAATCCTCCAGAACTTTATGGATCAGCGCCGGGCTTAAGGATTGATGCTGGAGGGCTTCCAGCGCCAGGTACAAGCGTGACATGTGAATGCCCCGGGAGGCGCCATCATCAAGGCTGACGCCCGCGTCGGCTGTTGCTGGCAATATCTGCCCATCGATCTGCAGCGGCAGGGCAATGCCACACATGCCGACCCAATCCAATGGCAATTGGGAAGTGGTGGCTTGGGCAGCGATATCAGGAAGGGTGAAAACGCTCATCAGGGGTTCACTTTTCAAGAAGGCTATTGGCAGCCGCTCAGACGATTGCAGCGCAGATTGAAACGCTGCCCGCTGGAACTGGAGACCTTGTTCAAGGTGGTCCAGCCCACACGCTGGCTGTATCCGACCCAGGTTTCGCCGTTGCTCGCCACGCCTGTGAAGAAGGTCAGCTGGCCGTAGCGGCTATTGGTTTGTGCCCACAGTCGGCGGCCCTCCATTTCGAAGCCGCGCAGGTAGGTGGTGCTGCCCTGGGTTTGCACGCTGTAGTAATTGCCCTGGGCATCGCTGCAGGCAAGCAAGGTTGCACTGCGGGTACAAAGTGCCAGGCCGTTGCTGAGGGGCGCGCCGTTTGCAACGGCGGATTCGCACAGCAGCAATGCAGCGAAGGCAAAAAGGCAACGTGATTTCATCTTCCAGGTCGGCCTTTGGTCATGTTCTGAGCGAAGTGGGTTGGCGAGATTGTATTGTTATAATATAACATTGCGCAATGCATCGTTCGAATGCACTCGCCCCGATGAGGATAGCCCCCATGCCCAACCGTCTTCCCGTCACTGTGCTTTCCGGCTTTCTGGGTGCCGGCAAAAGTACTCTGCTCAATCACGTGCTGAAAAACCGCGACAACCTGCGGGTCGCGGTGATCGTCAACGACATGAGCGAAATCAACATCGATGCCAGCGAGGTGCAGCGCAACGTCAGTCTCAACCGCGCCGAAGAAAAGCTGGTGGAGATGAGCAACGGCTGCATCTGCTGCACCCTGCGCGAAGACCTGCTTGAAGAGGTCGCACGCCTGGCCCGCGAGGGGCGTTTTGATTATCTGTTGATCGAGTCCACCGGCATCTCCGAGCCGTTGCCGGTCGCCGAAACCTTTACCTTTCGTGACGAGCAAGGCCGCAGCCTGGCCGATCAGGCGCGCCTGGACACCATGGTCACGGTGGTCGATGGCTTGAACTTCCTGCGTGATTATCAGGCCGCCGAAAGCCTGGCCAGCCGCGGCGAAACCCTTGGTGACGAAGACGAGCGCTCGATCAGTGACCTCTTGATTGAGCAGGTGGAGTTCGCTGACGTGATTCTGTTGAGCAAGATCGATCTGATCAGCAGCGCCGAGCGCGAAGAGCTCAGCGCGATCTTGCACAGCCTTAACGCCCAGGCGCAGATCGTGCCGATGGTCATGGGTCAGGTAGAGCTGCAGCAGATCCTCAACACCGGTCTGTTCGACTTCGACCGCGCCGCCCAGGCGCCTGGCTGGCTGCAGGAACTGCGCGGCGAACACGTGCCGGAAACCGAGGAATACGGAATTGCCGCGACCACCTGGCAAGCGCGCCGGCCGCTGCATCCACAGCGCTTTTACGATTTTATCCACAGGCCCTGGGACAACGGCCGGTTGCTGCGCTCCAAGGGCTTCTTCTGGCTCGCCAGCAAGCACCAGGATGCCGGCAGTTGGTCGCAGGCCGGCGGCATGATGCGCCACGGTTTTGCCGGGCGCTGGTGGCGCTTCGTACCCCGTGAGCAGTGGCCGCAGGATGAACAGAGCAGCGCGCAGATCTTCAAGAATTGGACTGCAGAGTGTGGTGATTGCCGCCAGGAGCTGGTATTCATCGGTCAGAATATCGACTTCGCCCGGCTCGATGCCGAGCTCTCGAGCTGCCTGCTCGACGATGCAGAAATGGCCGCAGGCGTGAACAGTTGGCGGCAACTGCCCGACCCGTTCGGCCCGTGGTTTGACGAGGACGCGGCGTGATGCGCCAGGCCTTCGGCGAAACGCCTCAAGTGCTCACCGAGGCGTTGCAGGATGGCGTCAATCTCGCGGTATGGCAGCGCCGCTTGCCGGTGCAGATCGAAGACTTTGCCCGCTTGCTGCTGTCGCTGAACCAGCCACTGGGTGAAAGCTGGGTCATCGAGCTGGATGAGCAACAACAGTTGCCGGACCTCAGTGGCTTGCTGGGCGGGTATGCCGACCTGGAAGGCCATGTGGCGTTTGTTACCGACGTTGCCTGGCTGGTGGCTGCCTACGCCTGCTTGCTCGACGCCCGACGAGTCGGCTTGCGCCTGCAGGCGCTGGGCAACGCCATGTGCCCGCGGTTTCATGTCGATCACGTCCCTCTGCGTTTGCTAAGCACCTACGCCGGGCCGGGCAGTGAATGGCTGGGAGAAGGTGCAATCGACCGTACGCAACTGGCTCGGGAGCAACCGCATGCCGAGGCAATCCGCCAATTGGCCGAGGGTGAGGTGGCCTTGCTCAAGGGCGAGAAATGGCTTGGTAATCAGGGAGGCGGGCTGGTCCATCGTTCGCCGGCCTTGGCCAATGGTGAGCGGCGTTTGATCCTCAGCCTTGACTGGATGGCCTGATATAACGGCATAGTGACGAAAATTTCAGGCACTCTCCGTCCCATGCTGCAGAACATTCCTACCCACGTGATTGCCGGCCCGCTCGGCGCCGGGAAGACCAGCCTGATTCGCCAGTTGCTGGCGCAGCGGCCCGCCGATGAGCGCTGGGCGGTGCTGATCAACGAGTTCGGCCAGATCGGCCTGGACGCAGCGCTGCTGGCAACCGATGACGATGGGATTGCCCTGGGAGAGGTGGCCGGCGGTTGCTTGTGCTGCGTCAACGGCATGCCATTCCAGGTCGGCCTGGGTCGCCTGTTGCGCAAGGCCAAGCCGCATAGGCTGTTTATCGAACCATCCGGGTTGGGCCATCCGTTGCAGTTGTTGCAGCAACTGCGCTTACCGCCCTGGCAGGGGGTGCTGGCGGTACAACCGGCGGTACTGGTGCTCGATGCCGAGCAGCTGGCTGCGGGTGTTGCCTTGCCGCAAGCTCAGCACTCGACCCTGGCCAGCGCCGGGCTGCTGGTGCTGAACAAATCCGCTGGTCTGGACGAACTACAGCGCTTGTGGATAACTTCCCGGCTGGCGGATACTCGCCTGTACTGGACCGATTTCGGCCATCTGCCGTTGTCCGAAGTGCCGATGGCAAGTGCTCCGCCAAGCCATTCCCTGGCTGTGGATAAACTGGCATCAGCCAGTGTTTCTGCAGTCATAGGCAGCCTGTGGACAAATCCGCAGGAGCCAATTTGCAGCATCCAGGAGGCGGCGGAGGGCTGGAGCATTGGTTGGCGCTGGCACCCGGCTCAGGTGTTTGATCGTGCCCGCATCGAGCAATTTCTGCGGGAGTTGGACTGGCGCCGTGCCAAGGCAGTTATCCACAGCCTGGACGGCTGGCAAGCGCTCAATGCCCTGGCTGGACAGCGGTCCTTGCTGTGGAGCCGCAGCGAATGGCGGCGTGACTCGCGGCTGGAGCTGATTTTCGCCGAGCCGCAAGCTCCTGAAGCGCTAAAACAGGCCATGCTGGCCTGCCGCGTCTAGTTACGCCAGCGGTTGTGGTCCTGACGCCACTGGTTCATCTCGACCACGTTATCGTGGTGTGGCGGCGTCTTGATCTCGAACGGGTAGGGCGCCAGTTCGATCTGCATGGTATGGGCGCCGAACTGGGTGACGGTACCGGGGTGGCGCTGTTCGCCGGTCACGGTGAATTCGAAGTTGTACACCCGGGCCAGGCGTTTGCGGCCGTTGGCATCGCGAACAAAGCCGATGCGCTTGAGCGCGACATTGCCATCGAGCAGCTCCAGGTCGAGCTTGGCGCAGTGCTGCTTGACCCGCTCCAGAGCCTTTTCACGCAAGCCGTGGTTATGCCACAACCAAGCGCCTGCCGTGGCCAGCAGCATCAGCACGAAGAGATTTCCCAGGGTCAACATTTACATATGCTCCAACGAGGTATGCCCAGCTTAACTGCCTCCCCGGTCTGTCGTACAGGTGGCATTTAGCGCCATACTGCGCGCCTTGTTTTTCATTCCTACGCTTTCGGAAGACCTGCATGAAACGTACACCGCATCTGCTCGCCATCCAGTCCCACGTGGTTTTCGGCCATGCCGGCAACAGCGCCGCAGTGTTTCCCATGCAGCGGGTCGGGGTGAAGGTCTGGCCGCTCAATACCGTGCAGTTCTCCAACCATACTCAGTATGGCCAGTGGACCGGAGAAGTGCTTGCTCCAGCGCAAATACCTGCACTGGTAGAAGGGATTGCGACGATCGGTGAGCTGGGCAACTGCGATGCGGTGTTGTCCGGCTACCTGGGCAGTGCCGAGCAGGGGCGGGCGATCCTCAGCGGCGTGGCCCGGATCAAGGCGGCCAACCCGCGCGCCTTGTACCTCTGCGACCCGGTGATGGGCCATCCCGAGAAGGGCTGTATCGTTCCGGCCGAGGTCAGCGAGTTTCTGCTCGAAGAAGCGCTGGCCCGTGCTGATGTGCTGTGCCCGAACCAGCTGGAACTGGACAGCTTCTGCGGGCGCCGTGCCGAGTCGTTGCAAGACTGTGTCGACATGGCCCGCAGCCTGCTGGAGCGCGGCCCGAAAGCGGTGCTGGTCAAGCACCTGGCGTACCCGGGGCGTGGCGCGGAAGATTTCGAGATGCTGCTGGTGACCGGCGAAGGGAGCTGGCACATCCGCCGCCCGCTGCTGGCATTCGCCCGCCAGCCGGTAGGCGTTGGTGACCTGACATCAGGCTTGTTCCTGGCGCGCTTGCTGCTGGGCGATGACTGGGTAGCGGCGTTTGAATTCACCGCCGCCGCGGTGCACGAAGTGCTGCTGGAAACCCAGGCCTGTGCCAGCTACGAGCTGGAACTGGTGCGGGCGCAAGATCGCATCGTGCACCCGCGGCTGCGCTTTGCGGCGCAGCCTCTGGCCTTTTAACGGGCGGTCTTAAAGGGCATCGCCCTTGAGCTCCTGGTAGCGCTTTTCCAGCTCCTGACGGATCAGCCGGCGCTGTTTACCCTGGAGGAAACGGCGCTTCTCTTCGCTGCTTTCAGGCTGGCGCGGCGGCACCGCAACCGGCTTGCGGTCGTCGTCGACGGCGACCATGGTGAAGAAGCAGCTGTTGCTGTGGCGCACCGAACGCTCGCGAATATTCTCAGTGACCACCTTGATGCCGACTTCCATCGAGGTGTTGCCGGTGTAGTTGACCGAAGCGAGGAAGGTCACCAGCTCGCCGACATGCACCGGCTCGCGAAAGACCACCTGGTCGACCGACAGGGTCACCACATAACGACCGGCGTAGCGGCTGGCGCAGGCATAGGCCACTTCGTCGAGGTATTTGAGCAGCGTGCCGCCGTGGACGTTGCCAGAAAAGTTGGCCATGTCCGGGGTCATCAGGACGGTCATCGACAGCTGGGCGTTTCCAGGTTCCATAGTGTGCTCACGGTAAGGTTGCGCTGAGGCGGGGTGGCGATTGCTGTTCACGCTTCTTTCCCCCAATACGATTCCCATCTAAGTAGACGGGACGCTGACAGCGGCCTTGCCGTCACGCTATTTGTGCCATTTGCGGCGATGCTTTGGTCGATCTGTTTCTTCATATTGCACCGGCTTTTCGCGACAAGCGGCGGTGTTAACCTGAAGAAGCCCATGCAAGGTGGGCATTCCTACATTTAAAACGCTATGTACCCGCAACTCAATCAGACAATTCATCGGGTGAGTTGCGGCTTGTCTCTGGATACCAGGTAAGGAGTCCCACGCCGTGCATGCCATCAGCTTTATCCAGGATTTGGCAGTGATCATGCTGGTTGCCGGGGTGGTCACTATCCTCTTCCACCGTTTCAAACAGCCGGTAGTGCTTGGCTACATTGTTGCCGGCTTCATCATCGGCCCGCACACCCCGCCGTTCGGCCTGATTCACGACGAAGAGACGATCAAGACCCTGGCCGAGCTCGGCGTGATCTTCCTGATGTTCTGCCTGGGCCTGGAGTTCAGCCTGCGCAAGTTGTTCAAGGTCGGGGCCACGGCGTTCATCGCCGCGTTCCTGGAAATCGTGCTGATGATCTGGATCGGCTTTGAGATCGGCCGCTGGTTCGGCTGGAACACCATGGATTCACTGTTCCTCGGCGCCATCCTGGCGATTTCCTCGACCACCATCATCGTCAAGGCGCTCAACGACCTGAAGATGAAGAACGAGCGTTTTGCCCAACTGATCTTCGGCGTGCTGATCGTCGAAGACATCCTTGGCATCGGCATCATCGCCTTGCTCTCGGGTATTGCCGTGAGTGGCACGGTGAGCTCGGGCGAGGTGTTTTCCACGGTCGGCAAGTTGTCGCTGTTCATGATCGTTGCCTTGGTCATCGGCATTTTGCTGGTGCCGCGCCTGCTGGCTTACGTGGCCCGCTTCGAAAGCAACGAGATGCTGCTGATTACCGTTTTGGGCCTGTGTTTCGGCTTCTGCCTGCTGGTGGTCAAGCTTGAATACAGCATGGTCCTGGGCGCCTTTCTGATTGGCGCGATCATGGCCGAGTCGCGCCAATTGCTGAAGATCGAGCGCCTGATCGAACCGGTACGCGACCTGTTCAGCGCCATCTTCTTTGTCGCCATCGGCTTGATGATCGATCCGTCGATCCTGGTCGAGTATGCCTGGCCGATCGTGGTCATCACCATTGCCGTGGTGCTGGGCAAGATGCTGTCCTGCGGCATGGGCGCCTTTATCGCCGGCAACGACGGACGTACCTCACTGCGGGTCGGGATGGGGCTTTCACAAATTGGCGAGTTCTCGTTCATCATCGCCGCACTGGGCATGACCCTGCAGGTCACCAGCGACTTCCTGTACCCGGTGGCGGTAGCCGTTTCGGCCATCACCACGCTGCTTACGCCGTATCTGATTCGCGCCGCCGACCCGCTGTCGCTGAAGCTCGCCAAGGTCGTGCCGGGGCGCCTGTCGCGGGTGCTGTCGCTGTACGGCGAATGGCTGCGCAGCATCCAGCCCCATGGCCAAGGGGCATTGCTGGCGTCGATGATCCGGCGGATTCTGCTGCAGGTGGGGGTGAACCTGGCGCTGGTGGTGGCGATCTTCTTCAGCGGTGGTTATTTTGCCGCGCGCATCGGTGACTACCTGAGCGAATGGGTCAGCGATGTCGGCCAGCAGAAGGCCTTGATCTGGGGCGCGGCGCTGATGCTGTCGCTGCCTTTCCTGATCGCTGCGTACCGCAAGCTCAAGGCGCTGTCGATGCTGCTGGCGGAGATGGGGGTCAAGCCGGAGATGGCCGGGCGCCACACCCAGCGGGTTCGACGGGTAATTGCCGAGGTCATTCCGTTGCTGTCGCTGTTGGTGATCTTTTTGCTGCTGTCGGCGCTGTCGGCCAGCATTCTGCCCACCAACGAGCTGCTGTTGCTGATCGTGATAGTCGCGGCAGTGGTGGTGGCGGTGCTGTGGCGCTGGTTCATCCGTGTGCATACACGCATGCAGATCGCTTTGCTGGAGACCCTGGAAAACAACCAGGAAAACCACCACTAAGAGGCGCTTCCTGCGCGGGGCGGTTCGAATGTCCGAGGGGATGGAGCGGTAGCGAAGCGCCACGCGCGGGAAGGCGTGGCGATTCTACGAGCATTAATAGCCAAGAGCCATTATTTTATGCGGGTATTTCTCATTCAGCTTTCCAGCCAGACATCCCGCGCCCAGTGCCACACCGATTCCCAGCTGTCCTCGGTAACGATCTCTTCTTCGCCGGACCACAGCACCACGGTGCCGTCCTCTTCGACGCAGTAGTAATCGTCGCCGTCCTGGCAGATCGGGATCAGGTCGCGCGGCACGCCGGCGTCCCAGGCATTGGCTGCCACGTCCGGCAAGTAGGTATGCGACTGCGGGTCGGTGACGGTGACCGGCTCCAGGCTGCCGTAGACCACGTCGCTGACCGTCAGCAGGAATTCCTTGAAGACGAACGGAATGTTGATGAACAACTCTTCTTCGATTTCGACCAGTTGGTCTTCGTCCGGCAACTCCAGCGGCACCGGTACCGGTTCATTGGCTTCTCGGAGCTGTTCGATGACTTCTTCCACGGTTCTATCCTCTAACCTTTACGACACGCTGCGCGTTATACCCTAGTAGCCTGCTGCGCTAAAAGCAAAACCCCGGGACAAGCCCGGGGTTTTTTGTGCAATGCCTCAAGATCAGCCGTTCTGACGGATCCCGGCAACCAGCCAAGGCTGGTTCTCGCCCGGCGCGCGTTCCATGTTCCAGCTTTCGCTGAACGGTTCGCCCTGGTCGAAGCGCGAAGTCTTCGATACACCGCTGAAGGTCAGGGTGGCGATGGTCTTGTCGGCGCGGTCGTCGACACCTTCAAGCTGCACATTTAGGTCGTCGATGTAAGTGGACTGGAAGGCATCACCCAGATCAGCACGCTCCTGCTTGAGGAACTGCAGCATCTGCGGGGTGACGAACTCGGCAATCTTGTCCATTTCGTTGGCGTCCCAGTGCTGCTGCAGCGACTGGAAGTGGTTGCGGGCAGCCGCCAGGAAGCTCTGCTCGTTGAACCAGGCCGGGGCGTTGATTACCGGACGGGCGGCGGCAGGTGCAGCCGATCCACCGAAGATCGACGGCTGCGCAGGCTGGTGCGCTTCACGCTGGAAAGGCGCGTGGCCGGCGGCGGCCATTTGTGGCTGCTGCTTGCGGCGACGGGCGGCGATGAAGCGGAACGCCAGGAAGGCAATCAGCGCCATGATCAGGATGTCGAAGATCTGCATGCCCTGGAAGCCGTCGCCCATGAACATGGAGGCCAGCAGGCCACCGGCGGCGAGGCCGGCCAGCGGGCCGAGCCAGCGCGAAGCACCGCTGGCGGCGGCAGGTGCGCGACCTGGCGCGGTTGGCGAGGCAGCCGGGGTAGCTGGGGCTGCCTGGCGGGTCTGGTGGGTCGGCGCGGCGCCCGAGCTCTTGCCGCCGCCGAAGCGTTTGGCGTTGGCGTCGAGACTCATCGTCAGGCCGATGCACAGCGCCAAAGCGATGCTAAGAAAACGTTGCATAGAAGGGTATTCCCGTTTTGTGGATTGCACGCGCGTCATGGTGCACAGGTTGTAGGACACATGACCAGCGCCATAATGTTTCCAGCTTTTGCCTGAATGATCTGAATACGCTGTAGGAGCGGGCTTGCCCCGCGATTGCGGCGTGCAAGTCACATTGCATCGCGGGGCAAGCCCGCTCCTACAGGATTTTCTGCGTTACAGCGCTTCGAGCTTGGCGTAACCGAGCATCAGCCACTTGCTGCCTTCGGCAAAGTTGACCTGGACCCGGGCCTGGGCGCCGGAGCCTTCGAAGTTGAGGATCACACCTTCGCCAAATACCGCATGCTGCACCCGCTGGCCAAGGTTGAAGGCGGTCTGCGGGATGTTGGCGTTGGCGAACAGGCTGCTCGAGTTCTGCTGCTGACCGGAGCCGAACGGGCGGCTGACGCTGTTGGACAAGCGCACTTCCTGCACCAGGCCGGCCGGAATTTCGCGTACGAAGCGCGAGACCTTGTTGTAGGTCTCGCTGCCGTACAGCCTGCGGGTTTCGGCGTAGGTCATCACCAGCTGCTGCATGGCGCGGGTGATGCCGACATAGGCCAGGCGGCGTTCTTCTTCAAGACGGCCGGGCTCTTCCAGGCTCATCTTGTGTGGGAACAGGCCTTCTTCCATGCCGACCAGGAAGACGTGAGGGAATTCCAGGCCCTTGGCGCTGTGCAGGGTCATCAGCTGGATGCTGTCTTCGTGCTCGTCGGCCTGGGCGTCGCCGGCTTCCAGCGAGGCATGGCCGAGGAAGGCCGCCAGTGGCGACAATTCGGCGTCTTCTTCGCTGTTTTCGAAGTTGCGCGCGGCGCTGACCAGTTCCTCAAGGTTTTCTACCCGGGCCTGGCCTTTTTCGCCTTTCTCTTCCTGGTGATAGACGATCAGCCCGGACTGCTCGATAACCGTCTGGGTCATCAGGTGCAGGGGCATCTCCAGGACTTTGGCGGCAAGGTTCTCGATCATTTCCATGAACGCGCCCAAGGCACTGGCGGCACGGCCTTTGAGCGCCTTGTTGGCGATCAGCAGGCTCATCGACTCCCACATCGAAACCTGGGCGTGGCGCGCGTGCTCGCGAATCGCTTCGACGGTTTTCTCGCCGATACCGCGCGGCGGCACGTTGATCACCCGCTCAAGGGCGGCATCGTTGCCGCGGCCTTCGAGCAGGCGCAGGTAGGCCATGGCGTTCTTGATCTCGGCGCGTTCGAAGAAGCGCTGGCCGCCATAGATGCGATAAGGAATGCGTTCGCGCAGCAGTGCTTCTTCAAGCACCCGCGACTGGGCGTTGGAGCGATAGAGGATGGCGATGTCGCTGCGTGCCAGGCCGGTCTTGAGTGCGCTTTCGATGCTCTCGACCACGTAGCGGGCTTCGTCGTGTTCGTTGAAGGCAGCGTACAAGCTCAGCGGTTCGCCATCGCCGCCATCGGTCCACAGCTCTTTGCCCAGGCGCCCGCTGTTGTTGGCGATCAGGGCGTTGGCCGCCTTGAGGATGCCGGCGGTGGAACGGTAGTTCTGCTCCAGGCGGATCAGCTCGGCGTCAGGGAAGTCGGCGGTGTACTGGTGGATGTTCTCGATCTTGGCACCGCGCCAGCCGTAAATCGACTGGTCGTCATCGCCGACCACCATCAGGCTGTCGCCGCCCTTGGCCAGCAGCCGCAGCCAGGCGTACTGCACGGCGTTGGTATCCTGGAATTCGTCGACCAGCACATGGCGGAAGCGCCGCTGGTAGTGCTCGAGCAGGCCCGGGTGATCGCGCCACAGGTCCAGGGCGCGCAGCAGCAGCTCGGAGAAGTCGATGACGCCGGCGCGCTGGCAGGCTGCCTCGTAAGCTTCATAGATGCTGCGCATGGTGCCGAGGAACAGGTCGCCGCTGGCTTGGATATGTTGCGGGCGCAGGCCTTCGTCTTTCTGGCCGTTGATGAACCACTGTGCCTGGCGCGCCGGCCAGCGCTGTTCATCCAGGCCCAGCTCGCGGATTACGCGTTTGACCAGACGCTGCTGGTCGTCGCTGTCGAGGATCTGGAAGTTCTGGTTCAGCCCGGCCTCTTGCCAGTGCGCGCGCAACAGGCGGTGCGCCAGGCCGTGGAAGGTGCCGACCCACATGCCGGCCGGGTTGATGCCCATCAGCTGTTCGATACGCTGGCGCATCTCGGCAGCGGCCTTGTTGGTGAAGGTAACCGACAGGATCGAGTGCGGCGAGGCCTGCACCACCTGGATCAACCAGGCGATGCGGTGCACCAGCACACGGGTTTTGCCGGAGCCGGCACCGGCCAGGACCAACTGACGACCGACCGGCGCAGCTACAGCCTGGCGTTGGGCGTCGTTGAGAGAGTTCAACAGGAGAGAGAGATCATCGCGCATCCGGCCATTTTAGGGGCGCAGGCGACCCTTGGGCAAATATACAGTAGAAAAACTTGGCGCTGACGACCGGCCGGTCACCGGCTGCAGCCCAAGGCCTGCGTGCTTGAGCACCTGCCGTCGGGAAATGCGATGAAATAATTATGATCCAGAGCAGTTTGGCCCAGGGGCTTGCTTGTGTATGCTCCGTGCACGTTTAAGGCTAACCATTACAAGAACACCGCCTATGACACTCGGTTCCGACTCCCTGAGCGCCCCAGCCCAAGCGCGCCGGAGTATTCGCAAACACTTCGCACCGAAACTGGCTGTCGAGCGCACCCGCCTGCTGTATCAAGGCTCGTTGCTGCCGACCCTGTTCATGCTGCTCAACGGCCTTGTCTGTGCCTGGCTGCTATGGAACCCGGCGCGTTACCTGCTGGTCAGCGTCTGGGTGGTCTGGCTGATGGCGCTGGTGGCGTTGCGGGTGATCCAGGTGGCCGCTTTCGATGCTGCCATGCCCGACCGGCAAGCCCAGCCGACCTGGTGGCGGATGTTTTTGCTCGGTTCGGCCTTCAGCGGCCTGACCCTGGCCAGCGCGGCGATTGCCCTGGTGCCGGTGGACAACTTCGTCCAGCAGGCCTGGGTGTTTGGCCTGCTGGGGGCGGCGACGCTTTCGGCCAGCGTTGCTTATGCCGTCAGCCTGCCAGCGTTTCTCAGTTTTACCTTGCCCTGCCTGCTGCCGCCGATTGCTTTCCTGTTCTGGAGTGGCGACGAACAGCAGCGCGGCTGGGGCTGGCTTGGGCTGATTCTGTTGATTGCGCTGTCGGTGGTGGCCTGGCAGGTCAACCGGCTGATCGAACGCGGATTGCTGCGACGCTTTCAGAATCAGGAGCTGATCGAACACCTGCAAGCGGCGCAAAGCCGCAGCGAGAGCCTCAACCAGGCATTGGCCGAGGAGGTCGAACAGCGCCGGTTGATCGAGGAACAGCTGCGTGAGGCGCAGGTTGGGCTGGAGTCGCGGGTGGCCCAGCGCAGCCAGGAACTCGATGTCGCCAACCAGGCCCTGAGCAAAAGCGAGCAGCGCCTGGCCCTGGCGCTAGAGGCCAGTGAGCTGGGGCTTTGGGACTGGAACCTGGACACCGACGAGATCCACCACACGCAATTGCGCGAGCTGTTTGGCCTGGAGCCTGAACAAGTCCAGGAAATGCTCGCGCACCTCAAGCCACGTTTGCATCCCGATGACGTGCCGTTGCTCAAGCGTACCCTGGTCGAACACCTCAAGGGCCGCAGCGAGGACTACCGCATCGACTACCGGGTGCGTCACCGCCAGGGCCATTGGTGCTGGATTGAGGACCGTGGCCGGGCGGTGGAACGTGATGCCAGCGGGCGGGTGCTGCGCATGCTCGGCACCCGCCGGGAAATCAGCGCGCAAAAAGCCCAGGAGGAACAGCAGCGTCTGGCCGCCACGGTGTTTGAAGCCGCCAGTGAAGGCATTGTGATTCTTGACCCTGACTACGTACTGCTGGCCGTCAATCAGGCCTTCTGCCGGGTTACCGGCTACAGCCGCGAAGAACTATTGCAAGGGCGGTTGCTGGAGCTGGCGTGCAGCCTTGATGCTCGTCGACATTCACAGGCTATCGAACTGGCCCTGGAGCAACATGGCAGCTGGCAAGGCGAACTGGTCGAGGCGCGCAAGAACGGTGAGCTTTATCCTCAGTGGCTGCAGCTTAACGGTGTACGTGATGCCCGCGGCAACCTGACCAGCATCGTCGGCTTCTTTACCGACCTGTCGGCGCGCCGTGAGTCTGAAGAGCGCCTGCGCTACCTGGCCCACTATGATGAACTGACGGGCCTGGCCAACCGCGCCTTGTTCCGCCTGCGCCTGCACGAGGCCGGCGAGCGCCTGCGCCAGAGCGGTCGCGGCCTGGCCCTGCTGCACATCGACCTGGACCGCTTCAAGCTGCTCAACGACAGCCTTGGCCATGAAGTTGCCGACCATTTGCTCAAGCAGATGGCCCAGCGCATCAGCAATGCCATGCCCGAGGCCGACACCGTGGCGCGGCTTTCCGGCGACGAGTTTGCCGTGCTGTTCGATGCCTACAGCAACCTGTCGAGCTTGGTGCGAGTGGCTAGCCGCCTGCTCGACAAGCTACGCGTGCCCCTGCGGGTCGATGGTCACGAGCTGGTGATCAGCGCTTCGGTGGGCATTAGCCTGCTGGCCGACACCTCGCGGGATGTCACGGTGCTGGTCAGCCAGGCCAATACCGCCATGCAGCACGCCAAGCACCTGGGTGGCGACAACTTCCAGTTCTACACCGAGAGCCTGCAGGCCAGCACCCTGCAGCGCCTGCAGCTGGAAAACCACCTGCGCAAGGCCATCGAAGAGCGGCAACTGCAGGTCTACTACCAACCCAAGCTGTGCCTGGCCACCGGCCGCCTGCATGCGGCCGAGGCGCTGGTGCGCTGGCAGCATCCGCAGTGGGGCATGGTGCCGCCATCGGATTTCATCGGCCTGGCCGAAGAAACCGGGCTGATTGCACCGATGGGCGAATTCGTCCTGCGCCAGGCCTGCTGGCAGGCTTGCGAGTGGCAGCGCATGGGCCTTGCGCCGATTCGCGTGTCGGTGAACCTGTCGGTGTATCAGTTGCGCCAGGGCAAGCTGGTCAGCCTGGTGCGCCAGGTTTTGGAAGAAAGCGGCCTGGCCCCGCACTTGCTGGAACTGGAACTGACCGAGAGCCAGTTGCTCGACAGCGTCGAGCACATCATCGCCACCTTCCGCCAATTGCATGAGCTGGGGGTGAAGCTTGCGATCGACGACTTTGGCACCGGCTATTCATCGCTCAGCTACCTCAAGCGTTTCCCGGTGGACTACGTGAAGATCGATCAGGCCTTTATCCGGGGCCTGCGCGAGGGCAGCGAGGACGCGGCCATCACCCGGGCAATCATCGCCATGGCCCAGAGCCTGGACCTGCAGGTGGTTGCCGAGGGCGTCGAGACCGCTGAACAGCTGGACTTCCTGCGCAAGCAAGGCTGCAACGAAGTGCAGGGCTACCTGATCAGCCGGCCGGTGCCGGCGCAGGAACTGGCCGGTTTACTGGCCAGCCGCTACAGCTTTTAAAGGTGCCAGGCGCGGCCCTGGTGGGCCAGCAGGCTGTGGGCCTGGTCCGGGCCGTTACTACCGGCGTGGTAGGGGCGCGGGGCCTGGAAGTGTTCCTGCCAGCCGTTAAGGATCGGGTCGATCCAGGCCCAGGCCGCTTCGACCTCGTCACGGCGCATGAACAGCGTCGAGTCGCCTTCGAGCACATCCAGCAATAGCCGCTCATAGGCGTCCCAGCGACGGGTCTGGCCGAATACCTGGGCCAGGTTGAGGTTCAGTTCCACCGGCTCCAGGCGCATGCCCTTGCCGGGAGTCTTGGTCATCATCTGCAGGCTGATGCGCTCGTCGGGTTGTAGCTGGATCAGCAGCTGGTTGGCCTGATCGCCGTCGAACAGGCGGTGGGGCACCGGCTTGAACTGGATGACGATCTGCGACGAGCGCTTGGCCAGGCGTTTGCCAGTGCGCAAGTAGAAGGGCACGCCGGCCCAGCGCCAGTTGTTGATGTGGGCTTCTACGGCGACAAAGGTTTCGGTATCGCTGTCGTTGTCGACATCTTTTTCGAAGTAGTAAGCCGGTACTTCCTGGCCGCCGATCTTGCCGGCGCTGTACTGGCCGCGCACGGTCTTGTCCTGCACGTCCTGGCCGGTGATCGGTTGCAGGGCCTTGAGGATCTTCACCTTCTCGTCGCGAACCGCTTCAGCCTCGAATTGTGCCGGCGGCTCCATGGCCACCAGGCACAGCAGTTGCAGCAGGTGGTTCTGCAGCATGTCGCGGGTGGCGCCGGCGCGGTCGTAGTAGGCGCCACGGTTTTCGACGCCGAGGGTTTCACAGACGCTGATCTGCACATGATCGACCTGGTTGTTGCGCCACACCGGCTCGAGCAGGGCATTGGCAAAGCGCAGGGCCATGAGGTTCTGCACCGTTTCCTTGCCCAGGTAGTGATCGATACGAAACACCTGCGACTCGGCGAACACCGCGCCGAAGGCCTCGTTGATCGCCGTGGCCGACTCCAGCGAGTGGCCGATGGGTTTTTCCAGGACGATGCGCGCATCGTGATCGGCAAGCCCGGCGATTTTCAGGTGGTTGGCAATCGGCACGAACAGGTTCGGTGCGGTGGCCAGGTAGTAGATCCGGGTCAGGCCGCCGGCTTCACCGAGAAAGCGCGCCAGGCGGACGAAATCGGCGCTTTGCGAGGCGTCCATGGGGAAGTAGTCCAGGCGCGCCGAGAAACGCGCCCAGACATCCTCGTCGAAGTCGGCACGGGCAATCTGTGCCCGGCAACGGCGTTCGGCGAGTTTGAGGAATTGATTACGTGGCAGATTGCTGCGGGCCAGGGCGATGATGCGCACGGCGGGGTGCAGGCGAGCCTCGCGATACAGGTGGTAGAGCGCCGGAAGCAGTTTATGCAGGGCCAGGTCACCGGTGCCGCCGAACACCATGATGTCGCAAGGGATAGTCAATACCACCACTCTCCTAGTTCGTTTAGCTGGGCGGGTCGCCGGTCATGTAGTATAACTACAAGAAAGCTACAACCCGGTCAGTCGATCATAACCGAGTCCTGCCCTTGAATCTGTTGCAACACATCGCCCAGTCGCGCCATCTGCTACGTAAATCGGAACTCAAGGTTGCCGATCACGTGCTGCTTGATCCTGCGGCCGTCATGCATAGCTCCATGGCCGATCTTGCCCACAGCGTCGGCATCAGCGAGCCGACCATCGTGCGTTTTTGCCGTGCGATCGGTTGTTCCGGTTTCCAGGACCTCAAGCTCAAGCTGGCCCAGAGCCTGGCGGCGGGCGCGAGTTTCGGCCAGTTCGCCATTCACGAAGACGACTCGGTTGCCGACTACAGCCTGAAGATCTTCGACACCACCCTGCATACCCTGATGGAAGTGCGCGAGCACCTCGATCCACAGGCTTTGCAGCGTGCGGTATCCGCCATGGCCCAGGCCCAGCGTGTCGAGTTCTACGGTTTTGGTGCCTCCGGCGCGGTAGCGGCCGATGCCCAGCACAAGTTCTTCCGCCTGCTGCTGACGGCGGCGGCGTATTCCGACCCGCACATGCAGGCGATGTCGGCGGTCACCCTCAAACCGGGCGATGTGGCCATCTGCATTTCCCAGTCGGGGCGCTCCAAGGACCTGCTGATCACCGCCAACCTGGTGCGTGAAAGCGGCGCCACGCTGATCACCCTGTGCCCGAGCCAGACGCCGTTGGCGGAGCTGTCGACCGTCAACCTGGCCATCGATGTGCACGAAGACACCGAAATCTACACCCCGCTGACCTCGCGCATTGCCCACCTGGTGGTGATCGACGTGCTGGCCATGGGCGTGGCCATGGCCCGCGGGCCGAGCCTGGTCAACCACCTCAAGAGCGTCAAGCGCAGCTTGCGCAGCCTGCGCCTGTCGCCCAAGTCGATCAAGGCGATGGACGACTGAGACCTGTAGGCGCGGGTTCATTGATTTGTCATTGGCCCGCCGCCAAACCGTAATGCCACGACGTCAGGCTGAAGCTCCCGCACTCGATAAGGGAGATATGCAATGGCTCGTGAATTCGATGGCTCGTACCAACCCAACGCCAAATCCCGCAAACAGCAGGAAAAAGACCAGCGCCGCATGGAGTTTCGCCGCGCGATCGAAAGCTACTCCGAGCAGCGCCGTCTGCTGCAGGACATCACCGACTACCCCGATTTGCAGGCCGTCAGCGTGTGGCAGGTATCGGCGGCAGAATCCCCGAGAAACGCTCAACAAGCCCGCTGATCTGTGCACGTTCGCTGCGAATGAACGCTAGAAAGGCCAGGGCCACCGGCGATTGCCGCTTGGCCTTGGACTGCACCACACACCAGCTGCGGTACAGCGGCAGCTCTTCGACCGGCAGCTCGCGCAGCACGCCGGTGGCCAGTTCCAGGTTCAATGCATGGCGGGTCAGCAGGGCGATGCCCAGGCCGGCAATCACGCATTCGCGCTGGGCATCGGCCGAGGCCACTTCCAGCGTCTGAGTGAAGTGCACGCGCTTTTCCTTGAAGTACTCTTCGCAAGCCTTGCGTGTGCCCGAGCCCTGTTCGCGTACCAATAGCGTGTGCGGCTCAAGGTCTTGCAAACGCAGGCTGTCGAGCTTGCACAGCGGATGATCGGGCGGCGCCACGGCAACGATCGGATTGTTGAGGAACGGCAGGAACTCCAGGCCCATGTCCTGGGGCACCATGGACATAATGATCAGGTCATCACGGTTGTCCGAGAGGCGACGTATGGCCTGGGCGCGGTTGACCACCGTGAGGGTAAGATTGACCTCGGGGTGCAAACGCTTGAAGGCCGCGAACAGATGCGGGACGAAGTACTTGGCGCTGGATTCGACCGCCAGCTTCAATTGCCCCTGCAGCGAGCCCTGCATGTCGGAGAGTTGCATGTCGAGGCTCTCCAGGCGCCCGAAGATATCGCGGCTGGCGCGTTGCAGCGCTTCAGCGGCTTCGGTCAGGTAGAGCTTCTTGCCGACATACTCGAACAGCGGCTGGCCGACCAGTTCTTCCAATTGGCGGATCTGTAGACTAACGGCGGGTTGCGTCAGGTTCATCTCCTCGGCCGCCCGGCTGTAGGAACGCAAATCACAGACCTCATTGAAGATCTGAAGTTGACGCAATGTCATACGCATCAATGACTTACGCATTTCTCTCAAGCCCCGGCAAAACCTTGTAACAGCACTATAAGCTTTTGCTTATGCACACCCTAATAAATATTGATTTTTGTTTATCCAGAGACAGCGCTAGGGTAAAGATGCGACTGGCCAGCGACGATTGGTCACGCGCCGACCGGCGTTGCCGGCTCGTTTGTTCTAGCGGCCTTGGGAATACTCCAGTGATAAAAAAGATCCTGATCGCCAACCGCGGTGAAATTGCTGTTCGAATCGTGCGTGCCTGCGCCGAGATGGGCATCCGTTCCGTGGCGATCTACTCCGACGCCGACCGCCATGCCTTGCACGTCAAACGTGCCGACGAGGCCCACAGCATTGGTGCCGAGCCCCTGGCCGGCTACCTGAACCCGCGCAAGCTGGTGAACCTGGCCGTGGAAACCGGTTGTGATGCGCTTCATCCCGGTTATGGTTTTCTGTCTGAGAACGCTGAACTTGCGGACATCTGTGCCGAACGCGGTATCAAATTCATAGGCCCGGCGGCTGAAGTCATTCGCCGCATGGGTGACAAGACCGAAGCCCGCCGCAGCATGATCAAGGCCGGTGTGCCGGTGACCCCGGGCACTGAAGGCAACGTCGCCGATATCCACGAAGCGCTGCTCGAAGGCGACCGCATCGGTTACCCGGTGATGCTTAAGGCCACTTCCGGCGGTGGCGGCCGCGGTATTCGCCGCTGCAACAGCCGTGAAGAGCTGGAGCAAGCCTTCCCGCGGGTAATCTCCGAAGCGACCAAGGCCTTCGGTTCTGCGGAAGTGTTCCTGGAGAAATGCATCGTCAACCCGAAACACATCGAGGCGCAAATTCTCGGTGACAGCTTCGGTAACGTCGTCCACCTGTTCGAGCGCGACTGCTCGATCCAGCGCCGTAACCAGAAGCTCATCGAAATTGCCCCAAGCCCGCAACTGACCCCTGAACAGCGTGCCTATATCGGCGACCTGTCGGTGCGCGCAGCCAAGGCGGTGGGTTACGAGAACGCCGGTACCGTGGAGTTCCTGCTCGCCGATGGCGAAGTGTACTTCATGGAGATGAACACCCGGGTGCAGGTGGAACACACCATCACCGAAGAAATCACCGGTATCGACATTGTTCGCGAGCAGATCCGTATTGCCTCCGGCCTGCCGCTGTCGGTCAAGCAGGAAGACATCCAGCACCGCGGCTTTGCCCTGCAGTTCCGGATCAACGCCGAAGACCCGAAGAACAACTTCCTGCCCAGCTTCGGCAAGATCACCCGTTACTACGCCCCCGGCGGCCCCGGCGTGCGCACCGACACGGCGATCTATACCGGCTACACCATTCCACCGTTCTACGACTCGATGTGCCTGAAACTGGTGGTCTGGGCGCTGACCTGGGAAGAAGCCATGGACCGCGGCCTGCGGGCTCTGGACGACATGCGCGTGCAAGGGGTGAAGACCACTGCCGCCTACTACCAGGAAATCCTGCGCAATCCGGAATTCCGCAGCGGTCAGTTCAATACCAGCTTCGTTGAAAGCCACCCGGAACTGACCAACTACTCGATCAAGCGCAAACCCGAAGAGCTGGCCCTGGCCATCGCCGCCGCCATCGCCGCACATGCGGGCTTATGAATAAGCCAGCTGCAAGTTGTTAGCTGCAAGCGACAAGTCAGAGCCGATCGGCTTTTTCTTGCGGCTTGTAGCATGAAGCTTGCCGCTATGAGGAGATAAGAATGTCCAAGAAGATCTTTGTCACTGACACAATCCTGCGCGACGCCCACCAGTCCCTGCTGGCCACCCGCATGCGTACCGAAGACATGCTGCCGATCTGCGACAAGCTCGACAAGGTCGGCTACTGGTCGCTGGAAGTCTGGGGCGGCGCGACCTTCGACGCCTGCGTGCGCTTCCTCAAGGAAGACCCTTGGGAGCGCCTGCGCAAACTGCGTGCGGCACTGCCCAACACCCGCCTGCAGATGCTCCTGCGCGGGCAGAACCTGCTGGGCTACCGCCACTACAGCGATGACGTGGTCAAAGCCTTCGTCGCCAAGGCGGCGGTCAACGGCATTGACGTGTTCCGCATCTTCGACGCCATGAACGATGTGCGTAACCTGCGCGTGGCCATCGAAGCGGTCAAGGCCGCTGGCAAGCACGCCCAGGGCACTATTGCCTACACCACCAGCCCGGTGCACACCATCGACGCCTTCGTCGCCCAGGCCAAGCAGATGGAAGCCATGGGTTGCGACTCGGTTGCAATCAAGGACATGGCCGGCCTGCTGACTCCCTTCGCCACCGGCGAGCTGGTCAAGGCGCTGAAGGCCGAGCAGTCGCTGCCGGTGTTCGTTCACTCCCACGACACCGCCGGCCTGGCTGCCATGTGCCAGCTCAAGGCGATCGAGAACGGCGCCGACCATATCGACACCGCCATCTCCAGCTTCGCCTGGGGCACTAGCCACCCGGGCACTGAGTCGATGGTCGCGGCCCTCAAGGGCAGCGAGTTCGACACCGGCCTGAGCCTGGAATTGCTGCAGGAGATCGGCCTGTACTTCTATGCCGTGCGCAAGAAGTACCACCAGTTCGAAAGCGAATTCACCGCCGTCGACACCCGCGTGCAAGTCAATCAGGTACCGGGCGGGATGATTTCCAACCTGGCCAACCAGCTTAAGGAGCAGGGCGCGCTCAACCGCATGAACGAAGTGCTGGCGGAAATCCCGCGGGTGCGCGAAGACCTCGGCTTCCCGCCACTGGTGACCCCGACCTCGCAGATCGTCGGTACCCAGGCGTTCTTCAACGTGCTCGCCGGCGAGCGCTACAAGACCATCACCAACGAGGTGAAGCTGTACCTGCAAGGCGGTTACGGCAAGGCTCCGGGTGTGGTCGACGAAAATCTGCGGCGCCAGGCCATCGGTAGCGAAGAAGTCATCGACGTGCGCCCGGCCGATTTGCTCAAGCCGGAAATGGCCAAGCTGCGCAACGACATCGGCGCCCTGGCCAAGTCGGAAGAAGACGTACTGACCTACGCCATGTTCCCGGACATCGGGCGCAAGTTCCTCGAAGAGCGTGAGGCCGGCACCCTGACCCCTGAAGTGCTGCTGCCGATTCCGGAAGCCGGTGCCGTGGCCTCGGCCGGCGGCGAAGGCGTGCCGACCGAATTCGTCATCGACGTGCACGGCGAGACCTACCGGGTGGATATCACCGGTGTCGGCGTCAAGGCCGAAGGCAAGCGTCACTTCTACCTGTCCATCGACGGCATGCCGGAAGAAGTAGTGTTCGAGCCGCTCAACGAATTTGTCGGCGGTGGCAGCAGCAAACGCAAGCAGGCCAGCGCCCCTGGCCATGTCAGTACCACCATGCCGGGCAATATCGTCGATGTGCTGGTCAAGGAAGGCGATACGGTCAAGGCCGGCCAGCCGGTGCTGATCACCGAGGCGATGAAGATGGAGACCGAGGTGCAGGCGGCAATCGCCGGCAAGGTCACCGCCATTCACGTGGCCAAGGGCGACCGGGTCAACCCGGGCGAGATCCTGATCGAGATCGAGGGCTGATTTTCAGGCCCTCATCTACAAGCGGTTAACCTCTGGGGGGCGTATGCCTCCCTTTTTTTGCCTGCTCCTACCGGCACGCCTCCAAGGTCTGTACCTGTCCCTCGGGCCGCTGGTTATCTGCCGCCAACCAACGTTCGAACCCCGCCGCAATCTCCGGCCATTCATCATCGGTAATCGAGAACCAGGCGGTGTCGCGGTTTCGGTCCTTGATCACCATATGCTTGCGAAACACGCCTTCGAAGGTGAAGCCAAAGCGCAGCGCGGCGCGCTTGGAGCGGGCGTTGTCGTTGTTGCATTTCCATTCCAGGCGGCGGTTGCCCAGCTCGAACGCCAGTTTGCCAAGCAGGTACACCGCTTCGGTGCCTTTAGGTGTGCGCTGCATGGCAGCACCAAAGGCGATATGGCCAATCTCGATGCGGCCCTGTTCGGGCACGATCGACATCAGGCTGAGGATGCCCTGGGTCTGGCCGCTGGCCAGGTCAATGACACTGTAGAACAGCGGATCGCTGCTGGCGGCATTGGTGTCGAGCCAGTGATCGAAGTCTTCGCGCTCGGTGAACGGACCGTAGGCCAGGTATTCCCACAGTGTGCGGTCGGCCTGGGAGCCCTGGAACACTTCCCAGAGGTCTTCGGTGTCGCGCTTGGGGTCGAGTTTTTCCAGGCGCACGAAGCGCCCGGTCAATGTTGCAGGTTGCGGGCGCTTGGCCGGATGCCAGTGCAATGGGCTGCTCATGGGGTGGCTCCTCTGGCTTACAGCGGTTTGCGAAACTGGATGAAGCCGGGCCGCTCGGCGACCTGCTCGTACAGGCTGATGGCCGTGGCGTTGCTTTCGTGGGTCAACCAGTGCACCTTGGCGCAACCTGCCGCCTTTGCCGTAGCGTAGACGTATTCGATCAGCTGGCGGCCGATACCCAGGCCGCGTTGCTCACTTTGCACGTAGAGGTCCTGCAGGTAGCAGGAGTTCTCGATGCTCCAGTTGGAGCGGTGATAGATCCAGTGGACCATGCCCAGTGCCTTGCCGTCGACCCAGGCCAGGGCGGCGTTGGTCGGCTCGGCCGGGTCGAGCATGCGCGCCCAGGCCACGGCGCTGACCTCGTCATCGATACGGGTTTCGTAGAATTGCTGATAGGCCTGCCACAGCGGTAGCCAGGCGCTGTGATCGTCGGCGGTGACAGGGCGGATGGTGACGTTAGGCATAGGTGTGTTCCTTCAAGGTTGGCCCATCAGGGCGGCCAATTGGTTGTCCAGGGGGTCGTTGCTGTTGGCCAGGCCGGTGCGCACGCCTTCGATGTCGATGGCCGAACGGTTCTGGCTGAGTTTGCGTGTGCCTTGCAGGCGCTCGATGGGCAGGGCGAAGCCGACGATTGCCTTGAGCATGCCGGCCATGTAGTCGGCGGGCGCTTCGTCCACCGACCAGGGTTTGGCCTGGCGTTGTTCGTGGTGATCACTCAGGCGGCGGACGATCTCCAGCAGACGCTCGGCGTCATGGAAAACCTCAGCCTTGCCCCAGGCGTGCACAGCCACGTAGTTCCAGGTCGGAACCGTGCGCGGGTCGTCGACCTTGCTGGGGTAGTAGCCGGCGCTGACATACGCATCGGGCCCGGCAAACACCAGCAGCGCCTCGGCGCCGTTGGCCAGATCCTGCCATTGCTTGTTGGCGCGGGCGAAGTGGCCGTACAGGGTGCCGTTGCTGCCCTGTTTGCGATCCAGCAGCAGCGGCAGGTGACTGGCCTGCAAGCCCTGTTCACCGTGGGTGACCAATACGGCCAGGCGCGTTTGCTCGATCTGCTGGTGCAGACGCTCGAGGTCGGTTTCCTTGTAGCTCGAAGGTGTGAACATGTGGATTGTCCTTGGCGAATGGCTCAATCCTAGGCAGGCTATTGGACTAAGGTAAGAGCCATTTCCAGCTAATTTTATAGGTCCATTGTCATGAGCGAGCGCCCCTTCACCTTGCCGTTCGACCCGACTGGTATCGTCCTTGATCGCCGCCAGGGGCTCAGCCGCCAGCTTTACCAGGCGCTTCGCATGCGCGTGCTGGACGGTCGCCTGAGCAGTGGCACGCGCTTGCCGGCCAGCCGTGATATGGCTGCGGCGCTGTCGGTGTCGCGCAACAGCGTGGTGCGGGCCTACGACCAGTTGTACGCCGAAGGCTATATCGAAAGCCGGGTCGGCGATGGCACCTATGTCAGCCAGCTGCCAAAACTATCCACAAAAGTATCCACAGGGTTATCCCTGGGTTTTTCCACAGGGTTATCCACAAAAACAGCAAATAGCACTGTGGACTCATCCAGCAAACTTATCCACAATGGTCCTTGCAACCGCCTGGAAAGCCACCATTTACCGCCACCGAAAAGTGGTCCGCCACGGGCTTTTCGCGTCGGTTTGCCGGCGTTCGATTTGTTCCCTTTCGACGTCTGGGCCAAGCTTCAGGCGGGTTTCTGGCGCAACCCCGATCGCGCTGCTTTGGGCTATGGCGACCCGGCTGGAGAGCCGCAACTTCGTCAATTGATCGCGACCTATTTGCGTCGATCTCGTGGACTTTCCTGCACGGCTGAACAAATTGTGATCACCAGTGGCGCACAGCAGGCCATCAGCCTTTGTGCACAGCTGTTATTGGAGCCTGGCGAAGTAGTGGCTGTGGAAAACCCCGGTTACCGCGCTGCTGGAAACGCCTTCGCCTTGACCGGGGCAAAAGTGCAAGGCGTGGCGGTCGACGATGAGGGCCTGGACTGCGCTGCGCTCAATGCCGTGGAACATTGTCGCCTCAGCTATGTGACGCCATCGCACCAGTATCCGACCGGCGTCACCATGAGCCTGGCCCGTCGTCTGCAGTTGCTGGCCTGGGCCGAGCGCAAGGACGGCTGGATCATCGAAGATGACTACGACGGTGAGTACCGCTACAGCGGCGACCCGCTAGCGCCTCTGGCAGCGCTGGATCGCAGTGGGCGGGTGTTGTATGTCGGCACCTTCGGCAAGATAGCCTTTCCGGCGCTGCGCCTGGGTTACCTGGTGCTGCCCAGGCAGTTGGTGCAGGTGTTTTCCCGCTGCCGGGCGCTGGCCGTACGCCACTCTGAAATAGGCACTCAGGCAGTGATGGCCCAGTTCATGGCCCAGGGGCATTTTCAACGGCATATCCGGCGCATGCGCAAAGCGGCGCTCAGCCGAAGAAATACGTTGATGGCAGGATGGCCACAGGGCATCAGCGGCATCGGCCCGCTGCCACATGTAGCTGCAGGTCTACATGTGGCAGTGCGGGTTGATTCGCTTGCGCGCGAACGTACGTTGATCGGGCAAGCCGAAAGTGTTGGCGTCGAGATTAACGGCTTGAGTGATTTCTGGCTGCCAGACTCGGATACGCCGGAGGATGAGCGTGCTGGACTGGTCTTGGGGTTTGCCGCTGTTCCGGAAGCTGCGATTGAGGTCGCAGTGCGGCATTTGGCTGAAGTTTGGGGCCACTCAAAGAGCTGAAGGGATTTACAGTGAGTTCATTCGCTGGGCATGTGTTACATGCCCGTTGGGCTAAATTTTTAGGTTACAAGTTAAATTTTTAACTTGATTGACGTTGCCTTCTCACGTGGTAGAACTTTCATGGGCTCAGGGTAAGCCCGTGCTATTTCAGTTCAAGATTGTTACGTCATTTAATTCGAAAATCATTAGTCACACTTTTATTGGTGGCGCGGCGTGTTAGCTCGCCTGATGGTTTTTGCTCGGTATATAGGGCCAATAATGAAAGAATCCCATAAACACTGCATGAAAGCGGCCTTGAAGGAATTCAGCAAGCCTGGAAAACGAAATTTTTCGTTACCTGCAGGTGATAGTTTCACTGCGTTGATCGATGGTGAGCCCTTCGTTGCAACAGACGTCCGTGGCTTCCACAGCTTCGGTGTAAGAATTGTCGTCGGGTTGATTGATGGAGGTAGTGAGCGCCGCTACATCACGGTGGCAGCCGATGATTACCTGGCGGCCGGCGAATATGATGTAACGCTTGAAGGAGAAGTTACCATCGGTTATGTCGTCGAGAACCCTGAGGGTAATAACGAATACTCCGCAGAGACGGGCCGTATCAAAATGTCGAGTGCGGCAAATACCGAGTTTTCCGGGAAGTTCAATGCAACACTGGTCGAAAGTTCGCCGTACAAGGCGATTACCGAAGCCTGTTTCAAGGTAGGTCAAACTGTCGAATTGTCCTGACGGATAGGTTCGACATACCTCCCGCCATTGTTGGCGGGAGGTATTGCGGTTACTTACCGGATTTGATCTTGCTCCAGGCGCGGGTGCGTGCGCGCTCGGCGTCCCGCGGCAGCGGTTGCAGGGTATAAAGCTTGGCCATGGCTTCTTCGGTGGGGTACAGGTTGGGGTTATTGCGGATGGCCGGGGCAACCAGTACGGTGGCGTCCTTGTTCGGGTTGGGGTAACCGACAAAGTCGCTGATGGGCGCAATCACCTTTGGCTGCAGCAGGTAGTTGATGAAGGTGTAGGCATCTTCCGGGTTGGCCGCGCCTTTGGGGATTGCCAGCATGTCGAACCAGATTGGCGCACCTTCCTTGGGCAGACGCATGTCGACGACCACGCCGTTCTTCGCCTCGCTGGCGCGGTTGGCGGCCTGGGAGAAGCTGCCGGAGTAGCCGACCGCTACGCAGATGTCGCCATTGGCAATATCCGCCATGTATTTGGAGGAATGGAAGTAGGTGACGTGCGGGCGGATTTTCAGCAGTAGCTCTTCGGCCTTTTTGTAATCCGCAGGTTTCGTGCTGTTCGGTGGCAGGCCGAGGTACTGCAGGGCCAGTGGCAGGATTTCAGAGGGTGAATCAAGCAAGGCCACGCCGCACTGCTTGAGCTTGGCGATGTTCTCCTCCTTGAAGATCAGGTCCCAGCTGTCGACCGGGGCGTTGTCGCCCAGCGCCGCCTTGACCTTGGCCGGGTTGAAGCCGATCAGCACGGTGCCGTACATGTAGGGCACGGCGAACTGGTTGCCGGGGTCGTTGGCCTCGATCAGCTTCATCAGCTTCGGGTCCAGGTGCTGCCAGTTCGGCAACTTGCTGCGGTCCAGGGGCTGGAACACCCCGGCTTCGATCTGCTTGGCCAGGAACACGTTGGACGGCACCACCACGTCGTAGCCGGAGTTGCCGGTCAACAGCTTGGCTTCCAGGGCTTCGTTGGTGTCGAAGATGTCGTAGATGAGTTTGACCTGGCTGTCTTTCTGGAAGTCCACCAGGGTTTGCGGGGTGATGTAGTCGAACCAGTTGTAGACCCGCAGGGTGCGTTGTTCGGCAGCTTGCAGGCTACCGGCGAGCAGGGTGCTGCACAGCAGCGGGGCGAGCAGGCGCTGGAGTCGGGTCATGCTTGAGCTTCCTGTTGGGCGCGTTCGAAACCTTCGAGTACGTTCACCGCGTTGATGCCGATTTCCTCGACCGCATAACCGCCTTCCATGACGAACAGCGTCGGCTTGCCGAGGCGGGCAATGCGTTCGCCCATCTGCAGGTAGTCGGGGCTATCGAGCTTGAACTGGGAAATCGGATCGTCCTTGAAGGTATCCACGCCCAAGGAAATTACCAGCACGTCCGGGCCGTAGGCGGCGATGCGCTCACAGGCCTCGTCCAGGGCCTTGCTCCAGGTCGGCCAGTCACTGCCGGCTGGCAGCGGGTAGTTGACGTTATAGCCCAGGCCTTCACCTTCGCCGTGCTCGTCGGCATAGCCGAGGAAAAACGGGAACTCGGCCTGCGGATCACCATGGATCGAGGCGAAGAACACATCGCTGCGCTGGTAGAAGATTTCCTGGGTGCCGTTGCCGTGGTGATAGTCGACATCGAGGATAGCCACCTTGCGCCGGCCCTGGTCGAGGAACGCCTGGGCGGCGATGGCGGCGTTGTTCAGGTAGCAATAACCCCCCATGACGTCGCTGGCGGCGTGGTGCCCGGGTGGCCGGCAGAGGGCGAAGGCGCTGTGGGCGCCGGCCTGGATTGCCGCCTGGGCGGTAAGGGCTACTTGTGCGGCGCTGTAGGCGGCTTGCCAGGTACCCGCGGTGATGGGCGCGCCGGCGTCGAAGCTGTAGTAGCCAAGCTCGCCATGCAGGCCGCTGGGTTTGACGCTGCGCAGGGTGCGCGCCGGCCAGGTGAAGGGCAGCAGGTCGCCTTCATGACCCAGTTGGGTCCAGCGCTGCCAGGCGCCTTCGAAGAAATTCAGGTAATCGGCGCTGTGCACCCGCAGCAAGGGCGCGCGGCCAAAATCGGCAGGGCCCTTGATGGCCCCCAGTTCACGGGTCTTTACCCGATCCAGGACATGGTCGGCGCGCGAGGGCATTTCGAAGCAGGGCATCAGTTGCCCGTCGATCAGCTCGCAGCGGCCGTGGTGCAGGCGGTGGTCATCGGAATAGATCGTCAGCATGTTGTTGTTCTCCGGGTCACTGGCGTCGCTCCATTGTTGGTGGCACGGGCCTGCTGCAGAACGACGGAAACGGCCAAAAGGGGATCGATATGGCCAACCTGACTGTCCGGATTTCGCCCCCCGGCGGTGCAAGCGCGATGTTCAGGCGCGGAAGTGACTCGGCGCCACCCCGCTCCAGCGCATGAAGGCGTGGCGAAAGCTGGCGGTCTCGCTGAAGCCGAGTAGTTCGGCGATGCGGTAGATGGGCAACTGATCTTCGGCCAACAGTTGCTTGGCGCGCTCGAAACGCAGTTCATCGAGCAGCTGTTGATAACTGCTGCCCAGCTCTTGCAGGTGCCGGCGCAAGGTGCGCGACGAGCAGTTCATTTGCCGCGCCAGGCCCTCGAGGCCGGGCGCCGCATCGAGTTGTTCGAGCAGCAGTTGGCGGATCCGCCCGAGCCAGGCCTGGCGGCCGGTGAACTCCAGGTTAAGCCGCCGGCAGCGCTCGCTCATGGCCTGGTGAGTGATCTGGTCGGCCAGCGGCAGGGGCTGGTCCAGCCATGTGCGGGCGAAGGCGAAGGCATTGTCGGTGGCCTCGAATCGCAATGGGCAGGCAAAGCTGTCGCCGTACAGTGCATGGTAATCCGGCATTGGGTGGGCGAAGCGTGCAGCCGTCAGCGGCAATGGCTGGCCAAGCAGGTCGTCGCAGATGACTTTCAGCGAGGTCAGACAGAACTCGGCGTTGAATGCAGCCAATTGCGGGTCTTCGCGATAATCGCTGGCGCTGAACCAGACCCGCTCGCCATCCTCGACCAGACGCAGCTGAAAAAGTGTTCCCAGTAGCGCCGGGTACTGCATCGCCAGGCGCAAAGCGTCACCTAAGGTGGCACTGGAGAGCAGGGCGTAACCGAGCATGCCGTAGCAGGAAACATGCATGCGCCGGCCCAGCTCCAGGCCTACTTCGCGGCGTCGGGCCACCGCATTGGCACACACCAGCATCTCTTGGCGGGTGGTGATGCGCGAGTCGGCGCGGCCCAGGTCTGCCGGGCTGATGCCGCTGCCGGCCAGCAGCGCTTCAGCGCCGGGGCCCTGGCCTTGAAAGGCTTGCAGAACCAGCGACACAGCGTTGAGGGTGGTGAGGTGTGAATGGAGCATGCTCGGCTTCTTTCGACAGGTTGGCCGAGCAAATCGAGCAATTTGTATGCCTTGAGCCGCTTACAGCAATTCCCCGCAAAGGTCCTGCTCCACCAGGTGCCTTACCTCGCCAACCGGCAAGCCGCTGCCCAGCAGCAACTGCAACTTGCCAAGCAACGCTTCGCGGGTCATGCCGCCACCCGACAGCACGCCGGCCTGACGCAAGCGGCTGCCGGCCTCATAGACATCCAGTTCGACCCCGCCTTCATGGCACTGGGTGATGGCGACCACGACCACACCGCTTGCCTGAGCCTCGCCCAGAGCGGCGAGAAAGTCGGGGTTGTCGGAGGGGCCGGTGCCACTGCCAAAGCATTCCAGGATCAAGCCCTGGGCACCGCTGGCGAGCGCGGCCTGCACCATTGGCGCGCCGATCCCCGGCACCAGAGGCAGAACGGCGACATTGGCGACTTGCTTGGGCTGGCGATAATCGAGCGCTGCAGGCCCGGGCATCGTTGCGTCAGCGCCGGCAAAGCGCTTGAGGGTAACGAACGGATGCCGGCCAAAGCTGCGGACCTTGGCGGTACGGTGCGGGGCTAGCAACTCTCCGTGAAAATACAGCTGCACACCCGGCGCGACGCCGGTGGCCAGGGCTTGTAATGCGCCGGTGAGGTTCTCCCAGGCATCGCTGTCGGCGACCCCGGCCGGCAGCATCGAGCCGGTGAACAGCACTGGGGCCTGCAAGCCCAGCAGCTGGAAGCTCATGGCGGCGGCGCTGTAGGCCAGGGTATCGGTGCCATGCAATACCAGCACGGCATCGCAACCTTGGCTGTCGACGGCGTCGATGATCGCCGCACGCAGGCGCTGCCAGTACTGCGGGGTCATGTTGGCGCTGTCGATCAGCGGCAGCAGTTCACGGAACTGCCAGGTGGGAATGCCGGCCTGGCCGGCCAGTTGCGCGCGCATCCGCTGTTCGAAGCCGGACGCCGGAGCCAGGCCGTTGGCGCTGGCTTGCATGCCGATGGTGCCGCCGGTGTACAGCACCATGATGTTGCGGGCCGGTTGCGCAATTGCCATTCGCCTGTCTCCGTGGTCGGCTTGGGTTAAGCCGACCACAGTACGCGAACACCGGGCTGGCTGTCAGCGCTTGGTGTCTTCGACCTTGGCAGGCCAGGCGTTGGTGTCCAGGTCGAGGTCGGCGAACTTGGCCGAATCGAACACCGGCGTTTTTATCCCGGCTGCGCGCTGGTCGTCGTAATCGCGCAGTACGCGCATGGCCACCTTGAACAGCAGGGCCAGGGCGATCAGGTTGACGAAGGCCAGGCAGGTCATGGTGATGTCGGCGAACGCGAACACCGTGCCCAGGTTCTGCACCGCGCCCCAGAAGATCAGCAGCAACACCAGGGCGCGGTAGCCGATCAGGGCTTTGCGGTTGTCGCCGACCAGAAAGCGCAGGTTGCTCTCGCCCAGGTAGTAGTTGTAGAGGATCGAGGTGAACACAAACAGCGCCAGGGCGACGCTGATGAAGATCCGCCCCCAGTCACCGACCACCGCCGCCAGCGAGTTCTGGGTCAGGGCAATGCCGTCGCCTTCGAAGCCCGGGGTGTAGAAGCCCGACAGCAGGATCAGCAAGGCGGTGCAGGTGCAGATAATGAAGGTGTCGAGGAACACCGAGAACGCCTGGACCACGCCCTGGGCAATCGGGTGGTCGACTTCGGCCACGGCGGCGACGTTGGGTGCGCTGCCAAGGCCGGCTTCGTTGGCGAACACGCCACGTTTGACGCCCATGATGATGGCGCTGCCAACCAGGCCACCGAAGGCCTGATCGAGGCCGAAGGCGCTCTTGACGATGGTCATCAGCATGTCCGGCACCTGGTCGAACTGCAGCACGATCACGTACAGGGTCACGGCAATGTAGGCCAGGGTCTTGACCGGTACCAGCAGGTCGGCGACGGCGGCGATGCGCTTGATGCCGCCGATGAACACCAGGCCCAGCAGAACGGCCAGGGCGATGCCGGTATAGGTGGTGTCGAACTGGAAGGCGTTGTTCAGCGAGTGGGTCACGGCGTGGGCTTGCAGGCCGTTGAAGGCGAAGCCGAAGGTCACCAGTAGCAGGAAGGCCATGACCATGCCCAGCCAGCGTTTGCCCAGGCCATGTTCGATGTAGTACGACGGCCCGCCGCGGTACTGGCCTTCGCTGTCGCAACGCTTGTACAGCTGGCCGAGGGTGCATTCGATGAAGCTGCTGGACATGCCGACCAGCGCGGTCACCCACATCCAGAACACCGCACCGGGGCCGCCAAGGGTCACGGCGATACCGACCCCGGCAATGTTACCGGCACCGACCCGGCCGGCCAGGCTGAGCATCAGCGCCTGGAACGAGCTCAGTTGCTCGCTGCTGCTGCGCAGGCTGTCGCGAAACACCGCGAACATGTGGGTGAAGTACCGCAACTGAACGAAACGCGAGCGGATCGTGAAGTAACTGCCCAGACCGACAATGAGCACGATCAGTACCTTGCCCGAGAGGAAGTCGTTGATGACTTCAAGCATGGAGTGTTCCTCGCTTTTGATGACTTTTGCTGCGTGTAGCGCCAGGGTGCTGGCACGCAAGAGGGCGGGCACTATACCGATGCGAGCGCCGCGCGTCTGCCTTGGCGTGGCGGATATGCCATCTGAAAGGGCATAAAAAAAGGGCCCGGGGAATGATCCCTGGGCCCTCAAAAGGTGAGAGGTGTCTAGTCCCTCGACCTGGTGAGCGTGTTACAGCATCGGTTACGCCTTGAGCGGCACCAGACGCGGAGCAATCATGTTTTCCGGACGCAGGATGTCGTTGAGCATCTCTTCGTCCAGCAGGCCTTCCTCGCGGACCAGTTCCAGCACGCCACGGCCACTTTCCAGGGCGATGGCAGCGATACGGGTGGCGTTTTCGTAGCCGATGTACGGGTTCAGGGCGGTGACCAGGCCGATCGAGTGCTCGACCAGTTCACGGCAGCGCTGTTCGTTGGCGGTGATGCCGACGATGCAGTGCTCGCGCAGCATGTCCATGGCGCGTTGCAGCAGGCGGATCGAGTCGAAGATCTTGTAGGCGATCAGCGGCTCCATGACGTTCAGCTGCAGCTGGCCACCTTCGGCGGCGACGGTCAGGGCCAGGTCGTTACCCATGATGGCGAAGGCCACCTGGTTGACCGCTTCCGGGATTACCGGGTTGACCTTGCCTGGCATGATCGAGCTGCCTGGCTGACGCGCTGGCAGGTTGATTTCGTTGATGCCGGTACGTGGGCCGCTGGACAGCAGGCGCAGGTCGTTGCAGATCTTCGACAGCTTGACCGCGGTGCGCTTGAGCATGCCCGAGAACAGGACGAAGGCGCCCATGTCCGAGGTGGCTTCGATCAGGTCGGCAGCCGGGACCAGCGGCTGGCCGCTGATGGTGGCCAGGCGCTGAACGGCCAAGAGCTGGTAGCCAGGGTCGGCGTTGATGCCGGTACCGATGGCGGTACCACCCAGGTTGATTTCAGTCAGCAGCTCTGGCGCCAGCGAACGCAGACGGTTGAGGTCTTCGGTCATGGTGGTGGCGAAGGCGCGGAATTCCTGGCCCAGGGTCATCGGCACGGCGTCCTGCAGCTGGGTACGGCCCATCTTCAGTACGTGGTCGAATTCCTGGCCTTTGGCAGCGAAGGCCTGGATCAGGCTGTCGAGGCTGGCCAGCAGCGCGTCGTGACCCAGCAGCAGACCCAGGCGGATCGCAGTCGGGTAGGCGTCGTTGGTCGACTGCGCCATGTTCACGTCGTTGTTCGGGTGCAGGTACTTGTACTCGCCCTTCTGGTGGCCCATGGCCTCCAGCGCGATGTTGGCGATCACTTCGTTGGCGTTCATGTTGGTAGAAGTACCAGCACCGCCTTGAATCATGTCGACCACGAACTGCTCGTGGTAGTCGCCGCGGATCAGACGGGCGCAAGCCTCGCTGATGGCAGCGTGCTTGGCATCGCTCAGGTGACCCAGCTCGCGGTTGGCGTCAGCAGCAGCCTGTTTGACCATGGCCAGGGCCACAACCAGTTTAGGGTAGTGCGACAGCGGAACGCCGGAGAGGTGGAAGTTGTTGGCAGCACGCAGAGTCTGGATACCGTAGTAGGCATCGGCAGGAACTTCGAGGGTGCCAAGCAGATCTTTTTCGACACGGAACGATGCAGCAGCGGACATGATGGATATCATCTCGATTTTGACCCGGCACATGCCGGAATGGCGCCAATCCTAGGCCCGCGCCGATTTTGCGGCCAATGCTGTTGCACGCTAACCTATGCACAAACGGCATACGGGTTGATGTGACGCCAACTGCCGATCGAGCGTGTTCAATTTTGGTGCATGCCTGGAGAGCCCATGAACCTTGAGAGCAAATGGCTGGAAGATTTCAGTGCCCTGGCCGCCACCCGCAGCTTTTCCCAGGCCGCCGAGCGCCGCTTTGTCACCCAGCCGGCCTTCAGCCGACGCATTCGCAGCCTGGAAGCGGCATTGGGGCTGACCCTGGTCAACCGCTCGCGCACGCCGATCGAGCTGACGGCGGCGGGGCAATTGTTTTTGGTGACGGCGCGTACGGTGGTCGATCAGCTGGGCGAGGTGCTGCGCCATCTGCATCACCTGGAAGGCGGGCAGGGCGAGGTGATCCAGGTGTCGGCGGCGCACTCGCTGGCGCTGGGGTTCTTTCCGCGCTGGATCGCGCAGTTGCGCAACGACGGCCTGAACATCGCCACGCGTTTGGTCGCGACCAACGTCGGCGACGCTGTGCATGCCCTGCGCGAAGGCGGTTGTGATCTGATGCTGGCGTTCTACGACCCCGATGCCGCCTTGCAGATGGATGCGGAGATCTTCCCCTCGTTGCACCTGGGCCACACTGAAATGCTGCCCGTGTGCGCCGCCGATGCCGACGGCAAGCCGCTGTTCGACCTGGAAGGCGAGGGCAGTGTGCCATTGCTGGCTTACAGCGCCGGGGCGTTCCTTGGGCGTTCGGTCAATCTGCTGCTGCGCCAGCGCAACCTGCGCTTTACCACTGTCTATGAAACGGCGATGGCCGACAGCCTCAAGAGCATGGCCCTCGAAGGCCTGGGCATCGCCTGGGTGCCGAGGCTGTCGGCGCGGGCCGAACTTGAACGCGGTGAGCTGGTGATTTGCGGCGGTAGCCAGTGGCACGTACCGCTGGAAATCCGCCTGTATCGCTGCGCCCTGGTGCGCAAGGCCAACGTGCGCCTGCTGTGGCGCAAGCTGGAGGGTGGGCCGGCGACGCCGGCTTGACCCGAAAGTCAGCCAAAGCCCCGAAAAATAAGGCCGACAGTTGGTCGTTGGAGTGCATTAAGCGCACCGCTTTGCGATATACTGCGCGGCCTTCGGTCGGTTTCACCCGGCCCTAATTCGTATAACAAGCCACGCCGGTTGTCCCCGCGTGGCTTGTTGTTTTTTGACGCGCCTGCGGGCGCCCAAGAGAAGAGGCTCGACGATGAGTGCACTGGTTGGCGTGATCATGGGCTCCAAGTCCGATTGGTCCACCCTTAGCCACACCGCCGATATGCTGGAAAAACTCGGCATTCCCTACGAGGTCAAGGTGGTCTCTGCCCACCGTACCCCGGACCTGCTGTTCCAGTATGCCGAAGAGGCCGAAGGCCGTGGCATCGAGGTGATCATCGCCGGCGCCGGTGGCGCTGCCCACCTGCCAGGCATGTGCGCGGCCAAGACCCACCTGCCGGTGCTGGGCGTACCGGTGCAGTCGTCGATGCTCTCGGGTGTCGATTCGCTGCTGTCGATCGTGCAGATGCCGGCCGGCATTCCGGTTGCCACCCTGGCGATCGGCAAGGCTGGCGCGATCAACGCCGCGCTGCTCTCGGCGAGCATCCTCGGCGCCAAGCACCCGCAGTTCCACACTGTGCTCAAACAGTTCCGCGCTGAGCAGACAGACAACGTTCTGGACAATCCAGATCCGCGCCAGGCTTGAGGTCAAAAGCATGAAAATCGGTGTAATCGGTGGCGGCCAGCTGGGCCGCATGTTGGCCCTGGCAGGTACTCCGCTGGGCATGAACTTCGCTTTCCTCGACCCGGCTCCGGACGCCTGCGCGGCGCCCCTGGGCGAGCACCTGCGCGCCGATTACGGTGACCAGGACCACCTGCGGCAGTTGGCCGACGAAGTTGACCTGGTGACCTTCGAGTTCGAAAGCGTCCCGGCAGAAACCGTGGCCTTCCTTTCGCAGTTCGTGCCGGTCTACCCGAGCGCCGAGTCGCTGCGTATCGCCCGCGATCGCTGGTTCGAAAAGAGCATGTTCAAGGACCTGGGCATTCCCACCCCGGCCTTCGCCGATATCCAGTCGCAAGCCGACCTGGAGGCCGCCGTTGCCAGCATCGGCCTGCCTGCCGTGCTCAAGACCCGCACCCTGGGTTATGACGGCAAAGGTCAGAAAGTGCTGCGAACTGCCGCAGATGTTGTGGGTACTTTCGCCGAACTGGGCAGCGTGCCGTGCCTGCTCGAAGGCTTCGTGCCGTTCACCGGCGAAGTGTCGCTGATCGCCGTGCGTGCACGCGATGGCGAAACCCGCTTCTACCCGCTGGTGCACAACACCCACGAGAACGGCATCCTGCGTTTGTCGGTGGCCAGCGAAGACCACCTGCTGCAGGGCCTGGCCGAAGACTACGTCGGTCGCGTGCTCAAGCAGCTCGACTACGTCGGTGTGCTGGCCTTCGAGTTCTTCGAAGTCGATGGCGGCCTTAAAGCCAACGAGATCGCCCCGCGGGTGCACAATTCCGGGCACTGGACCATCGAAGGCGCCGAGTGCAGCCAGTTTGAGAACCACCTGCGCGCCGTTGCCGGCCTGCCGCTGGGTTCGACCGCCAAGGTCGGCGAAAGCGCCATGCTCAACTTCATCGGCGAAGTGCCGGCAGTCGACCAGGTGATCGCCATCGACGAATGCCACCTGCACCACTACGGCAAGGCCTTCAAGGTCGGTCGCAAGGTTGGCCACGCCACTCTGCGCTGCGACGACCTGACGACCCTGGAGCAAAAAATCCAGCAAGTCGAAGCCCTGATCAAGGGCTGAAGGGAACCTTCCCGCCCCGCTGTCCCTCTGATGGCAGGATGCCAAAGCGCTGACTAGGCTTTGGCATGCGCCATTCAACTCAGAGGGATTGCCATGGGTATCATCGGAACCATCTTCATCGGCCTGATCGTCGGTCTGCTGGCACGCTTTCTAAAGCCTGGCGACGACAGCATGGGCTGGATCATGACCATTCTGCTGGGCATTGCCGGTTCGCTCGCCGCGACCTACGGCGGCCAGGCGCTGGGCATCTATCAGGCTGGAGAGGGTGCAGGTTTCCTCGGCGCGCTGGTGGGCGCGATTATCCTGTTGGTGATCTACGGGCTGGTCGTCAAAAAGAGCTGACGGCAGGCTAGAATGCTCGGCACCGAATTCCTTCGTTGCCGAGCTTTTTCATGCGCCGTGTATTACTGCTTTCTCTATTACTGCTGAGCGGCCTGGCCCGGGCTGAGTTGCCGGAAACCGACTGGCTGGAGCTGATGCCCAAGTCGGACCAGAAAGCCCTCGAGCAGATGCCCGAAATCGACCACAACTCCCCGGAAGCCATGGGCACCTTCAGCGAAAAAGGTGGCCTCAAGCAGAGCAAGGGCCTGCCGGCGGTGATGTATTCGACCAAGACCGTGGCCGCCATGAATGGCAAGCACATCCGCCTGGGCGGGTATCCGGTGCCGCTGGAAACCGACGCCAAGGGCAACAGTACGCTGTTTTTCCTGGTGCCTTACCCCGGCGCCTGCATCCACGTGCCGCCGCCACCACCGAACCAGCTGGTGCTGGTGCGCTATCCCAAGGGCTTGAAGCTCGACGATATCTACACGCCGCTGTGGGTCAACGGTACGTTGAAGGTGGAGACGGTCAGCAATGACCTGGCGGATGCGGCCTATGCAATGGATGCAGCCAAGGTGCGGGTGGTGGAAGACGCCGATCTTTGAATGATCGCGGGGCAAGCTTGCTCCCACCGGATACTGTGGGAGCGGACTTGCCCCGCGATAGTGATCTACAGCTGTTCGCTATCGATTTTCAGACTCAGCGAATGGATTGCCCCAGGCGCCAGTGTCACCACATCGTCCCACACGTTCGCGGTCTCGATGCAGAGCATGCGCTGCCAGCCATCGTCGGCCATGTCCGGCAACTCAGCGGCACGCTCGGTCCAGGGGTTCCAGATCACTGCCGTACGCGAACCCTGGGCCGTTATCACCACGCGACGGTTCCAGGCCGGGTCGACGATGCTCAGTTGCTCGGGCGCCTGCAGATAAATGCGGTCGGTTTCACCGGCAAAGCTCAGCGCGCCTTGCTGCTGGCGCTGCTCCCAGTTGGCCAGGGTTTCGATGTAGTTCAGACCATCGACACCTTCGACCTGGACCTCGCGCACATCGCTGACCGCGAAGTAGCTGTGCAGCGCCTGGCTGAGGGTGACCGGGACGTTGTCGAGGTTATAGCTGGAGAGGGTGATGCTCAGCTGTTCGCCCATGACGATGGTCAGCTTGAGCTCAACGATGTGTGGCCAGCCGGGCAGGTCGCCTTTGGCCTCTGGCAGGGTGAATTCGACTGTTACATTGCCGTCCTTCACGGCGATGCCCAGCAATTGCCAGTCACGACCGCGCACCAGGCCATGGGCCGGGCCGTCTTCAGCGCGATACATGGCCTGCACGGCATCGGGGTTGCGCTTGAAAATGCCAAACCAGGGCCAGCACACCGGAACCCCGGCGCGCACGGACTTGCCCTGCCTGAAGATGGCCTGTTCGCTGAGCCACAGCAAAGGTGGCTCGCCGAGCCGCTGATAGCTGAGCACCTGCGCGCCTTGCTGGGCGACCAGCAATTCAGCCGTGTCGCTGGTGATGCGCCAGCAATTGAGCTCGCCGTGCTTTTCGGATTCGACCTTGGGTGTGGACATGCGCTTTATCTCGTAGGTTTGCCGTACGGCCTTGGACCGCTTGCATACCTTCGAGTTTACCGCGCAGCGGTCTCAGCGACGAGGAGGAACCGAGCGGGTGCGCCCGCTGCCGTCGATGGCGACGAACACGAATACCGCTTCGGTCACCTTGCGCCACTCGCTGGACAGCGGGTCGTCGCTCCACACCTCGACCATCATCTGGATTGAGCTGCGGCCGATTTCCAGGGTCTGGGTATAGAAGGACAATTGCGCGCCGACTGCCACCGGCACCAGGAATGCCATGCGATCGATGGCCACGGTAGCTACCCGGCCACCGGCAACGCGACTGGCCATGGCGGTACCGGCCAGGTCCATCTGGGCGACCAGCCAGCCGCCGAAGATATCGCCGAAACCGTTGGTTTCACGGGGCAATGCGGTGATCTGCAAGGCCAGGTCGCCTTGCGGGATAGGATCTTCTTGTTCGAGTTCAATCATGCCGGGGGTGCCTCTGACCCATGACGCTTCGTTGGTTGGCGCTATGACAGACGCCTCGAAAAACGATTCAGCACAACTATTCTACGCTGCTTTCGCTTTGCCAGGCGGCGAAGGGAAACTCTGCGAAACCGACTAAGCATACCTAGCGGCGTTTTCGCACAACATCCTTCAGAAGGCGCAACCCTTTCCTACAAGCGGCCAGTATATAGAGCCGAAAGCGCAGCGACGACCATGCAGTCATGAATACTTGTATTGAATTTGTACTGCTATGTGCTTTTTCTGCCAATTTGCTATCTTTCCAGGCTGCCCAGGCCCAAACCCGCGTGCCAGGCGGCCTGCACCCCCAATAAGAAATGCCAAACAAGAGAGACCTATGACCTCCGTGCCCGGCAGTATCGCGCAGCCTTCGAGGCCGCTGACCCGCAGTGACTACAAGACCTTGTCGCTTTCCGCCCTGGGCGGTGCGCTGGAGTTCTACGATTTCATCATCTTCGTGTTCTTCGCCACGGTGGTCGGCAAGCTGTTCTTTCCCGCCGAAATGCCTGAATGGCTGCGTTTGATGCAAACGTTTGGCATCTTTGCCGCCGGCTACCTGGCGCGGCCGCTGGGCGGCATCGTCATGGCCCACTTCGGCGACCTGCTGGGGCGCAAGAAGATGTTCACCCTGAGCATTTTCATGATGGCGGTGCCGACCCTGATCATGGGGCTGTTGCCGACCTATGCGCAGATCGGCCTGTGGGCTCCGATCCTGTTGCTGGTGATGCGGGTGATCCAGGGCGCGGCGATTGGCGGTGAAGTGCCGGGCGCCTGGGTGTTCGTCTCCGAGCACGTGCCGGCGCGCAACACCGGGTACGCTTGCGGCACGCTGACGGCGGGGCTGACTGCCGGGATTCTGCTCGGTTCGCTGGTGGCGACGCTGATCAACACGGTTTACAGCCAGCAGGAAGTGGCCGATTACGCCTGGCGTATTCCGTTTCTGCTCGGCGGCGTGTTTGGCTTGTTCGCGGTCTATCTGCGCCGCTGGCTGCACGAAACCCCGGTGTTTGCCGAGATGCAGGCGCGCAAGGCGCTGGCCGAAGAAGTGCCGCTGCGCGCGGTATTGCGCGACCACCGTGGCGCCATCGTGCTGTCGATGCTGCTGACCTGGCTGCTGTCGGCCGGCATTGTCGTGGTGATCCTGATGACCCCGGCGCTGCTGCAGAGCCTTTATCAGGTCAGTCCGACCGATTCGCTGAAGGCCAACAGCCTGGCCATCGTCCTGCTCAGCCTCGGTTGCATCGGCACCGGCGCGCTGGCCGACCGTTTTGGCGCCGGGCGGGTGTTCATTGTTGGCAGCCTGGCGCTGCTGGTGACCTCCTGGACCTTTTATCACACGCTGCCTACCCACCCCGAGTGGCTGTTCCCGTTGTATGCCTTGACCGGCTTGTGTGTCGGCATCGTCGGCGCCGTGCCGTATGTCATGGTTAAAGCCTTCCCGCCGGTAGTTCGGTTCAGTGGCCTGTCGTTTTCCTACAACCTGGCCTACGCGATCTTCGGCGGCCTGACGCCGATGGCCGTCACCGCGATGCTCAAGTTCAGCCCGATGGCGCCGGCTTATTACGTTGCTGGTATCTGCACCATTGGTCTGCTGGTGGGTATTTATCTGACCGCGAAAAAGCGCTGAAACCGCTCTAAATCAAACCTCGCAACATTTTGAAAAGGCCATCACCGCTCGCCGGTGATGGCCTTTCATCTAATTGTCACATTCGATTCATAGAGTAGTCATACGGCCTGCAGATACTTGGGCCCGATCCATCTCACCCCAATTCCTGCTAGGAGCAAGGCATGAAACTGAAGCGTTTGATGGCGGCCCTGACTTTCGTCGCCGCTGGCGTTGCCACCGCCAATGCGGTTGCCGCTGTTGACCCTGCTATTCCGACCTACACTAAGACCACCGGTGTGTCGGGCAACCTCTCCAGCGTCGGTTCCGATACCCTGGCCAACCTCATGACCCTGTGGGCCGAGGCCTACAAAAAGGAATATCCGAACGTCAACATCCAGATTCAGGCTGCCGGCTCCTCCACCGCGCCACCCGCGCTGACTGAAGGCACCGCCAACCTCGGCCCGATGAGCCGCAAGATGAAGGACGTCGAGCTGCAGGCCTTCGAACAGAAGTACGGCTACAAGCCAACCGCCATCCCGGTTGCCGTCGACGCCCTGGCCGTATTCGTACACAAGGACAACCCGATCAAAGGCCTGACCATGGCCCAGGTCGATGCAATCTTCTCTTCGACCCGCCTGTGCGGCGCCAAGGCCGACGTGAAAACCTGGGGTGACCTGGGCGTGACCGGCGACCTGGCCAACAAGCCAGTGCAGCTGTTCGGCCGTAACTCGGTGTCCGGCACCTACGGCTACTTCAAGGAAGAAGCCCTGTGCAAAGGCGACTTCAAGCCTAACGTCAACGAACAACCTGGCTCGGCTTCGGTCGTGCAGTCGATCAGCAGCTCGCTGAACGGCATCGGTTACTCGGGCATCGGCTACAAAACCGCCAGCGTCAAGACTGTAGCCTTGGCCAAGAAAGAAGGCGGTGCCTTCGTTGAAGACAACGAAGCCAACGCCCTGAACGGCACCTACCCGCTGTCGCGCTTCCTCTACGTCTACGTCAACAAGGCGCCGAACAAGCCTCTGGCCCCGCTGGAAGCCGAGTTCGTCAAGCTGGTGCTGTCGCAAGCCGGCCAGCAAGTGGTGGTGAAGGATGGTTACATCCCGCTGCCAGCCAAAGTGGTTGATAAAGCCCTGGCTGACCTGGGCCTGAATCACAACGGCAACGTTGCGAAGAAGTAACTGAAGGACCGGCGGGGGCGGGTTTTGTCCCGGTCTCGCCACTCATTGCGAGTCCGCTGCCAGGGGTATCTGCGCGGCGGGCTTTTTTGCGTCACTGCATTGTCATGTTTTTGTCATACGGGACCGCTAGGGTGTGCGCATGAATGATCTGGCCAACTCCACCATGACCCAAAATTCTCCCCCCGTGCGGATTGACTTCAATACGCCCGAACTGCAACGCAAGCGGCGCATGCGTGCGCTCAAGGATCGCCTGACCCGCTGGTATGTACTGGTGGGCGGGCTTGCCGTGCTGGCAGCCATTACCCTGATCTTCTTCTACCTGGCCTATGTGGTCGTACCGCTGTTCCAGGGCGCTACCCTGACCAGCAAGAAGGCTCTGGAGCCTACCTGGCTGCAGCAGGACGCCGGCAAGCCGCTGATGATCGCCCTGGAAGAGCAGAACCTGGTCGGCATGCGGGTTTCCGACAAGGGCCAGGCGCTGTTCTTCGACACCAAGAGCGGTGCCGAGCTCAAGCGCGTCGAACTGCCGGTGCCGGCTGGCACCCAGGTGACCTCGATCGGTGCCGATCAGCCGGGTAACCCGCTGGTGGTGCTGGGCCTGTCCAATGGCCAGGCGCTGGTGTTCAGTCATAGCTACAAGATCACCTACCCGGACAACAAGAAAACCATCACTCCGGCCATCGACTACCCCTATGGCCAGGAGCCCTTCGCCCTGGATGACCAGGGCCGGGCGCTGGAGCATGTCAGCCTCAACGTCAATGGCGAGACCCTGGTGGTGGCCGGTTCCACCGGTGCGCACCTGCAGGTGGTGTCGCTGAGCCGCGAAGAGAACATGATGACCGGCGAAGTCACCAGCGAGCAGAGCCGTATCGAGCTGCCGCAGATGACCGAAGCGGTCAAAGCCATTTTCATCGACCCGCGCCAGCAGTGGTTGTATGTGATCAACGGTCGTGCCCAGGCTGACGTTTTCAGCCTGCGCGACAAGAGCCTCAACGGCCGCTACAAGCTGCTTGACGACGGCAATGCCGAAGTCACCGCCAGCACTCAGCTGGTGGGTGGTATCTCGCTGATCATCGGTGACTCCAAGGGCGGCCTGGCCCAGTGGTTCATGGCCCGCGACCCGGATGGCGAGCAGCGCTTCAAGCGCATTCGCGAGTTTCAGATGGGCAAGGCGCCGGTGGTGCAGATCGATGCCGAAGAGCGCCGCAAGGGCTTCGTTGCCCTCGACGCTGACGGCAAGCTCGGCGTGTTCCACAGCACCGCGCACCGTACCCTGCTGGTCGAGCCGGCCGCTGAAGGCGCGGGCATTCTGGCGCTGTCGCCACGGGCCAACCGCATCATCATCGAAGAAGGCGGCAAGCTGCTGCCGCTGACCCTGAAGAACCCGCACCCGGAAGTGTCCTGGAGCGCGCTGTGGAGCAAGGTCTGGTACGAGAACTACGACGAGCCCAAGTATGTCTGGCAGTCGACCGCCTCGAACACCGACTTCGAACCCAAGCTGAGCCTGTCGCCGCTGACCTTCGGTACCTTGAAGGCCGCGTTCTACGCGATGATCCTCGCTGCGCCGCTGGCCATTGCCGCCGCCATCTACACCGCCTACTTCATGGCCCCGGGCATGCGCCGCAAGGTCAAGCCGGTGATCGAACTGATGGAGGCGATGCCGACGGTGATTCTCGGCTTCTTCGCCGGCCTGTTCCTGGCGCCGTTCCTTGAAGGCCACCTGCCGGGTGTGTTCAGCCTGTTCCTGTTGATGCCGCTGGGCATCCTGGTCGCCGGCTTCGCCTGGAGCCGCCTGCCCGAGTCGCTGCGCCTGCGGGTTCCGGATGGCTGGGAAGCGGCGATCCTGATCCCGGTGATCCTCTTCACCGGCTGGTTCGCCCTGTACATGAGCCCGTTCATCGAGACCTGGTTCTTCGACGGCGACATGCGCCTGTGGATTACCAACGACCTGGGTATCACCTACGACCAGCGCAACGCCCTGGTGGTCGGTATCGCCATGGGTTTTGCGGTGATCCCAAACATCTACTCGATCGCCGAAGACGCCGTGTTCAGCGTGCCGCGCAGCCTGACCCTGGGTTCGCTGGCACTCGGTGCCACGCCATGGCAGACCCTGACCCGCGTGGTCATCCTGACCGCAAGCCCGGGGATCTTCTCGGCGCTGATGATCGGCATGGGCCGCGCGGTGGGTGAAACCATGATCGTGCTGATGGCCACCGGCAACACCCCGGTCATGGAAATGAACCTGTTCGAAGGTATGCGCACCCTGGCGGCCAACGTTGCGGTGGAGATGCCCGAGTCGGAAGTCGGTGGCAGTCACTACCGCGTGCTGTTCCTCGCCGCGCTGGTGCTGCTGATGTTCACCTTCGTGATGAACACCTTGGCCGAGCTGATTCGCCAGCGTCTGCGCAAGAAATACTCGTCGCTTTGATAGAAAGGTAGCGATCCGTGAAAAAGGATTCCCTCAAAAGCTGGTTCAAGAGCGGCGCCCCCGGCGTCTGGATGAGCGGTGGCGCGGTCGCCATCGCGGTGATCATGACCATCGGTCTGCTCGCCGTGATCGCCGTGCGCGGCCTGGGCCATTTCTGGCCGGCCGACCTGCTGCAAGCCAGCTACAACGTGCCTGGCCAGGCCAACCACATCGTCGTTGGCGAAGTGGTGCAGAAGGAAGAGGTACCCCGTGCCCGTTTGAAAGGTGCCGGCCTGCCGGTGCCTGATGAAGGCCCGGAGTTCATGACCCGCGAGCTGATCAAGGTCGGTAACCGCGACCTCAACGGTAGCGACTTCACCTGGGTGGTCGGCGAATGGCTGACCGACCAGCACAAGCCGGTCGACCTGATCGCCCTGGAGCGCCGCGAGTGGGGCAACTTCTATGGCTACCTGGTCAGCGTCAAGGAAAACGGCAAGGTCGTCGCCGAAGGCCAGGCGGCCTGGCGCGAGCTGCAAGATCGCCTCAAGCGTGCCGACAAGCTGGCCGGCGAGCTGCAGAAGCTCGAGAAGAAGGACATCGGTGCGATCAACTACGGTCTTGAGCGTCTGCGCCTGCAGACCCGCAAGCTGGAGCTGGACGGCAAGCTGGACGCCGCTGCCCAGGCCGATATCGAAGCCGAGCGCGCCGAGCTGAACAACCGCTACAAGGCCATCGAAGAGCGTCTGGGCGGCCTGCACCAGGACTTCGGCCGCGACAGCCTGGTGGCCAAGGACGGTAATGGTCGTGAGGTGGAAATCAACCTAAGCAAGGTGGTGCATGCCTACCAGCCGAACGGCATGGGTATCTTCACCAAGCTGGGCGTGTATTTTGCCAAGGTCTGGGAATTCCTCAGCGACGACCCGCGTGAAGCCAACACCGAAGGCGGGATCTTCCCGGCGATCTTCGGTACCGTGATGATGACCCTGATCATGGCCGTGATCGTCACCCCGTTCGGCGTGCTGGCGGCGGTGTACCTGCGTGAATATGCGCGTCAGGGCCCGGTGACCCGCCTGATCCGTATTGCGGTGAACAACCTCGCCGGTGTTCCGGCGATCGTCTACGGCGTGTTCGGCCTGGGCTTCTTCGTCTATGTGCTGGGTGGCTCGCTCGACCGGCTGTTCTTCCCCGAAGCGCTGCCGGCGCCGACCCTGGGTACCCCGGGGCTGCTTTGGGCTTCGCTGACCCTGGCGCTGCTGGCGGTGCCGGTGGTGATCGTGGCCACTGAAGAAGGTCTGGCGCGGATTCCGCGTACGGTCCGTGAAGGCTCGCTGGCGCTCGGTGCAACCAAGGCCGAGACCCTGTGGAAGATCGTCCTGCCCATGGCCAGCCCGGCGATGATGACCGGCATGATCCTCGCCGTGGCCCGGGCCGCCGGTGAAGTGGCGCCGCTGATGCTGGTAGGTGTGGTGAAGCTGGCGCCGTCGCTGCCGGTGGACGGCAATTACCCGTACCTGCACCTGGACCAGAAGATCATGCACCTGGGCTTCCACATCTATGACGTCGGCTTCCAGAGCCCGAACGTCGAGGCCGCGCGGCCGCTGGTGTACGCCACCGCGCTGTTGCTGGTGCTGGTAATCGCCACCCTGAACCTCTCGGCGGTATGGATTCGTAACCACCTGCGCGAGAAGTACAAGGCGCTGGACAGCTGACTGAAAGCTATTAGCCATAAGCGGCAAGCTACACGCCGCTTTTGCTCAAACTTGCAGCTTGCAGCTAGAAGCTTGCAGCTACAAACGGAGTGAAATCATGCAACATGAAACCCATTCTCACGGTATCGACATGTCGGCCCTGGGTCGCGACAAACAGAGCCTGCGCCTGGCTGAAGAAACCGTAGCCATCGAAGTGCCTGGCCTGAGCCTGTACTACGGCGACAAGCAAGCGCTGTTCGATGTCAGCATGAACATCCCCAAGCAGCGTGTGACCGCTTTCATCGGTCCGTCCGGCTGCGGTAAATCGACCTTGCTGCGCACCTTCAACCGCATGAACGACCTGGTTGACGGCTGCCGCGTGGACGGCGCGATCAACCTTTACGGCAACAACATCTACCGCAAGGGCGAAGACGTCGCCGAACTGCGCCGCCGGGTTGGCATGGTGTTCCAGAAGCCCAACCCGTTCCCCAAGACCATTTACGAGAACGTGGTCTACGGCCTGCGTATCCAGGGCATCAACAAGAAGCGCGTGCTCGACGAAGCCGTGGAGTGGGCGCTCAAGGGTGCGGCGCTGTGGGAGGAGGTCAAGGACCGCCTGCACGAGTCGGCGCTGGGCCTGTCCGGTGGTCAGCAGCAGCGCCTGGTGATTGCCCGTACCATTGCCGTGGAGCCGGAAGTACTGCTGCTCGATGAGCCGTGCTCGGCACTCGACCCGATCTCGACGCTGAAGGTCGAAGAGCTGATCTACGAGCTCAAGTCCAAGTACACCATCGTCATCGTTACCCATAACATGCAGCAGGCGGCGCGGGTCTCCGACTACACCGCATTCATGTACATGGGCAAGCTGGTGGAGTTCGGTGATACCGACACGCTGTTCACCAACCCGGCGAAGAAGCAGACCGAAGACTACATCACCGGCCGGTATGGCTAGCGGCAGTTGCAAGCTTCAAGCCGCAAGCTGCAAGAAAGTGGCGAGCGTGAAGCCCGGGAACGACACGAACAAACTTGAAGCTTGAAGCTTGCTACTTGAAGCTTTTTCGCGGAGCGAAAGCATGATCGATAAAGACAGCCTTACCCACCATATCTCCCAGCAGTTCAACGCCGAACTCGAAGAGGTTCGCAGCCACCTCCTGGCGATGGGCGGCCTGGTCGAGAAGCAGGTCAACGATGCGGTTACCGCGCTGATCGAGGCCGACTCGGGCCTGGCCCAGCAGGTGCGCGAAGTCGACGAGCAGATCAACCAGATGGAGCGCAACATCGACGAAGAGTGCGTGCGCATTCTGGCCCGACGTCAGCCGGCGGCGTCTGACCTGCGCCTGATCATCAGCATTTCCAAGTCGGTAATTGACCTGGAGCGCATCGGCGACGAGTCGACCAAGATTGCCCGTCGCGCCATCCAGCTGTGCGAAGAAGGCGAATCGCCTCGCGGTTACGTTGAAGTGCGTCACATCGGCGACCAGGTGCGCAACATGGTCCGTGATGCCCTGGATGCCTTTGCCCGTTTCGACGCCGACCTGGCGCTGTCGGTGGCCCAGTACGACAAGACCATCGACCGCGAGTACAAGACCGCGCTGCGCGAGCTGGTCACCTACATGATGGAAGATCCACGCTCGATCTCGCGCGTTCTCAGCGTGATCTGGGCGCTGCGTTCGCTGGAGCGTATCGGCGACCACGCGCGCAACATCTCCGAGCTGGTGATCTACCTGGTGCGCGGTACCGACGTCCGTCACCTGGGCCTCAAGCGTATGCAGGAAGAGGTTCAGCGCAGCGGCGAAAAGGCTAATGTTCCGGGCAAATCTGACGATAACTAAGACTGCCCGAGAATGAACGCCCGGCCTTGGCCGGGCGTTTTCGTTTGCGGGTGAGGCAGCCGCGAACGAAACAACGAGTCCCGGCGTGACCCAATGTTTGGCAAATGGCCATCAGTCAGCGTTATGCTAGTCGGGATTCAATAGGAGTGGCGATGAGTAAAGTCAGTGTGTTGGTTGTGGATGATGCGCCGTTCATTCGCGACCTGGTCAAGAAGTGCCTGCGTAACTACTTCCCCGGTATTGTCATCGAAGATGCGGTCAACGGCCGCAAGGCCCAGACCTTGCTAAGCCGTGAGGCTTTCGACCTGGTCCTGTGCGACTGGGAAATGCCGGAAATGTCCGGCCTTGAGCTGCTGACCTGGTGCCGTCAGCAAGAGTCGATGAAGACCCTGCCGTTCATCATGGTGACCAGCCGTGGCGACAAGGAGAACGTGGTCCAGGCGATTCAGGCCGGGGTCTCGGATTTCGTCGGCAAGCCGTTCACCAACGAGCAACTGCTGACCAAGGTGAAAAAAGCCCTGACCAAGGTCGGCAAGCTCGACACCTTGCTGGCCAGTGCGCCGACCCGCGCGACGTCGGCGTTTGCCAACGACTCGCTGAGCGCCCTGACTGGCGGCCGTGCCGAAACGGTCAAGCCGACAGCCCCGGTGGCCCCGGTGGCCGCGGCCAAACCCCTGGTGAGCGCTCCCAAGCCTGCAGCTGCGGCGCCGGCAGGGCGTGGCCAGGGCCAACTGCGCCTGCCAAGCGGCGTGCAGCCGTGTGTGATCAAGGCCTTGAGCCTCAAGGAAGCGCTGCTGGTGGTGCGTCGTGGCGAAACCCTGCCACAGGTTCTGGAAGGCGCGGTACTCGACCTGGAGCAGGGCGAGAACGCCGAGATCGCCCGCCTCAACGGCTACCTGCATGCGGTTGCCGCGCTGGAGCCGAAACCCGACAGCGACTGGTTGCAACTGACCTTCAAGTTCGTTGACCAGGATGCGCAGAAGCTCGACTACCTGTCGCGTCTGATCGCCCGCGGTTCGGCGCAGAAGCACTTCGTGCCAGGGGCCTGAAGGCCCTGTAGGAGCGGGCCTTGCCCGCGATCGAGCGCGCAGCGGTCGCAATCCAGACAACACCTGATGTATTGACTGGGCTGGCCTCTTCGCGGGGCAAGCCGGCGCCTACAGGAGCCGGCCTTGCCGGCGATCAATGCACCGTTCGTCTCCTGGTACACCCCTGAAACACTCTCGCCATACCCCCGCCAAAATCCGCTGCTAGGCTTCGACAGACCACTCACTGTCAAAAAGCCACTACTCATGCCTGCACGCACGCTGCTGTTCTGCGCCTTGCTCATGGCCTGCGGCCCTGTGCTGGCCATGACCCTATACAAAAGTACCGACGCCTACGGCGTGGTGTCCTATTCCGATCGACCGATTCCCGGCGGCCGGGCGTTTGTCTTTGGCGACAGGATGGTTGAGCAACTGGAAACCCAGGTGCAGTTGCAGGCCAACCGCTTTGCCGCAGGCGTGCGCTTCAGTGCGCGTAACGACACCTACGCGCCGGTCGAGGTAGAGCTGCGCCTGGAGCGCCTGGGCAATGTCCAGGGTGGGGCGTCGCGTTTGGTGCGGCGGGTGGTGCCGGCGCGCAGCACGGTGGCGCTGACGCTGCTCAGTGCCCGCCAGCCCGGCAAGCCGGTGAGCTACAAGAGCACGTTCGATTTTGCCCTGGGCAACCCAGGCCAGCGTCAACAGGCGTTCCGTTACCCATTGCCCTGGCGCGGCGGGCCCTTTCGCCTGACCCAGGGGCCCAATGGCCGCTACAGCCACTTCGGGCCCAAGGGCCGTTATGCCATGGACATCGCCATGCCTGAAGGCACGCCGATCATCGCCGCACGGGCAGGGGTGGTGATCAAGACCGAAAACAGCCAGAGCGGCCGTGGCAGTCATCCGTCAGGCAACTTTGTGCGCATCCTTCACGAAGACGGCACCATGGGCGTGTACCTGCACCTGATGCGCGGCTCAGTGGTGGTCAGGGAAGGGCAGCGGGTGGTGTACGGCACGCCGCTGGCAAAATCCGGCAATACCGGCAACAGCAGCGGCCCGCACTTGCACTTTGTGGTGCAGCGCAACGTCGGGCTGGCGCTGGAGTCGATACCCTACCAGTTCAACCAGCCCGTCGGCGGGCTGCCGAACTTTACCGCCGGCAACCCCTGAGGCGGCTCAATCGAGCTTGAGCACCTTGGCCAGGACGATCTTCGGCCCCTTCATCTTTTTGATGATGATGCGCAGGCCTTCGACTTCCAGTAGCTCTTCCTCTTCCGGAACCCGCTTGAGGGTCTCGTAGACCAGGCCGGCGAGGGTTTCGGCCTCGATGTGGTCCAGGTCCACGCCAAGCAGGCGCTCGACCTTGAACAGCGGGGTGTCGCCGCGTACCAGCAGCTTGCCCGGCTGGTAGGCGAGGATGCCGCGCTCGGCCTTGCGGTGTTCGTCCTGGATGTCGCCAACCAGCACTTCCAGCACGTCCTCCATGGTCAGGTAGCCGATGACCTTGCCGTCGGCTTCCTCGACCAGCGCAAAGTGCGCACCGCCTTTGCGGAACTGCTCGAGCAGGTGCGCCAGCGGCATGTGCCGCGACACGCGCTCCAGCGGCCGGGTCAGCTCGGCCAGGTTGAACGACTCGGGGATATGGTCGAGATCGGCCAGCTCCAGCAGCAGGTCCTTGATGTGCAGCAGGCCGATGAATTCGCCGCGCTCGGCATCGAGTACCGGGTAGCGACTGAACTTGTGCCGACGGAACATCGCGAGGATTTCCTTGAGCGGCGCGTTGGCATCGAGGCAGACCATGTCTTCCCGCGAGTTAGCCCAGTCGACCACTTCCAGCTCGCCCATTTCCACCGCCGAGGCCAGTACCCGCATGCCTTGGTCGCTAGGGTCCTGGCCACGGCTGGAGTGCAGGATCAGCTTGAGTTCTTCACGGCTGTAGTGGTGTTCGTGGTGCGGCCCGGGCTCGCCCTGGCCAGCAATACGCAAGATGGCGTTGGCGCTGGCGTTGAGCAGGTAGATGGCCGGGTACATCAGCCAGTAGAACAGGTACAGCGGCACCGCCGTCCACAGCGACAGCAGCTCGGGCTTGCGGATCGCCCAGGACTTGGGCGCCAGCTCACCGACAACGATGTGCAGGTAGGAGATGACGAAGAAGGCGCTGAAGAACGAGATGCCCTTGATGACTTCCGGCGATTCAACGCCGACGGCGGCCAGCAGGGGTTCGAGCAGGTGCGCGAAGGCCGGCTCACCGACCCAGCCCAGGCCCAGCGAGGCCAGGGTGATGCCCAGTTGGCAAGCGGACAGGTAGGCGTCCAGCTGGCTGTGTACGGTGCGCAGGATCTGCCCGCGCCAGCCATGCTGCTCGGCAATCGACTCGACCCGGGTCGAGCGCAATTTGACCATGGCGAACTCGGCGGCAACAAAGAAGCCGTTGAGCAGAACCAGCAGCAGAGCAAAAAGAATCATGCCGAAATCGGCGAAAAGTGCAGCGAGGTTGAAACCAGGGGAAGGGTCCATGATGGAGTTTTACGGGGTCCGTCTTTTAAGAAAGGGAGTACAGCAATGCCAGCATTAGCTGGCGCGAGTCAGCCAATGTAGCGGCTGACTGCGCAAATTTAAAGGGCGGCGGCTCAGGATGCCTGGCGCGAGGCTATCTGCACCGGGGCGAAATGGCAGGTAAAGGTGCTGCCATGGCCTGGCACGCTGCTGATTTCCAGGCGCGCGCGATGGCGCAGCAGCACGTGCTTGACGATCGCCAGGCCCAGGCCGGTGCCACCGGTATTGGAGGCACGGCTGGAGTCGACGCGGTAGAAGCGCTCGGTCAGGCGTGGCAGATGCTTGGGGTCGATGCCGATGCCCGAGTCCTGCACGCTCAGGTGTGCGCCTTGCTCGTCGGCCCACCAGCGGATGCGGATCTGGCCTTCGTCCTGGGTGTATTTGACTGCATTGAACACCAGGTTGGAGAAGGCGCTGCGCAGCTCCGCCTCGCTACCCTTGAGGCGAATGCCCGGCTGCGCCTCCAGGCTGATGCGCTGGTTACGCTGCCCGGACAATGCCTGGGCGTCGCCCTTGATCGATTGCAGCAGGCTCTCGACCGCTACTGGCTGGTTGTCCGAGGGGTAGTCGGTGGCTTCCAGCTTGGCCAGCAACAGCAGGTCGTTGAGCAGCGTTTGCATGCGCCCGCCTTGCTGCTGCATCTGCTGCAGGGCACGAACCCAGCGCGGGTTCACCTCTTCGACGTTATCGAGCAGGGTTTCCAGGTAGCCGGCGATCACCGTCAGCGGCGTGCGCAGTTCGTGGGAGACGTTGGCGACGAAATCCTTGCGCATCTGCTCCAGCTGATGGATGCGGGTGACATCGCGTACCAGCATCAGGTGCTCGTTGTTGCCGTAACGGGTGATGTGCAGTTGCACGCGCATGCGGTCGTTGATCGGCGAGGGGATCTCCAGCGGTTCGAGGTAGTTCTCCTGCTCGAAGTACTCCTTGAAGCGTGGATGACGTACCAGGTTGGTTACTGGCTGGCCGCTGTCCTGCGGGGTCTTGAGGCCGAGCAGGGTTTCCGCGGCGCGGTTCCACCACTCCAGGTTGCCATCGCTGTCGAGCATGATCACCGCATCCTTGAGGGCGGCGGTGGACTCCTGCACCCGGTCGATCACCGCCTGCAGACGCCCGCGCACGCGCTGGTCGCGGCGTTGCAGATGGTAGATGCTGTCGAACACCTCGCCCCACAGGCCATAGCCATCGGGCGGTGCTTCATCGGGTTTGTGCAGGCGCAGCCATTCGTGCAGGCGCAGCAGTTGCTTGAGGGTCCAGCCCAGGTAGATCGCCAGGCCCAGGGCCAGGCTCCAGCCATAGTAGCCGCTGATCAGGCCGGCCAGCAGGCAGACGGTGATCAGCAACAGCATGTGGCGAATCAGGGTGCCATGCCAGTTCTGGTTCAATTGGGATCCTTAGCGGATCAGCTGCACGTTGCAAGCTACAAGCTGCAAGGTTGAAGCGGATCTGCGTGTGCTTTTGCTCTTTCTTGCAGCTTGGGGCTTACAGCTTGCAGCTTTCTCAACTTTTAGTTGAGAACCGGTAACCGGTGCCGCGGACGGTTTGTACCAGATTTTCGTAGGCATCGCCCAATGCCTTGCGCAGGCGGCGGATATGCACGTCGACGGTGCGTTCCTCGACGTAGACGTTGCCGCCCCAGACCTGGTCGAGCAGTTGGCCACGGGTGTAGGCGCGCTCCTGGTGGGTCATGAAGAATTGCAGCAGGCGGTATTCGGTCGGGCCCATTTCGGCCGGCTTGCCGTCGATGGTCACCCGGTGGCTGATTGGATCGAGCAGCAGGCCGCCGACTTCGATCGGCGCTTCGCCATCGCTCGGGCCGGCGCGGCGCAGCACGGCCTTGAGCCGGGCCACCAGCTCGCGCGGCGAGAAAGGCTTGGTGATGTAGTCGTCGGCGCCGACTTCCAGGCCCTGGATCTTGTTGTCTTCCTCACCCTTGGCGGTGAGCATGATGATCGGGATGTCGCCGGTCAGCTCGTCGCGCTTGAGACGGCGGGCCAGTTCGATACCGGAGGTGCCCGGGAGCATCCAGTCGAGCAGGATCAGGTCCGGCTTGCGGTCGACGATGATGGCGTGGGCCTGCTGGGAGTTTTCGGCTTCCAGGCAGTCATAGCCGGCCATTTCCAATGCAACGGCGATCATCTCGCGAATTGGCGCTTCGTCGTCAACGATCAGAATGTTTCTGCCAACCATGCTTAAACCTCTTCCATTAAAGGTGTCTTGGCCCGCATTAGATAACGGAATTATTGCAGTCGTGTGACAGCTCGTGGGCCATTGCAGCAACATTCTGTTACTGGGCTAGGCTTAAATTCCCTCTCCCGAGAATTACGGTGAATCCAATGACACGACATACGCTGAACTGGATGGGTCTATTCGCTGCAGTAGCCCTGGCGCTGCCGGGAGTGGCCTCGGCTCATCATGCCATGGAGAAAGATGGCATGTGGGTCGACCATAACGGTATGACCTTGTACACCTTTGATAAGGACGCTGGTGGCAAATCCATGTGTAACGGTGATTGTGCCAGTAACTGGCCGCCGTTGATGGTCAAGGATGGCGAGAAGGCCGAAGGCAAGTGGACACAGATCAAGCGTGATGACGGCAGCATGCAGTGGGCCTATGACGGCAAGCCGCTGTACACCTTCGTCAAGGACAAGAAGGCGGGGGAAACCACGGGGGATGGCATGAAGGACGTGTGGCACGTCGCCAAACCGTAGTGGCTTTTTCGCGGGGCAAGCCCGCGCGGGCTTGCCCCGCGAAAAAATCAGAAACTGTAATCCAGCACGATGCCGATAAAGATCAGCAGCCCCGCCCAGTGATTGTGCAGAAAGGCCTTGAAGCACGATTCGCGGTCCAGCTTGCGCGTCGACCAGAACTCCCAGGCAAAGCACAGCAAGGCTGCCACCAGTCCCAGGTGGAACCAGCCGCCCAGCTCGAAGCGGTTGCCGGCCAGCAACAGGCAGCCCAGGGACAATACCTGCAAGGTGAGGATGATCACCCGATCGGCTTCACCGAACAGGATGGCGGTGGATTTGACCCCGATTTTCAGGTCGTCATCGCGGTCGACCATGGCGTAGTACGTGTCGTAGCCCACGGTCCACAGCAGGTTGGCGATGTACAGCAGCCAGGCGATGGCCGGCAGCTCGCCGGTGGCGGCGGTGAAGGCCATGGGGATGCCCCAGGAGTAGGCCGCCCCCAGCACCACCTGCGGGTAGTAGGTGTAGCGCTTCATGAACGGGTAACAGGCCGCCAGCGCCACCGCGCCGAACGACAGCCACACCGTGGTGGCATTGGTGCACAGCACCAGCAAGAAACTCACCCCGACCAATACCGCAAACAGGGTCAGCGCCTCGCGGGCGTTGATCCGTCCGGCGGCCAGCGGGCGGTCGGCAGTGCGTTTGACGTGGCCATCGACCTTGCGGTCGGCGAAATCGTTGATGGCGCAGCCGGCAGCGCGCATCAGCACCACGCCGAGGGTGAATATCAGCACGTTGGCCAGGGTCGGCGCGCCCTTGGCGGCAATCCAGACGGCCGAAAGGGTCGGCCACAGCAGCAGGTAGATGCCAATCGGACGGTCCATCCGGCTCAGCTGGATGAAGTCCCAGGCCCGGGGGTGCAGGCGATTGAACGACTTGAGCAACTGCAGGTACATCAGCGGGTCTCCGATGGGGTGTCGGCGGCAATCCACAGTGTAGGCAAGAACACCTCGGCCACCAGCACGCTCAAGGCGTCGCGATCAAAGCGCGAACGGCGCCCCCACAAGCCGGCATGGCACTGCTCCAGCGGCAGCCAGGCCTGCGGATAGTGGCAGACCTCGATGGGCCGGCGGACAAAGCCCTGTTCGCAGAACAGCAGTTCGCCCAATGAGCGGCTGCCCAGCGCTTCCATGTCCAGGCCGCCACTTTCCAGCGAGCTGCGCGCGGCCACGCTGCGGGCAAACACCCAGGGCTGGCCATGGCCGCGCAAGTACACTTCGCGCACCCAGCCTTCGCTGCCCAACGGCAGGTCAAGGGCCTGGCATTCGTCTTCGCGCAGGCGTTGCCAGCCCTCGCAAAGGGGTGTCACGCAAAAGTGATCGGCGGATAATTGAATCAGGCGGCGGGTCAGGGAGCCCTGGTCGTACAACCAGTCGCGAGTCGTGGGCGATGTGCTGTCTGCCAGGTCAGGATGCTGCAGCCAGAGTGCAGCGGGCGCTTGCAATGTTTCGTACGGCACGGCGGTATCGAATAACAGGCCAGAGAGACGCCGAGCTTAGCATGATTGCCCGATCCGGCTTGCATGCTGGCACCAGGCTCCAGTACAAAGCCCTTTCTTTGATGGCCGCCACTGTAATCTTCACGAGAGCGGCCACTCCAATGCCTGAGTCTTTCGAGGAAGTGCGTTATGAAAAAGTGGCAATGTATTGTCTGTGGCCTGGTCTACAACGAAGCTGACGGTTGGCCGGACGACGGCATCGCTCCAGGCACCAGGTGGGAAGACGTACCCGAAGACTGGCTGTGCCCGGACTGCGGTGTCGGCAAGATGGATTTCGAGATGATCGAAATCAACTGATCACATTTCAATCAGATTTCAAGGAAGGCAGCGCATGACGGCTCCAGTGGTGATTGTCGGTACAGGTCTGGCGGGTTACAACCTGGCTCGCGAGTTTCGCAAGCTCGACGGCGATACGCCGTTGTTGCTGATTACCGCCGACGACGGCCGTTCCTACTCCAAGCCGATGCTTTCCACCGGTTTCGCCAAGAACAAGGACGCCGACGGCCTGAGCATGGCCGCACCCGGCGCCATGGCCGAGCAGCTCAAGGCCGAGGTGCGCACCCACACCCGCATCAGCGGCATCGACCCGGGCCACAAGCGCCTGTGGATCGGTGAAGAGCAGGTCCACTACCGCGACCTGATCCTGGCCTGGGGCGCCGAAACCGTGCGGGTGCCGGTCGAAGGCGATGCTGCTGAGCTGATCTTCCCGATCAACGACCTCGAGGACTACGCGCGTTTCCGTGCCGCCGCCGCTGGCAAGCAACGGGTGCTGATCCTCGGCGCCGGCCTGATCGGCTGTGAGTTCGCCAACGACATGAGCCTGGGTGGCTATCAGGTCGAGCTGGTGGCGCCGTGCGAGCAGGTCATGCCGACCTTGCTGCACCCGATGGCGGCAGCCGCGGTTCAGGCCGGCCTTCAAGAGCTGGGCGTGCGCTTGCACCTGGGCCCGGTACTGACCCGCCTGCAGCGGCTGGAGCAGGGCCTGGAAGCGCACTTGTCCGACGGCAGCGTGATTGCTTGCGACCTGGTGGTTTCGGCTGTTGGCCTGCGCCCACGCATCGACCTGGCCTCGGCTGCGGGGTTGCAGGTCAATCGCGGCGTAGTGGTTGATCGCCAGCTGCGTACCTCCCACGCCAACATCTTCGCCCTCGGTGATTGCGCCGAAGTCGATGGCCTCAATCTGCTGTATGTGATGCCGTTGATGAGTTGCGCCCGGGCGCTGGCGCAAACCCTGGCCGGCAACCCGACAGCGGTCGCCTACGGGCCGATGCCGGTTACGGTTAAAACCCCGGCCTGCCCGCTGGTGGTGTCGCCTGTGCCCCATGGCCGTGAGGGCCAGTGGAGCGTTGAAGGCCAGGGCGCCGACCTCAAGGTGCTCTGCCATGACGCAGACGGCCAACTGCTGGGCTATGCCCTGACCGGCACCGCCGTCATGGACAAGCTGGCTCTAAATCGGCAACTTCCGGCGCTGATGGCGTAAATAACCGGCGTTCTGTCGGATTTCCCCTGCCTTTGCCCCAACAATGGCCGCCCAGAGACTGGCGCGGCCCCTGAGGGCATGCCATTCTCACTCCGTCTGCCGCAGTTTAGAGCCTGCGGTGCCTTGGGCGCTGTTCTTCAAGAGCAGCACGGCATAACAACAAAAAAACCGTCAAAGAGGCTTCACTATGCGTAAACCAGAACTCGCCGCCGCCATTGCGGAAAAGGCTGATCTCACCAAAGAGCAAGCCAACCGCGTGCTCAACGCCGTGCTCGAAGAAATCACCGGCGCCCTGCACCGCAAGGACAGCGTGACCCTGGTCGGCTTCGGTACCTTCCTGCAGCGCCACCGCGGTGCCCGCACGGGCAAAAACCCGCAAACCGGCGAGCCGGTCAAGATCAAGGCCAGCAACACCGTTGCTTTCAAACCAGGCAAATCCCTGAAGGACAGCGTCAATCCGTGATGCCTCGCACAGATCGATTGCAGTGAAAAACGGGCACCGCACAAGGTGCCCGTTTTTTATTGCCGCCGCCCTGGCATCTGGCTAGCATACGCGGCCGCCGTCGCAAGGACGGGGAAGTGTCCAGGGAGGGCCGTGATGAAGACCGAAGGATTCGCACTAACCGCTAGCGCAGGGCAACGCCATGTATGACGGCTTGACCTTGCCCAACTACCTGGCGGGCGTTGCCGACAGCGACCTGTTCGGCAGCCTGGCCTTTGTCTGCCTGATATTGATACTCACCAGCCTGCACCGACGCTGGCGTGACCAGCTCTGGCATCGCCTGCTGACGTTCATTTGCCTGACCACCGTGGTGGTCATGGAACTGGTGGGTTCCTACTATGCGAACCTGCCGCCGGCATGAGCAAAGGCAAAGGGTTGGCCCTGGCGTTGCTGGTACTCCTGCTGCTGCCAGGCGTGACCACGCCGTTGTATTCGAACGCGCTGCTGCTGTGGATGGAGCCTGACAACTTCATCCCCGCCGAATCCTCAATGCTGACCTTCGAGCCCTACCAGATTTCCCAGGGCTCCTCGTCCTACTGGCTGTACGGCCAGGACAAGCACAACTACTACCACTTCACCTACGAAGCCGCGCACCCCTATCGCTATATCCCCCGCGACAACAACTGCCCGGGCTTCGACAGGAACGATGTGCGCAGCTGGTGCCAGGCTTTGCAAGGAAACTCCCGATGATCAAACGCTGGCTGATCGCCCTGGCCGTGCATGCGCTGGCTTGCTTCCTGTTCCTGGTGCTCAACGACATCGGGGTTCATTACTACAAGCAGATCTACGGCGGCTTCACCGCCCGCGGCGTGGCGTCTGGCGCGATTTTCTGGCTGGTGTTCGATGTGATGGTGATCTTCAGCCTGGTGATCGTTTTCGTGCCGAGGCTCAAACACAAACTCATGATCAATGGCGCGCTGGTGGCGTTGATCATCTACTGGCTGATGCCGGATCACCCGGTGCGTACGATGTTTTTCAGCCCGCTGGCCGGTGGTCTGACTTTCCTGGCGATAATGATTGCCCACTGGTTGGGCCGGCTGAATGTATTCAACAAGGATCGGTCTTGAAACGTAGGCACTATTTTGCCCTGGCGATGGTTGGGGCATTGGTACTTTGGGTGGGACACAACATCCAGGTATTGATCGACCGGCCAGGCGAAGTCAGGGTGGTCAGCGAATCGGGCCGTTATCTCATGGAGAATGTGCCGGTTGGTGGCTGGCTGGTGCCTTTCGATGACCTGGCCTACCTGCGTTTCATTGACCGCAGCAATCAAAAGCAGGTTTACCGCACGCCGCTGTTCTCGCAGACCTCTTTGGATATGCGCGATTACGAAGACAACGGCACTGTCGGCATCGTCTGGATCAGCTTGTACAAGGCTGATGGGCATATCGAGATCGCCATACCCAACTGGAATCCCCATTGGCTCAACTACTTCATCAGCAATACGCCCTATGACGTGGCCGACGAGCAAGCCGATTGCCGCAAGCCGGAAAACGTCCTGCGCTTTATCCGCGATGTGCTGGGTTACTGGCTGGGTTTCAGTGACTACTGGTGTACTCCCACTCAACAGCTGATCGACAGAGGCAAACCATGAAAGGCTTTGCGACGACGTGGCGGCAGTGGTTCTGCTCGTTCCTGCTGCTGGCCGGGGCGACAACCTGCGCTGGTGCCCCGGCGGACATGCCGGACTGCTCCGACAACGATTTTGGCGCCTTTTTCGCCGCTTTTGCCCAGAGCGAAGCGCTGCAGCAGTCGCTGGTGGCTGACCCGCTGATCGAGCAGCGGATCTACCCCGGTCGCAAGCAACCGCGTGTGGCGATCCGCAAGCTGGCCCCGGAGCAGCGCCCGTCGCTGGCCTTGCTACAGCCGGCCAAGCGTGCCGCGCTGGGGCTGGTGGTCGAGCAGGAGGGTAGCCGGCAAGTGGTGTTGCACGACACCAAGGGCGAACTGCTCAAGGTCTATACCTTTACCCGCGGCCAATGCTGGGTGTTACAGCGGATCGATGACTGGTCGCTGGCGGGCTTCTTTACCGGGCGCCAGGAGAAGGTTGCCGGCGAGCTGGATGTCGAGCGCGCCAGGCTCTATGAGAATCTGGGCAGGGCAGGGCTCTACGACAACCCTGGGCAACTGATGAACGCCGCCCTCAACAGCCTGCTCAGTGCCGCTGCCAAGGGCAACAACGAGGCCGCGGTCCAGGCGGTCATCCTGACTTTTTCAGGGGATGCCGAACGGCTGCCGGACTCGACCATCGTGCAGCTCCTGGAGGCGGCGATGGTCACTGAACGGGACGCCGGGGCCATGCTGGCGCACTTCGTTTGCTACGGCGAAGAGTATGCCGAGGACCGGGTCTGCCAGGACCCGGGCAAAGCGATTCAAGCCTTGCGCCAATCGGCGAAGCTGGAGTCGCCGCGGGGGCTGGTGGAGCTTGGCTTTGCCTACGAGGCAGGCAAGCTTGGCCAGCAGGACAATGACCGCGCCATGGCGTGCTACCAGCAAGCGGCACTGGAGGCCAGCGGTTACCGCGACAGCGCCGTGGACGGTATCAAGCGCCTGAGCGACAAAGGCGTGGTCGAAGACGAGACACAGAAATGCTTGTAACTCGCCCTTACCGCCTGGCAATCGCCCTGGTTGTGCACCTGTTGGCCATTGTCACTTACCTGTGGCTGCACAACACTGGCATGACAATGTACCGGCAGATGGCCGGCGGGCTGATGTCACGCGGCGTCGCGATCGGCATGGGCATGTACCTGATCTTCTACTTCGTGGTGTTGATGAACCTGGCGATCGCGCTGGTGCCGCGGCTCAAGTGGCGGTTGCTGCTGGCGGCGGCCATTCCTGCCGCAATCCTGCTCTACCTGTTGCCCCAGCATCCGCTGCGCGCAATGTTTTGCAGCGTGCTGGGGTTGTCTACGGCACTGGCGGCTGTCGGCGCGAACCAGTTGATTCTGTACGCGTTGAGCAGGTTCAGGCGTCAGTGAATAACCCGGTTACAAGGCCAACGGCGGCTATCATCGGGTAAAGCGCAGAGAACTATGGCGTTTTTGTAGCGAGACTATAAACTGCTTCGCCAGTCACTTTTTAGCCGAGGCGTGCACATGAAGTTTCGCTTTCTCCTTTGGGCCATGGGCCTGCTGATGGCCAAAGCCAGCCGCAACAACCCTGCCTTTCAGCAGCAACTGGCCGACAAGGACCTGGTGTTCCAGCTGCAGACCCTCGATGGCAAGGCGGCGCGCCATTTCATCGTCAAGGACCTGCGGATCAGCAGCAAATCCGGCACTCACCCTGCGCCAGCTTTCGCTATCGCCTTCAAGGATGCCGCGTTCGGTTTTGCCACCCTGCAGGCCAAGAACAAGCAACTGGCCTTCATGCAGGGGATTCAGGACAAAAGCATCCAGATCAAGGGCAACCCGGCGCTGGTGATCTGGTTCCAGGGCCTGATGAAGTACCTGAAGCCGAAAAAGAAGGCCTGACCGCCAAGGTCAGGCTTACGCCTCAATGCTGGCTGAATTGCGAGGCCAGCTCACGCAGCATGGCTTCGGCTTCCAGCACCTTGTTGACCACGTCCTCGGCTTTTTCGCGGGTCAGGTTCAGACGCTCGAGCAGCTCGTCGGGGATGCTTTCCTGCGGCCCCGAGCCGATTCCGCGCGAGCGCAGCAGGCGTACCGCCAGGCACACCAGGTTGGGGAAGGCGGCGCAGTCGCCGGCATAGGTCGGGTCGTGCTGGAAGCGCAGCGCGGTGGACAGCTCATCCGGCATGTCCCAGTAGCGCATCAGCCAGGCGCCGATCTGCTCGCGGCTAATGCCCAGCAGGTGTTGCTCGACATAGCTGTGGCACAGGTGCGGGTTGACCTCCAGGTGCCGGCAGATCAGCGAGAAATGCGGCGGGAACACATGCGCCAGCAACAGGTAACCGAAGTTGTGCAGCAGCCCGGCCAGGTAGGTCAGGCCCGATTCCGGGCGCTCGGCCCGTGGCATGGCCCGGGTCAGGCCCTCGATCACCGCAGCGGTGTAGATCGATTGCTGCCAGTACGGCGTGGTCTGTTGCGGGTGGTCCTTGGGCAGGCTCAGGGTTTTGCCCAGCGCCAGGCCCAGGGCCAGGTTGATCACCAGGTCAAAGCCGAGCACGCGAACGATGGCGTCTTCTACCGAGCGAATCTTGCCCGGTGAGGCGTAGTAGGGCGAAGCCGCCCAGCTGACCACTTGCGCAGCAAGGGCCGGGTCGGTTTCGACCACGCCGGTGATATCGTCGATGGTAGCGTTGGGGTCGACCCGCAGCTTGATGATTTTTTGCGCGGTTTCCGCCAGCGGCGGGATCTCGATGGTGCTTTCCAGGCGCTGCTGGATGCGCCGGGCGGTGAATGCCTGGACGGCCTGGGAAATTTCTTCGCGGTCGTCGTGGGGGCGGTCGAGATTTGGGCGGATGCTGGTCAGCAGTTCGCCGAAGTTGCCGGCGCTGGCCTTGCTGAGCATCTTCTTGAAGTCGTCGCGCTCGATCTCCAGCAACAACCCGGCTTCACCGGAGTGAATCAGCAGGCGCTCGGGACGCAGCAGGCTTTCTTCGTACAGGCACGGTGAGCTGGTCAGCGCCGGAATCCCCGGGAGGATCTTCAGGCCGTGCTTTTCCAGCATGTGGCGCAGGCGTTCCAGCGGTACCGCAGCCAGCTTGCGGCCGGTCAGCTCGGTCAGGCGGCTGAGGTCGAGCAACTGGTTTTGCGGGAACAGCACCATCAACGCGCCGACTTCGTCGTCCAGCAGTACGGCCTGCACTTTGGCGGCGGCCGGCAGCTGCGGATGGTCGGTCACTTCGCGGTAGGCGATGCCGAGCTTGTCGAGCAGCAACCGGATAACAGACGGAGCGTGGGGGGTTGCGGTGTCCAGAGCAACTTCAGTCATGGTCTGTATCCAAAATTTTTTCAATCGCATGAGTATAACCAGCTTGAACCCCGGGCTGGCCGCAATCTGGGACGGGCGTCACACTTGGCCGTATTGCTGGCCATGGCGCAGCCAGCGTTCCAGCAAGGGGCTGACGTGTGACGGCCAGCGGGCTAGCAGGGCCTGGGCGGCGTCGCGCACGGCAGGCAGCAGGTCAGCGTCGCGCATCAGGTCGGCGACCTTGAATTGCAGCAGGCCGGTCTGGCGGGTGCCGAGCATTTCACCCGGGCCGCGCAGCTCCAGGTCTTTCTCGGCGATGATGAAGCCGTCGTTGGTCTCGCGCATGATCCCCAAGCGTTCGCGGCCGATCTGCGACAGCGGCGGGTGATACAGCAGCACGCAATGGCTCACCGCGCTGCCCCGGCCAACCCGGCCGCGCAGCTGGTGCAATTGGGCCAGGCCCAGACGCTCGGGGTTCTCGATGATCATCAGGCTGGCATTGGGCACGTCGACACCCACCTCGATCACCGTGGTTGCCACCAGCAGCTGCAAATTGCCCTGCTTGAATTCGGCCATCACCGCGGCTTTCTCCGCAGGTTTCATGCGCCCGTGAATCAGGCCGACACGCAACTCGCCCAAGGCGCTGCTAAGTTCCTCGTAAGTGGTTTCGGCGGCCTGGCAGGTGAGCTCTTCAGATTCTTCGATCAGGGTGCAGACCCAGTAGGTCTGGCGCCCTTCGGCGCAGGCCGCGCGCACCCGCTCGACCACTTCGAAGCGCCGGCTGTCGGTTACCAGCACGGTGTTGACCGGGGTGCGGCCTGGCGGCAATTCGTCGAGGATCGAGGTGTCCAGGTCGGCATAGGCGCTCATGGCCAGGGTGCGCGGGATCGGCGTGGCGGTCATGATCAGCTGGTGCGGGCACAGTTGACCGCCCACGCCTTTCTGGCGCAGGGCCAGGCGCTGCTGCACGCCGAAGCGGTGCTGTTCGTCGATGATCGCCAGGGCCAGGTTCTTGAACTTCACTTCTTCCTGGAACAGGGCATGGGTGCCAACCACCATCGGGGCGCCGGCGGCGATCTGTTCCAGGGCGCTGCTGCGTGCCTTGCCCTTGAGCTTGCCGGCCAGCCAGGCGACTTCGATGCCCAGCGGCTCCAGCCAGCGCTTGAAGGTGATGAAATGCTGCTCGGCGAGGATCTCAGTGGGTGCCATCAGCGCCACCTGGTAACCGGCTTCCAGCGCTTGCAGGGCAGCGAGGGCAGCGACCACGGTCTTGCCGGCGCCGACATCGCCTTGCAACAGGCGCAGCATCGGCTCTGGCTGGCTGAGGTCGTAGGCGATCTCGTTGCCCACGCGTTGCTGGGCACCGGTTGGTGCAAAGCCGAGGTTGGCCAGGTACTGCTGGGGCAAGCGGCTGGCCTTGGGCAATACCGGCGCTCGCTGGGCGCGCAGGCTTTCGCGCAGGCGCTGCTGGGACAGCTGGTGGGTCAGCAGCTCTTCGAACGCCAGGCGGTGCTGGGCCCAATGGTGGCCTTCGGCGAGCTCATCGACGTCGGCATCGGCCGGTGGGTGGTGCAGGTAGCGGATCGCATCGTCCAGCGGCGCCAGTTGGTAATCCCGGGCCAGTTCGTCCGGTAGCCAGTCCGGCAGGCTGCGCGGGCCGAGCAGGGCCAGGCTCTGCTGGCACAGCTGGCGCAGGCGCTGCTGGGTCAGGCCTTCGGTGGTCGGGTAGATCGGGGTCAGGGTCTGCTCCACCGGGGCCGGCTCGTCGCCGGTCAGCGCGCGGTATTCCGGGTGGTAGATTTCCAGCCCGGAAGCACCCGGGCGCGCTTCACCGTAGCAGCGCAGGTGGGTGCCGCGCTTGAGGCCTTCCTTCTGCGCGCTGCTGAAGTGGTAGAAGCGCAGGCTCAGAACGCCGCTGCCGTCGCCCAGGCGCACCAGCAGGCTGCGGCGCTTGCCCATGACCACGTCGGTGCCACTGACCACGCCTTCGATCACTGCATCCTGGCCCGGGCGCAGGGCGCCGATGGGCACCACGCGGGTGCGGTCCTGATAGCGCAGCGGCAGGTGGAACAGCACGTCCTGGAGGTTCTCCAGGCCGACCTTGGCGAGTTTTTCGGCCATGGCCTCGCCGACTCCCTTGAGCGCGGTCACCGAGACCTGGGACAACTCCGGCATGGTGCTTTCCTACTGGCTCGCGGCGGGTTTGGCGACCGAGCACAGGCGGATCGAGTCAGCGAGGATCTCGATGGCCTTGGGCCGCGGGAAGCTGGCGCGCCAGGCGATGGCCACGGTGCGAAACGGCGCCGGTGGGCTCAGCGGGCGCACTTCGATCACGCCCGGGGCGTAATGGTGGCTGTGCACTGCCGACAGCGGCAGGATCGATACGCCCAGGCCCGAAGCGACCATGTGGCGAATGGTTTCCAGCGAGCTGGACTCGACCGTGGTGTGCTTGGCGCCGTCGCTGCCTTTGGCCAGGGTCGGGCACGCCTCGAGCACCTGGTCACGGAAGCAGTGGCCTTCACCGAGCAGCAGCAGGCTCTTGTCGTTGAGCAGGCTGGCGTCGATGGTTTCTTTCTGGGTCCATGGATGCTCGCTGGGCATCAGCACGTAGAACGGCTCGTCGTACAGCGGCAGGGTCAGTACGTCGGCTTCGTTGAACGGCAGGGCGATGATCACTGCGTCCAGCTCGCCATTGCGCAGCTTGTCGCGCAGGATGTGGGTGAAGTTCTCTTCGATGTACAACGGCATCTGCGGGGCGACCCGGTGCAGTTGCGGGATCAGGTGCGGGAACAGGTAGGGGCCGACGGTGTAGATCGCGCCGACTTTCAGCGGGGCGGTCAGCTGGTTCTTGCCGGCCTGGGCCAGCTCGCGAATGCCCTGGGCCTGCTCGAGTACCTTTTGCGCCTGGGCAACGATGCCTTCGCCGACCGGGGTCAGGCGTACAGCGCTTTTGCTGCGCTCGAAGATCAGTACACCCAGCTCGTCCTCAAGCTTCTTGACGCCGACCGACAGGGTCGGCTGGCTGACGTGGCAGCGTTCGGCGGCGTGGCCGAAGTGCTGCTCCTGGGCGAGGGTGACGATGTAGCGCAATTCTGTGAGGGTCATAACGTGCGTCCATGAAGTTGCGGCCCCAGCATAGCGGCTGCAATCGATAGACGCACGTTATCAGACTTGCTCGTTTGTGACAGAAACAAAGCGTTAGCGTTTGTCCAGCGAGTAGACGAAAGGCGCGATCACTTCAATGCTGCCGTTGTTGAGCAGTTCTTTAGGCGGCGGTGGCACCGGTTGCGCGCGACGGATCATCTCCAGGGTCGCCCGATCCAGTGCCGCGCTGCCCGATCCACCAGCCAGGGCGTAGGAGAGGATCTTGCCCTCGCCATCGACCACGAAGCGCAGGCGATTGATGCCTTCCATACGCATGCGCCGGGCGTTTTCCGGGTAGCGCTTGTACTTCGCCAGGTGTCGCAGCAGATCGCTCTGCCAGGTCGGCAGGGCATTGCTGTTGGTGGCGATGCTCGGCGCCGGAGCCGCCGATTTCTGCGACGGTGCGGTGGTTGGCGGTGTATCGACCACTTCCTCGTCGGCCGGCTTTTCCTGCGGCGGCTCAGGCTTTTTCTCGGGCTTGGGCGGCTGCGGTTTGGCCTTTGGCTTGACCTGCTTGGCAATGGCGATTTTCGGTTTCGGCGCCTCGGCCAGTTTCGGCAGCGGCGGTTCTTCGACCGGCGCTGGCGGCTGTGGCGGGGTGACCACCTTGGGTGGAGGTGGCGGGGCCGGTTCGGGCATCGGGGCCATTTCGATCATCATTGCCGCAGGCGGCAACTCGATCGCTTGGGGCACCGACCAATTGAGCGTCAGCAACACGGCAACGGCATGGATACCCAGCACAATCGCCAGACTACTGCTGTAACGCGCCAGCTTATGCCGCGTCTTGATCATTTCTTGGCTGCCGTCTCAAGGCCGACCAGACCGACTTTCAGGTAACCGGCCGCGCGCAGCGTGTTCATGACTTCCATCAGATCGCCGTAATCGACACCTTTATCGGCCTGGAAGAAGATCGTGGTGTCCTTGTCGCCCTTGGTCTTGGCGTCGAGAATCGCGCCGAGCTGGTCACGCTGGACCTGCTCGTCACCGACGTACAGGTTCTGGTCAGCCTTGACGCTGAGGAACACCGGCTTCTCGGGCCTCGGCGCCGGTTTTGCGGTCGAGGCTGGCAGGTCGACCTTGATGTCGACGGTTGCCAGCGGCGCTGCCACCATGAAGATGATCAGCAGGACCAACATGACGTCGATGAACGGCGTGACGTTGATTTCGTGGTTTTCGGCGAGGTCGTCGCCACCTTCGTTAAGATGCAGGCCCATGGCTTAGCCCACTTTAACCATGTGAGGTGCCGCGGCGCGATCGCCTGGCTGGTGGTCCAAGTCGCGGCTGACCAGCAGCAGGACTTCGGCCGAGGCATCGGACACCTGCGCCTTGTAACCGGCAATGGAGCGGGCGAAGACGTTGTAAATGACCACCGCAGGGATCGCTGCGACCAGGCCCAGGGCGGTAGCCAGCAGGGCTTCGGCGATACCCGGGGCAACCACGGCGAGGTTGGTGGTCTGGGTCTTGGCGATGCCGATGAAGCTGTTCATGATGCCCCAGACGGTACCGAACAGACCGACGAACGGCGCGGTGGAACCGATGGTGGCGAGGACGCCGGTGCCGCTGCTCATGTTGCGGCCGCTGGCAGCTACCAGGCGCTCAAGGCGGAAGCTGACGCGCTCCTTGATGCCTTCTTTCTCGCGGGTATTGGCCGACAGGCGCATTTCATCCAGGGCATCGTGAACCAGGATGTGGGCCAGGGTGCCTTCTTTGTTGGCGCTGTCGCTGGCTTCCTTGAGGGTGGTGGCACGCTTGAGGGCGGCGATCTCGCCACGCAGGCGACGCTTGGCGCCCAGCAGCTCGAAGCCTTTGGCGATCCAGATGGTCCAGGTAATGATCGAGGCGATGGCCAGGCCGATCATGACGATCTTCACCACGATGTCGGCGTTCTTGTACATGCCCCATGGCGACAGGTCGTGGGCCATGCCCAGGCTGGTATCTTCAACCAGTGCTTCAACGCTTTCGTCAGCCGGGCTGGCGGCCTGGCCATCAACCGGAGCAACAGCAGGCGCGGCAGCCGGATCGGTCGGCGCAGCAGCCTGTTCGGCACCCGGTGCGGCCGGTGCAACGGCGGCGGCTGGAGGGGCGGGTACGGTGGTCGGCTCATCGGCCAGGGCGGCGGGTGCCATCACCAGGCTGAGCATCAGCGCGGCAACGGCGCGCCATGCGCGCGACGTGGTTGGCGAAGCGGAAGGTTGGATACGTGTCATGCTGGCCTGACCTGATGAAGAAGAAAGAGGTGGTTGTCCTTCCAGGCCTCGAGACAGGCCGAGAACAAAATTGGGTGGCCATTATTGCAAGTAATTCTTGTTAGCAGAAGTAATAAAGTTACTTTTTTTCCATCATAGCTAGCCGCCTATCGATTTATTTGGATAGGCTGGGCCTTTGATTTGCGGAGTTTCAGGATGTCTGCGCCCTCAGTTCTGATCGTCGGTTGTGGCGATGTCGGTGGCCGTCTGGCCAAGCAATTGCTGGCCTCTGGCTGGCCGGTGAGCGGCTTGCGCCGCAGTGTTGGCCAATTGCCAGAGGGGGTGACGGCGATCGCTGCCGACTTGAATGACTCGCGTTGCCCGGCCGACTGGCCGGTTGACGCTCCGGATTACCTGGTCTACAGCGTTGCCGCCAGCCAGCATGACGAAGCCGGTTATCAGGCCGCTTATGTCGAGGGCCTGCGCAACGTGCTGGCCTGGCTGGCCGAGCGCGGGCAAAAGCCGCGGCGCCTGCTGTTTGTCTCGAGCAGCAGCGTGTATGCGCAGAAGGACGGCGAGTGGATTGACGAAACTGCTGCCGTGGCGCCTGAAGGCTATTCGGGCAAGGTCATGCTCGAAGCCGAGCAACTGGCCCTGGCCAGCGGCATCCCGGTGACCATCGTGCGCCTTACGGGCATCTACGGCCCGGGTCGCGAATGGCTGCTCAGCCAGGTCCGCCAGGGTTATCGAGTAACCGAAGAGCCGCCGCTGTACGGCAACCGCATTCACGCTGAAGATGCTGCCGGGCTGCTGGCGTTCTTGCTCAAGAGCGATCAGCAAGGCAAGGCTGTGGACGACTGCTACATCGGTGTCGATGACGCACCGGCGCCGCTGTTTGACGTGGTTGCCTGGCTGCGCGAGTACATGGGCGTTACCCAGTGGTCGGAACAGGAGCGGGTGCGCCGTGCCGGCAGCAAGCGCTGCAGCAACGCCCGGGCCCGGGCACTGGGCTGGGCGCCACAGTACCCAAGCTACAAGGAAGGCTATGCGGCCATCCTTGCCGGAAGCAATTAACCCTTACTGACGCTCAAGCAGCCAGCGACGAGGGCCAGGTTGCAGATCGGGCATCTCGTCGGCCTGGGCCTTGTTGACGGCCTGGAAGATTTCCAGCTGTTTGCCGTCACGCTTGAAGATCCACGGGTTGCCCTGCTGGTTGCGTTCCAGCCACAGGCTGTCGTGCTCGCCGCTCATGGCCGCGCAATCACCAGCCAGGCACAGCGCGTAGCGATCCAGGCCGGGCAGGCCGTCGAGGCTGCCGTTGGCGCGAAAATGCGCCACTGCACCCTGTCCCGGGCCCTCGACAATCTTCCAGTCGCCACCCATGTAAGCCTTGTACAGCTCGGTTTCAAAGGTGGTGCCAGCTGGCGCATCAATGGGTGCCGGGGTTTCGGCGCGCTGGAAGCTCTGCTGCGGGTTGGCGTCACTGGCCGCTTGAACCAGTTCGTCGCCGTCCAGGCTCAGCGTCTCGGCGTAGTTACCGTAGAAATCGACTTCCCACTGGCCATCTTTGAGCGCCTTGAGCTTGCCGTCGCCCGCTTCAAAGCCATTGCTGAAGGTGGCCTGGCTGGCGGCAACGTTGACCTTCCACTCAAGGTTCGGGCCGTTGGCGAGCAGGGCCTGGCGCAGGTTGGAGCCTTTGGCGGCAGCGTCGATGGCGTTCTGGTTGATCCAGGTACCGTTGAGGTCTTCCGGGCTGTGGCTGGCGCAGCCGCTCAACAGGGTGGCGAGCAGCGACAGGGCGAGCGCGTAGCGCATGGCGGGGGTCCTTGCAGGGGCGGGGGATGAGGGCGCACCGGGCGGCGCGCCCTCGGGGGTGTTACTCGATGACCAGGATGGCATCCATTTCAACCTGCGCGCCTTTCGGCAGGGCAGCAACGCCAATGGCGGCGCGGGCCGGGTACGGCTGGTCGAAGTACTTGCCCATGATCTCGTTGACCTTGGCGAAGTGGCTGAGGTCGGTGAGGAAGATGTTCAGCTTGACGATGTCCTTGAACGAACCGCCAGCGGCTTCAGCAACGGCCTTGAGGTTTTCGAAGACCTGGACGGTCTGGGCTTCGAAGCCTTCGACCAGTTCCATGGTTTTCGGGTCCAGCGGGATCTGCCCGGACATGTACACCGTGTTGCCGGCCTTGATCGCCTGGGAATAGGTGCCGATGGCGGCTGGGGCCTTGTCACTGGTGATGACGGTCTTGGTCATGATGACTCCTTGCTGTTATTGGGCTACGCACGCATGCGGGTGATTCGGATCACCCCGGTCAGGGCGCGCAGTTTCTTGATCACGCGTGCCAGGTGCACACGGTCGTGCACGCTGACCACCAGTTGGACCACGCTGATGCGACCATCGCGTTCATCCATGCTGATTTTCTCGATATTGCCGTCGGCGGCGTTGACGCTGCTGGCCAGCAGCGCGATCAGGCCGCGCTGGTGCTCAAGCTCGACGCGCAGCTCGACGTTGAATTCGCCGGTGACATCCTTGGCCCAGGACAGCTGGATGCATTTTTCCGGGTTGTGGCGGATTTCGCTGATGTTGCGGCAGTTTTCCAGGTGCACCACCATGCCTTTGCCCGCCGACAGGTGACCGACAATCGGGTCGCCCGGGATCGGCGTGCAGCATTTGGCGTAGCTCAACACCAGGCCTTCGGTGCCGCGAATGGCCAGCGGGCCTTCCGGGCTTGGCAGCTGCTCGCCCTCGGTGGACAGCAGGCGTCGGGCCACTACGTAGGCCATGCGGTTGCCCAGGCCGATGTCTTCGAGCAAGTCTTCGATCAGCTCCAGGCGGTATTCGCCGAGCATGGCCTGGATGCGCTCCTGGGGGATCTTGTCCAGGGCGCTGTCGAAGCCGTTGAGAACCTTGTTCAGCAGGCGTTCGCCAAGGCTGATGGATTCCGAGCGGCGCTGCAGCTTGAGCGCATGGCGGATGTGCGTACGGGCCTTGCCAGTCACCACGAAGTTGAGCCAGGCCGGGTTCGGTCGCGCCCCCGGGGCGCTGACGATCTCGACCGTCGAGCCGCTCTGCAGCGGTTCGGACAGCGGCGCCAGGCGGCGGTTGATGCGGCAGGCAATGCAGCTGTTGCCGACGTCGGTGTGCACCGCGTAGGCGAAGTCGACCGCCGTGGAGCCTTTGGGCAGCTCCATGATCCGGCCCTTGGGCGTGAACACATAGACCTCGTCCGGGAACAGGTCGATCTTCACGCTCTCGATGAATTCGAGGGAGTTGCCCGCGCGTTGCTGCATTTCCAGCACGCCTTTGACCCATTGGCGCGCCCGGGCATGGGTGCCCTTGGGCTGCTCGTCGTCACTGGACTTGTACAGCCAGTGGGCGGCGATGCCGTTGTTGGCCATCTCTTCCATTTCGCGGGTGCGGATCTGGATCTCGATCGGGACCCCGTGCATGCCGAACAGCGTGGTATGCAGCGACTGGTAGCCGTTGGCCTTGGGGATCGCGATGTAATCCTTGAAGCGCCCCGGCAGCGGCTTGTACAGGTTGTGCACGGCGCCCAGCACGCGGTAGCAGGTGTCGACCTTGTCGACGATGATGCGGAACGCGTAGACGTCCATGATCTCGTTGAAGGCCCGGCGTTTGCCGCGCATCTTCTTGTAGATGCCATAGAGGTGCTTCTGCCGGCCGCTGACTTCGCCTTCGATACCGTCGACCGCCAGGCAGTGGGCCAGCGACTCTTCGATCTTGTTGACGATTTCCTTGCGGTTGCCGCGGGCGCGCTTGACCGCCTGGTAGATGCGCGCCGAGCGCATCGGGTGCATGGCCTTGAAGCCGAGGTCTTCGAACTCTACGCGCACACTGTGCATGCCCAGGCGGTTGGCGATGGGGGCGTAGATTTCCAGGGTTTCTTTGGCGATGCGCCGGCGCTTTTCGCCGGACAGCACTTCGAGGGTGCGCATGTTGTGCAGGCGGTCGGCCAGCTTGACCAGGATCACACGGATATCCCGGGCCATGGCCATGGCCATTTTCTGGAAGTTTTCCGCCTGGGCTTCGGCCTTGGTCTCGAAGTTCATCTGGGTCAGCTTGCTGACGCCGTCGACCAGTTCGGCCACGGTTTCGCCAAATTGCGAGCTGAGTGCTTCCTTGGCGATGCCGGTGTCTTCGATCACGTCATGAAGCATGGCGGCCATCAGGCTCTGATGGTCCATGTGCATGTCGGCAAGGATGCTTGCCACCGCCAGCGGGTGCGTGACGTAGGCTTCGCCGCTGCGACGGCGCTGGCCGTCGTGGGCTTGTTCGGCGTAGAAATACGCCCGGCGCACCAGGTTGACCTGGTCGGCGCCGAGGTAGGTCGACAAGCGATCGGCGAGGGCGTCTATGCTCGGCATGGGATTACCTCTTGCCAAGGGACGATGACCGGTGCCGTACTACGTCGACCAGGCATGGGCTTAGACCGCCTCGTTGGTCTCGTCACCCTCGCCGAACGCGAACATTGGCTCAACTTGAGTCTGGATCGACTCTGCAGCCATGAACTCATCAGTGCAGATGCCTTCAGCGATTTCGCGCAGGGCCATGACGGTAGGTTTGTCGTTTTCCCATGGCAGCTTCGGCTCTTTGCCGCCGGTGGCCAGTTGACGGGCACGTTTGGTGGAGAGCATGACCAGCTCAAAACGGTTAGCCACGTGTTCTAGGCAGTCTTCAACGGTTACGCGGGCCATGGTCTTCCTCAAGTAGCAAATGCGGAGTTCAGCCCGAAAGGGCGAGCGGACTCGATAGTTTAAAAAATCACCAGCCTTTAGGGAAGCGCTGATTTCATTTCGAGCCCTTGATACCTCGACGATACCTACTTGCAGGGCTCTAGCACAACTGTCTTGTATGCGTGCTCAATTCAATAGCATCGCGGGGCAAGCCCGCTCCTACAGAGGTTCTGTGGGAGCGGGCTTGCCCCGCGAGGACGATTTCACTGGCGACCCAAGGCATCGCGCAGGCGCGGGGTCAATTCGTCGAACAGCGTCTGCACTGAACGCAAGGCGCGGCAATCGGGGCGGGTCAGCAGCCAGACTTCGGTGTCGCAGCCGGGCAGGGCAGCGCTCAGCGATTCGACGCCGGGCAGGGTATGGGCCATGTAGTCTGGCAGGGCCGCCACGCCCAGACCGGCGGTTACCAGCTGGGCAATCGCCGAGATGCTGCTGCAACGGTAGCGCGGCATGACCCCGGGCAGGTGTTCGCTGCGCCAGACCACGGTGGGGTGGTCCTGCATGGTGTCGTCCGGGGCTATCCACGGCAGCGCCGCCGGCGCGTCCTTGAGCTTGTCGCGAAACTCTTCGCGGCCGCACACCACATAGGACGCCGATCCCAGGCAGCGCCCGACCAGGTGCTCCGGCGGGGTGTTGGTCAGGCGCAGGGCCAGGTCGGCATCGCGCCGGCTGAGGTTGGCAAAGGTGTTGGAGGTCGCCAGCTCCAGCGACAGCGCCGGATACGCCGGCATGAACTCGGCCAGCGCTGGCAGCAACAGGCTGTGCAGCACGGCGTCGGTGCAGGTCAGGCGCACCGTGCCGCTGACTACCTGCTCACCGAGTTCCAGCGCCACCCGCGCGGCATCCAGTGCCTGCTCGGCGCGTTCGGCCTGCTCGGCCAGGGCCTGGGCGGTACCGGTGGGGATGTAGCCTTTGCGGCTTTTGACGAACAACGCGGTACCCAGGGCGGCTTCCATGCGGCGGATCGAACGAAAAACAGTCGATACATCGACCTTCAGCAGCTCGGCGGCCTTGGCCAGGGAACGGCCGCGGACCAGTGCAAGCACCAGGGAAAGGTCGGCGTGGCTGATCTGATATTGCATGGATGCACTCTTTACTTGCCTAAATGCCAATGTCTGTTGCGTGGGGGCCATTCTATAGTGAGGCGGCAGTCGTGAATCAAGTCGCGACGTTGTCAGAAAAATCTGGAACGTCCGTGCGAACCCACGGCGTTCAGCTGTTCCCCACGATGGGACCACTTAAAAAGAACAAATGAAACCATCGCCGCTCTCGATAGCGCAGTAGTACCTCCTCCATGTCGTTCGATAAAAAATCAAAGGATGCCTAGCCATGACGTCGGTCTCCCCGTGCGCCATCCCTCTCGATGAGATGGGCGAATTTCTCCAGGCCCACCCTGAGGTGCAATTTGTCGATCTGCTGATTGCAGACATGAACGGCGTGGTGCGTGGCAAGCGCATCGAGCGTGCAAGCCTGGTTAAAGTCTACGAAAAAGGCATCAACCTGCCGGCTTCGCTGTTTGCCCTGGACATCAACGGCTCGACCGTCGAAAGCACCGGCCTGGGCCTGGACATCGGCGACGCCGACCGCATCTGCTTCCCGATCCCCGGTACCTTGGCCTACGAGCCGTGGCAGAAGCGTCCGACCGCGCAATTGCTGATGACCATGCACGAACTGGACGGTACGCCATTCTTCGCCGACCCGCGGGAAGTGCTGCGCAGCGTGGTGGAGAAGTTCGATGCGCTGGGCCTGGATATTTGCGCGGCGTTTGAGCTTGAGTTCTACCTGATCGACCAGGACAACCTCAACGGCCGCCCGCAACCGCCGCGTTCGCCGATCTCCGGCAAGCGCCCGCAGTCGACCCAGGTGTACCTGATCGACGATCTCGACGAATACGTCGATTGCCTGCAGGACATGCTTGAAGCCGCCAAGGAGCAGGGCATCCCGGCGGATGCGATCGTCAAGGAAAGCGCCCCGGCGCAGTTCGAGGTCAACCTGCACCACGTTGCCGACCCGATGAAGGCCTGCGACTACGCGGTGTTGCTCAAGCGCCTGATCAAGAACATCGCCTACGACCATGAAATGGACTCCACTTTCATGGCCAAGCCCTATCCGGGCCAGGCCGGTAACGGCCTGCACGTGCACATCTCGTTGCTGGACAAAAAAACCGGCAAGAACATCTTCACCAGCGAAGACCCCGAGCAAAGCGAAACCCTGCGCCACGCCATTGGTGGCGTGCTCGAGACCATGCCGGCGTCAATGGCCTTCCTCTGCCCGAACATCAACTCCTACCGGCGTTTCGGTGCCCAGTTCTACGTGCCCAACGCGCCGAGCTGGGGGCTGGACAACCGCACCGTAGCGGTCCGCGTGCCGACCGGCAGCAGCGATGCCGTGCGTATCGAGCACCGGGTTGCCGGCGCCGATGCCAACCCGTACCTGATGATGGCGGCCATTCTCGCCGGCATCCACCACGGCCTGACCAACCAGATCGAGCCGGGAGCGCCTATCGAGGGCAACTCCTACGAGCAGTTGGAGCAGAGCCTGCCGAACAACCTGCGCGATGCGCTGCGTGAGCTCGATGACAGTGAAGTGCTGAACAAGTACATCAGCCCCGACTACATCGATATTTTTGTCGCCTGCAAGGAAAGCGAGATGGCCGAGTTCGAGGTGTCGATTTCCGACCTCGAATACAACTGGTACCTGCACACGGTGTGACGCCGGAGAAAACAACAATGACAACAGCACCACGCCAACACTGGGAACAGCTTTTCCAGGGCCTGAACATCGAAGGCCGCGCCTTCATCGACGGCCAGTACTGCGCCAGTGTGTCCGGCGAGACTTTCGAGTGTTCAAGCCCGGTCGACGGCCGCCAGCTGGCGCAGATCGCCAGCTGTGACAGCGCCGATGCCGAACGCGCCGTCGCTGCGGCCCGGCGCAGTTTCGACAGTGGCGTCTGGGCCAACCAGGCGCCGGCCCAGCGCAAGCGGGTGCTGATTGCTTTTGCAGATTTGCTTCTGGCCAATGCCGAAGAACTGGCATTGCTCGAGACCCTGGACATGGGCAAGCCGATTGCCGATGCCCTGAGCATCGACATTCCGGCGGCGGCCAATGCCATCCGCTGGAACGCTGAAGCCATCGACAAGATTTACGACGAAGTTGCTGCGACCCCGTCCGACCAGCTGGGTTTGGTCACCCGCTCGCCGGTCGGCGTGGTCGCGGCCATTGTTCCGTGGAACTTTCCACTGATGATGGCCTGCTGGAAACTCGGCCCGGCCCTGGCCACCGGTAACTCGGTGATCCTCAAGCCGTCCGAAAAATCGCCGCTGACCGCCATTCGTATCGCCCAACTGGCGATCGAAGCCGGTTTGCCGGCCGGTGTCCTCAACGTGCTGCCAGGTTACGGCCACACCGTCGGCAAGGCCCTGGCCCTGCACATGGACGTCGATACCCTGGTGTTCACCGGCTCCACCCGCATCGCCAAGCAGCTGATGGTCTACGCCGGCGAGTCGAACATGAAGCGCGTCTGGCTCGAAGCCGGTGGCAAGAGCCCGAACATCGTCTTCGCCGACGCCCCGGACCTGCAGGCCGCCGCCGAAGCTGCGGCCAGCGCTATCGCCTTCAACCAGGGCGAAGTGTGCATTGCCGGTTCGCGCCTGTTGGTTGAACGCTCGATCAAGGACCAGTTCCTGCCGATGGTGGTCGAGGCCCTCAAGGCCTGGAAGCCCGGCCATGCGCTGGACCCGGACACCCGCGTCGGCGCCCTGGTCGACACCACCCAACTGGACACCGTGCTCGGTTACATCGAAGCCGGCAAGGCTGACGGTGCCACCCTGGTCACCGGTGGCGAGCGGGTGCTGGAAGACACCTGCGGTGTTTACGTGCAGCCAGCGATCTTCGATGGCGTGACCAATGCCATGCGTATCGCCCGCGAAGAAATCTTCGGCCCGGTGCTGTCGGTGATCACCTTCGATAGCGCCGAACAAGCCATCGACATTGCCAACGACTCGCCCTTCGGCCTGGCGGCGGCGGTGTGGACCAGCAACATTTCCCGTGCCCACAACACCGCTCGCGCCCTGCGTGCTGGCAGTGTCTGGGTCAACCAGTACGACGGCGGCGACATGACCGCACCGTTTGGCGGCTTCAAGCAGTCGGGTAATGGCCGGGACAAATCGTTGCACGCTTTCGACAAATACACCGAACTCAAGGCGACCTGGATCAAGCTGTAAGGGAGGGTGAACCCATGCAAACTACCGCAGCAATGCCGCCTTTGATTGGCGTTTCCGCTTGCCGCCAGCAACTGGGCAAGAACTCGTCGCACACCGTGGGCGACAAATATGTCGAGGCCGCAGGCTTTGCCGGGATCCCCCTGATCCTCCCGGCCAGGGCCGAGCCCAGCGACCCGCGCCGCGTACTGGAGCGGCTCGATGGCATTCTTTTTACCGGTTCGCCTTCAAATGTCGAGCCGCATCATTACAATGGCGCCCCCAGCGTGGAAGGGACCCAGCACGACGTGTTTCGCGATCGACTGACCCTGCCGCTGCTGCAGGCGGCGATTGCCGACGGCGTGCCGGTGTTCTGCATCTGCCGTGGTTTCCAGGAACTCAACGTGGCCCTCGGTGGCACCCTGCACCAGCGGGTGCAGGAACTGCCGGGTTACCTGGATCATCGTGAGCCGCAGGACGCCCCGCTGGAAGAACAGTACAGCCCCCGTCACCTGGTCACTGTCCAGCCCGGCGGGTTGTTCGAACGCCTGGGGATGGAGCACAGCTTCATGGTCAATTCGCTGCACAGCCAGGGTATCGATCGCCTGGCTGGCGGCTTGCGCGCCGAGGCATTGGCCCCCGACGGGCTGATCGAAGCGGTGTCGATGCAAGACGCCCCGGGCTTTGTGGTCGGCGTGCAATGGCACCCCGAGTACCGTTTTGCCGACAACCCGGTCTCGCTGCGCCTGTTCCAGGCATTTCGTGAGGCATGCCTGACCCGTGCCATGGGCGAGCGGATCCGGGAGAAGATCCTATGAGGTCAGCCGGTTGATCCGGGCTTGAAGTACCACGCAACAGGTTTCAATGAGTGAAAGCGGACACCCCGCGGGGCGTCCTGAAAAACAATACCAATATTGGCGGCAACTACTCATGAGTGAACACAAAGCAGGCCTGTCCCCAGGTGAGGGCGGGCGATCCAAGGGGCTGGCCAAGGGCCGGCTCGGACTGCTGGCCAGCATCGTGCTGGGCATTTCCACCATCGCTCCGGTCTACACCCTGACTGGTGCGTTGGGCCCGACCGTGCGTGAAGTCGGGGCTCATCTGCCGGCGGTATTCATCGTTGGCTTCCTGCCGATGCTGCTGGTGGCCCTGGGTTACCGCGAACTGAATGCGGCCGAGCCGGACAGCGGTACTTCCTTTACCTGGTCGGCACGGGCGTTCGGCCCGATGATCGGCTGGATTGGCGGCTGGGGGCTGGTTACCGCAACCACCATCGTGCTGTCCAACCTGGCCGGGGTGGCCGTCGACTTCTTCTATCTATTCCTTGGGCAGATCACCGGCAGCCACGAGGTGGCTGCGCTCAGCGACAACCTGTTGGTCAATGTCGTCACCTGTTGCGTGTTCATCGCCATGGCGGTGTGGATCTGCTGTCGCGGCATCGCCACGACCATGACCGTGCAGTACGGCCTGGTGGCCTTGCAGCTGGTGGTGCTGGTGGGCTTTGCCATGGCTGCGTTTGGCGAGTCGTCGGCGACGCCACCGCTGGCGTTCGACCTGGACTGGTTCAACCCCTTCGGCGTTGAGTCGTTCTCGGCCTTTACCGCCGGCCTGTCGCTGTCGATTTTCATTTTCTGGGGCTGGGACGTGTGCCTGAGCATCAGTGAAGAATCGGTCGGCAGCGGTGATACCCCTGGCCGTGCGGCGACCCTGACGGTGCTGCTGATTCTTGGCCTGTACCTGGTCACAGCAATCGCTACCCTGCAATTCGCCGGTATCGGTGACATTGGCCTGGGCCTGAACAACCCGCGCATCCAGGAAAACGTCTTCGCTCACCTGGCCGGCCCGGTCATGGGGCCGTTGGCTATCCTGATGTCGATCGCGGTGCTGGCCAGCACTGCTGCCTCGCTGCAGTCCACTTTCGTATCGCCGGCGCGCACGTTGCTGGCCATGGGTTACTACGGCGCTGTGCCCGAGCGTTTCGCCAGCATCTGCCCGCGCTCGAAAACCCCGCGCTACGCCACCATCTGCGCCGGCATGGCGGCAGGTGTGTTCTACGTGACCATGCGTACCTTGAGCGAAAACGTCCTGGCAGACACCATCACCGCCCTGGGCATGATGATCTGCTTCTACTATTCGCTGACTGCCTATGCTTGCGTCTGGTACTTCCGCCACAGCCTGTTCGACAGCGTGCGGCATTTCCTGATGCGCGGCCTGTGCCCGCTGCTTGGCGGTGGCATCCTTTCGGTGATTTTCCTGCAGACAGCCATCGACAGCGCTTCGCCGTCGTTCGGCAGCGGTTCGCATGTGGGCGGGTTGGGCCTGGTGTTCGTGATCGCAATGATCATCACCGTACTCGGCCTGGTGCTGATGATGCTGTCGCGTCTGCGTGCGCCGGCGTTCTTCCTGGGCATGACCCTGCATCGTCACGCCACGGTCTCCAGCCGCCGCTAAGCGGCTGGAGCGGCAGGTTGCTCAGGCAAGCAATTGCTTGAGCAGCTGGCCATGACGCTGCTGCTGGTTGGCTTGCAGCAGGCGATTGGCGCGGAACACCGCCTTGAGGTCTTCCAGTGCCGTGGCGAAGTCATCGTTGATGATGACAAAGTCATACTCGTCGTAGTGACTCATCTCGCTCACTGCTTCACGCATCCGTCCTTCGATGATCTCGTCGCTGTCCTGGCCGCGGTTGGTCAGGCGCTGGCGCAGGGCTTCCTGGGTCGGCGGCAGGATGAAGATCGAGCGCGCCTCGGGCATCAGCGTGCGCACCTGCTGGGCGCCTTGCCAGTCGATCTCGAGGATCAGGTCCTGGCCCTGGTCGAGCGCCTGTTGCAGCGCGCTGCGCGAAGTCCCGTAGAAGTTACCGAAGACTTCGGCCTGTTCGAGGAAGTCGCCTTGCTCGATCATCAGCTTGAACTCGGTGTGTTCGACGAAGTGATAGTTCACGCCGTGCACTTCGCCCGGGCGCATGGCCCGGGTGGTGTGCGAGACCGACACCTGGATGCTGTTGTCAGCATCGATCAGGGCTTTGACCAGGCTGGTCTTGCCGGCGCCGGAGGGGGCCGAAACGATGTAAAGGGTGCCGCTGCTGTGATTCATGGTCGGGGTGGCCTTACTCAATGTTCTGTACTTGTTCACGCATCTGCTCGATCAGTACCTTGAGGTTGACCGCGGACTGGGTGCTGCGTGGGTCGAAGGCTTTGGAGCCCAGGGTATTGGCTTCGCGGTTGAGCTCCTGCATCAGGAAGTCCAGGCGCCGGCCGGCGGCACCGCCGGACTTGAGCACGCGGCGCACTTCGGTGACGTGGGTGCTCAAGCGGTCGAGTTCTTCGGCGACGTCGCTCTTTTGCGCGAGCATGACCATCTCTTGCTCCAGGCGCTGCGGGTCGAGCTCGGCCTGCATGTCGCTGAAGCGGTCGAGGATCTTCTGCCGTTGCGCCGCGAGCATCTGCGGCACCAGGGCGCGCAAGGTGGTGACCTCGCTGGCCATGTTGTCCAGGCGCTCGTTGATCAGTCGCGCGAGTTCTGCGCCTTCGCGGTTGCGGCCGTTCTTCAGCTCGTTCAGGGCCTCTTCGAACAGGGCCATGGCCTCGCTGTTGAGCGCCTGCGGGTCGGCGGCATCGGCCACCAGCACGCCGGGCCAGGCCAGAACCTCGAGCGGGTTGAGCGGCGCCGGCTGCTTGATCAGGCTGGCGACTGTCTCGGCGGCGGCAACCAGTTGCGCGGCGCGCTCGCGATCAACCTGCAGGGCCTTGCCGTTGTTTTCTTCGTTGAAGCGCAGGGTGCATTCGACCTTGCCGCGCGACAGGCCCTGGCGCAGGCTTTCGCGCACGGCGCCCTCGAGGTCGCGGAAGGCTTCTGGCAGGCGCAGGTGCGGCTCCAGGTAACGATGATTGACTGAGCGCAGTTCCCAGATCAGGGTGCCCTGGCTACCGGCGCGCTCGACTCGAGCAAAAGCGGTCATGCTGTGCACCATGGGAAGTACCTCGCGCAAAAGATGAAGGAAAGCCAAGCGGCTGAAGGCGCAGGATTGTAGCGCAGTGCGGCGCTGGCTCCCAATCAACTGATGTTACAAACCCTCACGCGGTTCCCGGAAAAACCCGACCTGCGGCCCTGGGCCGTCTGTTTCGGGGCCTGCGACAATAGGCGTGTCCTCATCGCCCGGCGCGCTCTATAATGCTGGGCAGATTCAAGTCCAGTACAGGTATCCCAAATGAAACGTCCAAGTGGTCGCGCTGCCGATCAGCTCCGCTCGATCCGCATCACCCGCAACTACACCAAACACGCCGAGGGGTCAGTACTGGTCGAGTTCGGTGACACCAAAGTCATCTGTACCGTCAGTGTCGAGAACGGTGTCCCGCGCTTCCTCAAAGGCCAGGGCCAGGGCTGGCTGACGGCCGAATACGGCATGCTGCCGCGTTCTACCGGCGAGCGTAACCAGCGCGAAGCCAGCCGTGGCAAGCAAGGCGGTCGCACCCTCGAAATCCAGCGCCTGATTGGCCGCTCCCTGCGCGCTGCGCTGGACATGAGCAAGCTGGGCGACATCACCCTGTACGTCGACTGCGACGTGATCCAGGCCGACGGCGGCACCCGCACCGCTTCGATCACCGGCGCCATGGTTGCCCTGGTTGATGCCCTGCGCGTGGTCAAGAAGCGCGGCGGCCTGAAGGGCGGTGACCCGCTCAAGCACATGATCGCAGCCGTCTCGGTAGGCATGTACCAGGGTGAGCCGGTGCTCGACCTGGACTACCTCGAAGACTCGGCAGCCGAGACCGACCTGAACGTGGTGATGACCAGCGCAGGCGGCTTCATCGAAGTACAAGGCACTGCCGAAGGCGCGCCATTCCAGCCGCAAGAGCTCAACGCCATGTTGGCACTGGCGCAAAAAGGCATGGTTGACCTGTTCGAACTGCAGCAGGCCTCGCTGGCTGACTGATACACCCACGCCCAGGAGCAGAGCATGACCGAGCAGCCCTTGCAGTTGCCCACTCCCAACGCCGAAGTCCGGCAATGGGCGATGTTCTGTCACCTGGCTGCCTTGCTCGGCCTGGTCTTCCCCTTCGGCAGCCTGTTGGGGCCGCTGGTGATGTGGATCTGGAAAAAGGACGTCGACCCGTTCGTCGATGCCCAGGGCAAGGAGGCACTGAACTTCCAGATCACAGTATTCATCGCCGGAATCATCTGTGGGCTGCTGATGTTTGTCCTGATCGGCATCGTGCTGTTTGGCATGCTGATGATCGCCGTGCTGATTCTGACCATCATCGCCGGGGTCAAGGCCAACGAAGGCCAGCCCTATCGCTACCCGCTGACCTGGCGGCCGATCAAATAATGATCTGATAAAAGCTGAAGCCACAAAAAAACCGACATGAAGTCGGTTTTTTTGTGGCTGCACGACTTAGATGGTCAGCGTCCAGTCGTAATCCACGATCAGCGGCGCGTGCTGGGAGAAGCGCGGCTGGCGTGGCAGGCGTGCGCTGCGAACAAAGCGGCGCAGGCCCGGGGTCAGCAGCTGGTAGTCGAAGCGCCAGCCCAGGTTGAGCATCTCGGCCTGCTCGTTGTCTGGCCACCAGCTGTACTGGTCGCCTTCACGGCTGACTTCGCGCAGGGCATCGACATAGCCCATGTTGCCGACAATCTCGTCCATCCAGGCGCGTTCCGGCGCCAGGAAGCCTGGAGACTGCTGGCCATCGCGCCAGTTCTTGACGTCGAGCTTCTGCTGCGCCACGTACAACGAGCCGCAATAGATGTACTCGCGACGCTTGCGCCGCTGCTTGTCCAGGTACTTGGCGAAGTCGTCCATCAACTTGAACTTCTGGTTCAAGTCTTCATCGCCGTTCATTCCCGAAGGTAGCAACAGGGTTGCAATACTTACCTTGTCGAAATCGGCCTGCAGGTAACGTCCGTAGCGGTCGGCTGTCTCGAAGCCCAGGCCGCTGATGACTGCCTTGGGCTGCAACCGCGAATAAAGTGCCACGCCGCCTTGGGCGGGAACTTCTGCGTCGCAGGCATAAAGGAAGTAGCCATCGAGCTGGAAAGCTGGGTCGTCGAGTTCAAAGGCCGAGGCGCGGGTATCCTGAAGGCAGATGACGTCAGCATTCTGGGCTTGTAGCCAGCTGAGCAAACCACGCTCAACGGCAGCCTGAATGCCATTAACGTTCACACTGATGATCCGCATAAATGGCCCCAAAAATCTCGTGCGTGTATGATACCCGAGCTGTACTCAATTAGCTAAATCCGTGGTATCCGGGACTCTTCATGCAGCCGTATCAGCGCGACTTCATTCGTTTTGCCATCGACCGCGGGGTTCTGCGCTTCGGTGAGTTCACCCTCAAGTCCGGGCGCACCAGCCCGTACTTCTTCAACGCCGGCCTGTTCAACAGCGGTTCGGCCCTGGCTCAGCTCGGGCGTTTCTATGCTGCGGCAATCGTCGACAGCAAGATCCCGTTCGACGTGCTGTTCGGCCCGGCCTACAAGGGTATCCCCCTGGCGGCAGCCACTGCCGTGGCCCTGGCCGAGCACCATGACCTCGACCTGCCGTGGTGCTTCAACCGCAAAGAGGCCAAGGCCCACGGTGAAGGCGGCAGCCTGGTCGGCGCACCGCTGACCGGCGATGTGCTGATCATCGACGACGTGATCACTGCCGGTACCGCCATCCGCGAAGTCATGCAGATCATCCAGGCCCAGCAAGCCAAGGCTGCTGGCGTGTTGATCGCGCTGAACCGCCAGGAGCGCGGCAACGGCGAGCTGTCGGCGATCCAGGAAGTGGAGCGCGACTTCGGCATTCCGGTGGTGAGCATCGTCTCGCTGACCCAGGTGCTGGAGTTCCTCGCCGACGACCCGGCGCTCAAGCAGCACTTGCCGGCCGTCGAGGCCTACCGGGCCCAGTACGGTATCTGAGGCAAAAAAAAGGCGACCCGAGGGTCGCCTTTTTTGTGCCTTAGCGCGGCTTGTGGTTGGTAATCAGGGTGCCTACGCCGCTGTCGGTGAAGATCTCCAGCAGTACCGCGTTCGGCACCCGGCCATCGATGATGTGCGAGCTGTTGACCCCGCCTTGCACCGCTTCAAGGGCGCAGCGGATCTTCGGCAGCATGCCGCCGTAAATGGTGCCGTCGGCGATCAGTTCGTTGACCTGCTCGGTGGTCAGGCCGGTGAGCACGGTGCCTTGCTTGTCCATCAGGCCGGCGATGTTGGTCAGCAGCATCAGCTTTTCAGCTTTCAGTGCTTCGGCAACCTTACCGGCCACCAGGTCGGCGTTGATGTTGTACGACTCGCCGTTGGCGCCCACGCCGATCGGCGCGATCACCGGAATGAAGTCACCTTTGACCAGCATGTTGAGCAGGTCGGTGTTCACTCCGACCACTTCGCCCACATGACCGATGTCGATGATTTCCGGAGTGGTCATCTCTGGCGTCTGGCGGCTGACGGTGAGCTTCTTCGCGCGAATCAGCTCGGCATCCTTGCCGGTCAGGCCGATGGCGCTGCCGCCATGACGGTTGATCAGGTTGACGATGTCCTTGTTGACCTGGCCGCCGAGGACCATCTCCACCACGTCCATGGTTTGCGCGTCGGTAACGCGCATGCCGTCGATGAAGTGGCTTTCGATCGACAGGCGCTTGAGCAGGTCACCGATCTGCGGGCCGCCACCGTGCACGACCACCGGGTTGATGCCGACCGCTTTCATCAGCACCACGTCGCGGGCAAAACCGGTTTTGAGCTCTTCGCTCTCCATCGCGTTGCCGCCGTATTTGATCACCAGGGTCTTGCCGACAAAGCGGCGGATATAAGGCAGCGCTTCGGACAAAACCTGGGCGACATGGGTGGCGGCATCGCGATCGAGGGTCATGCAGGGCTCCAGTTGGAACAGATAGTCGGTCAGAACTCGGGTTGCAGGTCAGGGGCAACGCGCTTTAGCTGGGCGCGGAATACCTCTTGGATACGCTGCAGTTCGGCGTCAGTGTCGGCCTCGAAGCGCAATACCAGCACCGGCGTGGTGTTGGAGGCGCGAACCAGGCCCCAGCCTTGTGGGTAGTCGACCCGCACACCATCGATGGTGGTCAGGTTGGCGTCGTTGCCCCAGTCGGCGTTGCGTTGCAGTGCATCAATGATGCTGAATTTACCCTCGTCGGTCACATCAATGTTGATTTCCGGCGTGGAAATATCGTTCGGGAACGCCGCGAACAGCTGTTCGGCATCGGTTTTGGCCTTGCTGAGGATCTCCAGCAGGCGCGCGGCACTGTAAATACCATCGTCAAAACCGTACCAGCGTTCCTTGATGAAAATATGGCCGCTCATTTCACCGGCGAGCAGGGCGCCGGTCTGTTTCATCTTCTTCTTGATCAACGAGTGACCGGTTTTCCACATTAGCGCGCGGCCGCCGTACTGCTCGATCAGCGGGGTCAGGCGGCGGGTGCATTTGACGTCGAAGATGATCTCGGCGCCCGGATTGCGCTCCAGCACGTCCTGGGCGAACAGCATCAGCAGGCGGTCGGGGTAGACGATGGTGCCGGTGTTGGTGACCACGCCGACGCGGTCGCCATCGCCATCGAAGGCCAGGCCCAGGTCGGCGCCGGTTTCCTTGACCTTGGCGATCAGGTCGACCAGGTTCTCAGGCTTGCCCGGGTCCGGGTGGTGGTTGGGGAAGTTGCCATCGACCTCGCAGAACAGCGGGATCATTTCGCAGCCCAGGGCTTCGATCAGCTGCGGGGCAATCACGCCAGCCGCACCGTTGCCGCAGTCCACCACCACCTTGAGCTTCTTCGCCAGCTTGATATCGCCGGTGATCTGTTTGAAATAGCGCTCGAGGATTTCGACTTTCTCGACGCTGCCTTCGCCGCGGCTCAGGTCGTTGGTTTGCAGGCGGATCAACAGAGCCTGGATCTGCTCGTTGGCCAGGGTGTCGCCGGCGATGACGATCTTGGAGCCGTTGTAGTTCGGCGGGTTGTGGCTGCCGGTGAGCATCACTCCGGACTTGCCGGCCAGTACGTTGGCGGCGTAGTAGAGGGCTGGGGTCGGCACCAGGCCGACGTCACTGACCTTGCAGCCGGCTTCGACCAGGCCCTTGATCAGTTGCTCGACCAGCATTGGCCCCGACAGGCGCCCGTCGCGGCCGACCGAGATGTTCGGCTCACCCTGGGCCAGCGTCTGGGCGCCGATGGCGCGGCCGATCCAATAAGCGGTTTCGGCGGTCAGGGTGTCATCGACCACGCCTCGGATATCGTAGGCGCGGAAGATGCTCGCGGGAAGGTTCGGGGTCACTCGTTCCATGCTGGTCACCTGGGAAACTCCAATCTAAAAGGGTTGCTGAGAGCGTCAGCGGCAGCCACTGCGCGAGTCAATATGTCCGCCTTTGACGGCATTTTCGCGACAGAGTTCGCCGGTAAAGTCTGTTCTGTCTACATTGAGCTGATGTTTACGGCCCCATTCCGGGAGCGTCTGGCGGTTAACCAAAAGCCGCCGAACAGGCCGGACAACGCTAGAAAGGTGGCGAGCAGCAGCCAGGGGTTGAACCTGTATGCCGAGGCGTTCTCGATCAAGGGGCCGGGCTGAAACCCCAAGGCCCAGGTGGCGTTGGCAGTGCCCAACTGGTGCAATGCCGGCGCCTGGCTGTGGCCGTGGCTGAAAAGCTCGACGGGCGGGTCGTTGAACACCAATTGTGTCAGTCGCATCTGACCAATCGTACCCGCATCGCGCTGCAGTGGGTCAGTGAAGCGTGAGAGCGCGAATGTGAGCACCAGAATGGCCTGTACGGGGGCGTCAGCAGACTCACGCAGTGCGGTGACGCTGAAAACCCGTTGCTGTCCAGCCTCAGGATAGGCTTCAAGGGCAGGTGGAATGCCGCGCTCGGCGCGCCGGATCATGTCGAGCACGGGCTCGCTCATGGGTGGGCTCGAGGCGGCCTGTCCAGGTTTGAGCAACTGCGCCGCCATCAGGCCGTCGAGGTGGGCGAATGCGCCGAGCAGCTTTTTGGGGTCAGGTGATTGAATCAATGCCAGTACCGCCGGGCTTCTCGCCAGGGCGTTCACTTCGCTGCTGACGGCAATGATCGAGGCGTCCAGGTGCGATACGAGTGCACCGGCCTGGGCGTAAGCCAGGTTGTTGCGGTGCTCACGCTGGCCAGGCAGTACTGCGGTGAACCAAGTCAGTAGTACGCCCGCAAGCAGGCCAGCCAGGGCTATCAATAGCCCCGGCAGCACCTGCTGGAAGCGCCTCAATGGCTACCGGAATGACCGAAGCCGCCAGCGCCACGCTGGCTTTCGTCGAAGGTTTCGACGATATCGAAGTGCGCCTGTACCACGGGTACCAGCACCAGCTGCGCAATGCGCTCGCCGATGGCGATGGTGAATGGGGTCTGGCCGCGGTTCCAGCACGAGACCATCAGCTCGCCCTGGTAGTCGGAGTCGATCAGGCCGACCAGGTTGCCGAGGACGATGCCATGTTTATGGCCAAGGCCCGAGCGCGGCAGGATCAGCGCCGCCAGGCCCGGATCGCCGATGTACACCGACAGGCCGGTAGGGATCAGCAGGGTCTGGCCTGGCTCGAGGACGGTGTCTTGCTTGAGCATGGCGCGCAGGTCAAGGCCGGCCGAACCCGGGGTGGCGTACTGCGGCAGCGGGAACTCGCTGCCGATGCGTGGATCGAGAATCTTGGCTTGTAGTGCGTGCATGCGAAATTAAACCTGGTTGAGACGTTCGGCAATGAAGGCTACCAGCTGGCGGGCGATCTTGCCCTTGCTGGTCTGCGCGAAAACTGTTGCGTGAAGTTGACGGTCGATGACGCTGCAGGCGTTCTCCTCGCTGTTGAAGCCGATGCTGGGGTTGGCCACATCGTTGGCGACAATCAGGTCGAGGTTCTTGTCCTTGAGCTTGCGCGCGGCGTAATCGAGCAAGTGTTCGGTCTCGGCGGCAAAGCCGACGCTGAACGGGCGGTCAGGACGGGTGGAGATGCTGGCAAGAATGTCCGGGTTGCGGACCATCTGCAGCAGCAGGCCGTCACCTGTCGTAGGGTCTTTCTTGAGTTTCTGCGGGGCCACTACTTCTGGGCGGTAGTCTGCGACTGCTGCCGAGGCGATGAACACATCGCAGGGGATGGCGGCTTCACAGGCGGCAAGCATGTCGCGGGCGCTGACCACGTCGATGCGGGTGACGCGGTCGGGTGTCGGCAGATTCACCGGGCCGGTCACCAGGGTCACCTTGGCGCCAGCTTCCACGGCGGCTTCAGCCAGGGCAAAGCCCATTTTCCCCGAGCTGTGGTTGGTGATGTAGCGCACCGGGTCGATGTTTTCCTGGGTCGGGCCGGCAGTGATCAACACGTGCTTGCCGGTCAGCGACTCGCGCTTGAAAGTCTCGGCGGCGCACCAGGCCAGGTCGGTGGCTTCGAGCATGCGGCCCAGGCCCACGTCGCCACAGGCCTGGCTGCCGGAAGCCGGGCCGAACACCTGGATATTGCGGCTTTGCAGCAGCTCAAGGTTGGCCTGGGTGGCCGGGTCGCGCCACATTGCCTGGTTCATCGCCGGGGCCACGGCCACGGTGGCATCGGTAGCCAGCACCAGGGTGGTCAGCAGGTCATCGGCGACACCCTGGGCCAGGCGCGCGAGCAGGTCGGCGGTGGCTGGGGCGATCAGCACCAGGTCGGCCCACTTGGCCAGCTCGATATGGCCCATCGCCGCTTCGGCAGCAGGGTCCAATAGGTCCATGTGCACCGGGTGGCCGGACAGGGCCTGCATGGTCAGCGGGGTGATGAATTCGGCCCCGCCACGGGTCATGACGACGCGCACTTGGGCGCCGTGTTCCAGGAGTCGGCGAACCAGCTCGGCACTCTTGTAGGCGGCAATGCCGCCGCCGACGCCGAGAACGATGCGCTTCCGATACAGCCGCTGCATAGGCTTGCCTTTTGCTCAGTGATTGCACGCGGCGACGACGCCTCCCCAGGCCGGTTCGTCGCGTAAAAATGAGCGGCTAATGTAGCACAGGGCTCAAACCGGGAGCAGTAACCGAAAGACAGAGGGAATTGTCATGAGTATCAGGGATTGGCCTGCGGCGGAGCGCCCGCGGGAAAAACTGCTGGAGTCGGGGGCGGGCAACCTGTCGGATGCCGAGCTGCTGGCGATTTTTTTGCGCACCGGGGTGCGTGGGCGTAGCGCGGTCGACCTGGCCAGGCATCTGCTCGGGCGCTTCGGCAGCCTGCGCGGGCTGCTGGAGGCAGACAGCCGCAGCTTCAATGGCGAGCTCGGCCTGGGCCCGGCAAAGTTCGCCCAGTTGCAGGCCGTGCTGGAAATGTCCCGGCGCCACCTGGCCGAGGGCCTGCGGCGCGATTCAGCCCTGCAGAGCCCGCAGGCGGTCAAGGACTACCTCAAGGCGCGCCTGCGCCACGAGCCGCATGAGGTCTTCGGTTGCCTGTTTCTCGACAGCAAGCACCGGGTGCTGGCCTTCGAGGCGCTGTTCCAGGGCTCGATCAACAGCGCCAGCGTCTATCCGCGGCAGGTGATCAAGCGCGCCCTGGCCCATAACGCCGCGGCGTTGATCCTCTGCCACAACCATCCTTCAGGCGTGAGCGAGCCCAGCGATGCCGACCTGGTCCTGACCCGGCGCCTGACCAAGGCGCTGGACATGATCGAAGTGCGCGTGCTCGACCACTTCGTCATCGGCGACGGCGAGCCACTGTCGATGGCCGAGCACGGCTGGCTCTAGCGCGAGGTGCTGACCCCGGCGAAGTCCTGGCGACCGAACGGGCTGACCTGGTAACCCTGGACATCCTTGCGCGCCAGTACGGCGGCGGTCGGGTGGGCCAGGGGCAGCCACAAGGCCTGCTGCTGAATCAGCGTCTGCGCCTGTTGGTACAGACGGCTGCGCACGCTCTGGTCATTGGTGGTCTTGCCGGCGCTGATCAACTGGTCGAGGCGCTGATCGCAGTAACGGGCGAAGTTGGTCCCGGACTTGACCGCCGCGCAGGAAAACTGCGGGCTGAGGAAGTTGTCCGGGTCGCCATTGTCACCGGCCCAGCCCATGAACAGCAGGTCGTGCTCGCCAGCCTTGGCCCGGCGGATCAGCTCGCCCCATTCGATCACGCGGATTTCAGCCTTGATGCCGATCTTGCCCAGGTCGGCCTGCAGCAATTGCGCGCCGAGGCTGGGGTTGGGGTTGAGCAAGCTGCCTTGCGGGCGGGTCCAGATGGTGGTGCTGAAGCCGTCCTTGAGGCCGGCCTTGGCCAGCAGGGCCCGAGCCTTGTCGAGGTTGGCCGGATAGCCTGGCAGGTCCTTGGCGTAGCTCCAGGTGTTGGGCGGATACGGGCCATTGGCGGCGACGGCGGTGCCTTCGAACACGGCCTTGAGGTAGCTGGCCTTGTCGAAGGCGAGGTTGATGGCCTGGCGTACTTCCGGCTTGTCCAGCGGTGCGTGCTGGCTATTGAGGGCGACGAAAGCGGTCATGAAGGCTTCGGTCTTTTCCACCTTGAGGGTCGGATCCTCGCTGGCCGCGGCGATATCCAGCGGTTTCGGCGACAGGGCGATCTGGCATTCATTGCGCTTGAGTTTTTGCAGGCGCACGTTGGCATCGGGGGTGATGGCGAAGATCAGCGGGTCGACACCCGGCTTGCCGGCAAAGTAGTCCGGGTTGGCGCGGTAGCGGATCACCGCGTCCTTCTGGAAACGATTGAACACAAACGGCCCGGTGCCGATCGGCTGGCTGTTGAGCTTCTCCGGGGTGCCGGCCTTGAGCAACTGGTCGGCGTACTCGGCAGAGTAGATCGAGGCAAAGCCCATGCTCAGGGTGGCCAGGAACGTGGCGTCGGGATGGTCGAGGGTAAAGCGCACGGTCAGCGGGTCGACGGCCTCGATCTGCTTGATCAGGCTGGGTAGCTGCAGCGACTGGGCGTGCGGATAGCCGCTCTGGGCGATCTTGTGCCAGGAATGGGCGGGGTAGAGCATGCGCTGAAAACTGAACAGCACGTCGTCGGCATCCAGCGTGCGCCCGGGCTTGAAGTAGGCGGTGCTATGGAACTTTACCCCCGGGCGCAACTTGAACTCATAGATCAGGCCGTCTGGCGAAACCGTCCAGCTTTCGGCCAGGCTCGGCACCACCTGGCCCTGGCGCGCATCGAACTCGACCAGGCGGTTCATCAGTACGTCGGCCGAGGCATTGGTGGTGGTCAGCGAGTTGTACTGGACCACGTCGAAGCCTTCGGGGCTGGCTTCGGTGCACACACTCAGCGCAGCCGCTTGGGCGAAAGCCGGGCCGAGCAAGGTGACGAACAACAGGGGTAGAGCGGCAGCACGCATGGGGATTCCTTGGCTGATCGATGGCCCATCTGCCAGTGCAGTCTGGAAAAGTCCTACCCTAGTGTGCCGTGAGACAAATGACCATATCCTTTTTTGCCGATCGAGCGACGGGCGGTCGACAGCCGGCCGGGCCAGTGGTTATGCTGCTCCGGCGTGTCGAACAGCAAGTCAAAGCACATCTTCTGTTGTTGTGCTCTGGTCTTTCTGGTATAAAGCAGCGCTCTTTTCTAGGGGCTCGGCTTGTCGCATCTGCTGACCGAGTCGATAAGACCCTGAAGAAACACGGCGCCTGGCGCCAAAGACTGAGAGATTAAGCGGCCAACCCATGCCGGGTTGGGCATGTGGTTTTAGAGGGCTGAGGCATGTCGAGAGTCTGTCAAGTTACCGGTAAGGGTCCGGTAACCGGGAATAACATTTCCCACGCAAACAACAAAACCCGTCGTCGTTTCCTGCCGAACCTGCAGCATCATCGCTTCTGGGTCGAGTCCGAGAAGCGTTTCGTGCGTCTGCGCGTATCTGCCAAAGGCATGCGTATCATCGACAAGCGCGGCATTGATGCCGTTCTGGTCGACATTCGCCGTAACGGCGCTAAGGTCTAAGGGAGAGAATCATGCGTGAATTGATCCGTCTGGTGTCGACCGCTAATACCGGCCACTTCTACACCACCGACAAGAACAAGCGCACCACTCCGGACAAAATCGAAATCAAAAAATTCGATCCGGTTGTTCGCAAGCACGTGATCTACAAGGAAGCCAAGATCAAGTAATTGATCCGGCTGACGAAAAAAGGGCCCGTATCTCTGGATACGGGCCCTTTTTTTATGCTGCTTTTTCTGCACCTGGGCCTAAACCCGGCCGTCGATCAGTTGAAGGCGAACGCTTTAATCCTGCCGTCCGCATCTCCCTCGATCTGAATCCGCTCTGGATCATACTCGCGAGTCGAGCTTTCATCGATGCCGACGACGCGGTCACGACCGGTCAGCTCGCTGACGTAGGCTTTGACGCTGGTCACATAGCGGCTACCGATAAGGTGATCGATCTGTTGCAGGGCTTCTTCATTGGTCATGACGTTGCTTCCTTCGTGATTGAATGCCCGGTTGGGCAACGCCATGCTCTGTTGGGCAAGCCCTGCTCGAGCGGTAGTTATCTATTTTTGCTCGAACATCACATAGATCTTGCGGCACGGCTCCAGCACTTCCCAGGTGCCCTTGAAGCCCGCCGGGATCACGAAGCGGTCGCCCGCGCGCAGGGTTTTTGCCCCGCCTGCCTCGTCGCGAAGCACCGAGACGCCTTGAACGATCTCGCAATACTCGTGTTCGGTGTAATTGACGGTCCATTGACCGACTTCGCCTTCCCAGACGCCGGCGGCGAATTGTCCGCAAGGGCTGGCATAGTGGTTATAGACGGCTTGATCCGGTTCGCCCTTGAGTATCTTTTCCGCGGCAGGACGGTAGCGTTCAGCCTCGGTCAGCACTTGGGCGAAGTCGATGATCTGGTCAATACGCATGATCGGGTCCCCTTTTTGTTGTTTAATAAAATGAACATCAGTAGGTGTTTGGTGTGATTATGTCAAATATATTGAAAATTAGGGCGCCGGTGGTTTAGGGTGGCAGGTGCCTGTGCGCCTGTGTCGCCCAGCCAGAATTTTCGACAGTGCCCCTAAGCCCTCGCGCGGCACTGCACCTTAACAAGAGGAGGAGTTTCGTATGACCACCCTGACTCGTGCGGACTGGGAACAGCGTGCCCAGCAACTGAAGATCGAAGGCCGTGCTTTCATCAATGGTGAATACACCGCTGCCGTTTCCGGCGCCACGTTCGAGTGCCTCAGCCCGGTCGACGGACGCCTCCTGGCGCAGATCGCCAGCTGTGACGAGGCCGACGCCAACCGCGCCGTTGAAAACGCCCGTGCCACCTTCGCCTCCGGCGTCTGGTCGCGCCTGGCCCCGGCCAAGCGTAAGGCCACCATGATTCGTTTCGCCGCGCTGCTCAAGCAGAACGTCGAAGAGCTGGCCCTGCTGGAAACCCTGGACATGGGCAAGCCGATCAGCGACTCGCTGAACATCGACGTGCCAGGCGCCGCCCAGGCCCTGAGCTGGAACGGTGAAGCGATCGACAAGATTTACGACGAAGTCGCCGCTACCCCGCACGACCAGCTCGGCCTGGTGACCCGCGAGCCGGTGGGCGTCGTTGCCGCCATCGTGCCGTGGAACTTCCCGCTGCTGATGGCCAGCTGGAAACTCGGCCCGGCCCTGGCCACCGGTAACTCGGTGGTGCTCAAGCCTTCGGAAAAATCACCGCTGACTGCCATCCGTATCGCCCAACTGGCAATCGAGGCCGGCATCCCGGCGGGCGTACTCAACGTGCTGCCAGGCTATGGCCACACCGTTGGCAAGGCCCTGGCCCTGCACATGGACGTCGATACCCTGGTGTTCACCGGTTCGACCAAGATCGCCAAGCAGCTGATGATTTACGCGGGTGAGTCGAACATGAAGCGCGTCTGGCTGGAAGCCGGCGGCAAGAGCCCGAACATCGTCTTCGCTGACGCCCCCGACCTCAACGCCGCCGCCGAGGCCGCCGCCAGCGCCATTGCCTTCAACCAGGGCGAAGTCTGCACCGCAGGTTCGCGCCTGCTGGTCGAGCGCTCGATCAAGGACAAGTTCCTGCCGCTGGTGCTCGAAGCACTCAAGGCCTGGAAGCCGGGCAACCCGCTTGACCCAGCTACCACCGTCGGTGCTCTGGTCGATACCCAGCAGATGAACACCGTGCTGTCCTACATTGACGCTGGCCACAGCGATGGTGCCAAGCTGCTGGTGGGCGGCAAGCGCATTCTCGAAGAAACCGGCGGCACCTATGTCGAACCGACCATCTTCGACGGCGTGACCAACGCCATGAAGATCGCCCAGGAAGAGATCTTCGGCCCGGTCCTGTCGGTGATCACCTTCGACACCACCATCGAGGCGATCAACATCGCCAACGACACCCCATACGGCCTGGCTGCCGGTGTGTGGACCGCCGACATCTCCAAGGCGCACCTGACCGCCAAGGCCCTGCGTGCCGGTAGCGTGTGGGTCAACCAGTACGATGGCGGCGACATGACCGCACCGTTCGGCGGCTTCAAGCAGTCGGGCAACGGCCGTGACAAGTCGCTGCACGCGCTGGACAAGTACACCGAGCTGAAGGCGACCTGGATCAAGCTGTAAATCCAGACGGACCTGTCGCGGGGCAAGCCCTCTTCCACAGTGTGGGAGCGGGCTTGCCCCGCGATTTTTTTGCGAGGAAGACGCCGATGCGTTGGGGAACCTATTTCGCCGTGCTGGCGGCCGTGCTCAGTGTCGGCCTGGCCCTGGGCGTCAGTATGCCGCTGGTGTCGTTGCGCCTGGAGGGTTGGGGCTACGGCAGCTTTGCCATTGGTGTGATGGCGGCGATGCCGGCCATTGGCGTGCTGGTCGGTGCCAGCCTGTCCAGCCGTCTGGCCGCGCGTTTTGGTACGCCGGGGCTGATGCGCCTGTGCCTGTGGGCAGGGGCGTTGTCTATCGGCTTGCTGGCGTTGCTGCCGAGCTATCCGTTGTGGCTGGCCTTGCGCCTGTTGATCGGGATCATCCTGACTATCGTGTTCATCCTCGGCGAAAGCTGGATCAACCAGCTGGTGGTCGAGCAATGGCGCGGGCGTCTGGTGGCGCTGTATGGCAGCAGTTATGCCTTGAGCCAGTTGGCCGGGCCATTGTTGCTTGGCGTGGTGGGTTCGGAGGATGACCTGGGCTTCTGGATCGGTGCCGGTCTGCTGATTGCCGCGCCATTGGTGCTGCTCGGGCGCGACGGTGCACCGAGTGCCGAAGCCTGCAGCGTGACCTTCACCGACCTGTTCGGTTTCTGCCGGCGATTGCCGGTGATCGCCTGGGCTATTGCCCTGTTTGCTGCCTTCGAGGCGATGATCCTGACCTTGCTGCCGGTTTATTGCCTGCAGCAGGGGTTCACTACCGAAATCGCCCTGTTCATGGTCAGTACCGTGGTGGTCGGTGATGCGCTGCTGCAACTGCCGATCGGCGCACTGGCCGACCGCATGTCGCGGCGCACGCTGTTCAGTGGCTGTGCCTTGACGCTGCTGGCTTCGAGCCTGGCAATCCCGCTGGCGCTGCAAACGCCGCTGATCTGGCCTTTGTGGGTGTTGTTCGGCGCCAGTGCCGGCGGCCTGTTCACCTTGTCGCTGGTGCTGATTGGCGAACGCTACCGCGACGACGCACTGGTGCGCGCCAATGCTCATGTTGCGCAGCTGTGGGGCATCGGTTGCCTGATCGGACCGCTGGCGGCAGGGGCGGGCAGCCAATGGGTCAGCGGGCATGCGCTGCCGCTGTTCATGGCCGTGGGGGCCTTTGGCCTGGTGCTGCTCGCGCGGCGGCCCAATGCTTTTGAGCCGGCGCCGGTCTAGAGCATCTTCTCCAGGCCCACAGCCTTGCTGATCCAGGCGTTGAAGCGCCGCCACAGACCGCCGGGCTCGGTGGTCAGGGTGTGCAGGCGGTGGTTGTCCTCGGTCACCCAGACCAGCTGGCCATCGACCAATTGTGGCTGGTAGCTGACCGCCGGGGCCATACCCTGGGCGGCTAGCTCGCGGGTGTATTCGGCCAGTTCCGGGCTGTCGACCAACACCCCGACCTCGGTGTTCCACAGCACCGAGCGCGGGTCGAAGTTGAACGAGCCAATGAAGGTCTTCTTGCGGTCGAAGACGATCGCCTTGCTGTGCAGGCTCGAGTCCGAGCTGCCATGAAAGCGCAAGCCGCGGCGCGAGCCCGGATCGCCTGGCTGGCGGCGTAGTTCATACAGGTGCACGCCGTGCTCGAGCAGTGCCTTGCGATAGGGTGCATAGCCGCCATGCACCGCCGGCACATCGGTGGCTTCCAGTGAATTGGTCAGCAATTTTACCGATACGCCTTTGTCGGCATGGCTGGTCAGGTAGAGCAGGCCGGACTCGCGGGGCACGAAATAGGCCGAGATCAAGATCAGCTCGTGCTGGACGTTGTTCAGGTCCGGTGCCAGCTGTTGGGTCATCAGCAGTTGCGGGTCCGGCTCGTCACGGGCCAGTACCTTGCTCGGCGCGTCCCAGAGCGCCTGGTTATGGGCCCAGATCAGCTCGTTGCGCCACACGTCGAGGCGCGGCCGGGCTTGATAGGCCATCAGCCGCTCATACAGAGCCTTGCGCTTGACCCGCGCATCGGCCAGTGACGCCTCAAGGCGCTGGCGGCTGTTGCGCAGGTCGTCGGCATCGGGTTGGGTGAACAGAAAATCGCCAATCGGCCTGCTCAGCGCGCTGTTCCAGTACTGGTCGAAACTGTGCCCCAGCTGTTCGGCCACCGGGCCGACGCCGAGCAGGTCGATGTCAGTAAAGTTGAGGTTGGGTTCGGCATCGAAATACTCATCGCCCAGGTTGCGCCCCCCGACAATGGCCATGCTGTTGTCCACCAGCCACAGCTTGTTGTGCATTCGCCGGTGCTGCAATGACAGGTTGAACAGCCGGCCCATGGCCCGGGTTACGCCAGTGCTGCGGCCCAGGTGCAAGGGGTTGAACACGCGGATGTGAATGTTCGGATGCGCGGCCAGGGTGCCGATCATTTCGTCGAGGCCATCGCTGGTGGTGTCGTCGAGCAGGATGCGCACGCGCACCCCGCGGTCGGCGGCCTGCAGCAGCTCGTGCACCAGCGCGCGGGTGCTGAGGCCGTCGTGGACGATGTAGTACTGCAGGTCGATGCTCGACTGGGCGTTGCGAATCAGCTCGGCGCGGGCGCGGAAGGCTTCGTTGCTGTTGGGCAGCAGGCGAAAGCCGGAACGCCCGTCATAGGCCGAGGCCTGGCGCTGCACTGAACGGCCAAAGGCCGAGTCACTGGCCGGCAGCGCCTGGCTGACTTCCCGTGGCTGGCTGACGCTGGCGCAGCCGCCCAGGCCGAGCAGTAGCGACAGCAGTAGTGGCAGCACCCGCTGGCTTTTCAAAAAGATCGTCCTGTTACAACTGAGGCGTAAGAATATGGACCGCGAGCGGCGGCGCAAAGTTACCCGGTGCCGTGCTCCTGGGCCAGTAGACGAATGGCGGTTTCGCCAACCTTGCGCACTGCCGCTTCGATTTCGGCACTGGGGCGTGCGGCGAAGTTCATCCGCAGGCAGTTACGGTACTTGCCCGAGGCCGAGAAAATACTGCCGACGGCAATCTGCACGCCCTGCCCAAGTAAAGCCCGGTTCAGGCGCAGTGTGTCGAAACTTTCCGGCAATTCCACCCACAGCATGAAACCACCCTGGGGCCGGCTGGCGCGGGTGCCCGGTGGAAAGTAGCGGGTAACCCAGTCGCTCATCTGGTCGCGCCCGCGCTGGTACTGGCTGCGCATGCGCCGCAGGTGCGGCTGGTAGTGGCCGCCTTCGATGAAGTCGGCAATTGCCAGTTGCGGCTGGGTGGCGGTGCAGCCGGTGCTGATGTACTTCATGTGCAGCACCCGCTCCAGATACCGTCCCGGGGCCGCCCAGCCAATGCGCAGGCCTGGCGCCAGGGTCTTGGAGAACGAGCTGCAGAGCAGCACTCGACCGTCCTCGTCGAACGACTTGATGGTCCGCGGTCTGGGATAGGTGTAGGCAAGGTCGCCATACACATCGTCTTCCAGGATCGCTACGTCGAAGCGTTGCGCCAGGGTCAGCAAGGCCTTCTTGCGCGCCTCGGGCATGATGTAGCCGAGCGGGTTGTTGCAGTTCGGGGTGATCTGGATGAGCTTGATCGGCCACTGCTCCAGGGCCAGTTCCAGGGCTTCGAGGCTGATCCCGGTGAGCGGGTCGGTGGGGATCTCCAGGGCCTTCATGCCCAGGCCCTTGAGGGTTTGCATGGCGCCATGAAAGCTGGGCGAATCCACCGCGACGATATCGCCGGGCTGGCACACCGCGCGGATGCTGCTCGACAGCGCCTCGTGGCAGCCGGTAGTCACCACCAGGTCGGCCGGGCTGACAGTGCAGCCGGAGTCGAGCATCAGCCGGGCGATCTGCTCGCGCAGGGCGCGGGTGCCAGAGATGGTGTCGTAATACAGGCCGGGCATGTCCTGGCGTCGGCTGAGCTGGGCCAGGCTGCGCAGCAGCGGCTTGAGGGTCGGGCTGTCGATATCGGGCATGCCGCGGCCCAGTTGCACCACGTTTTTATTCGGCTCGCTGCGGATCAGCTCGATGACCTGCTCCCATTGGGAAATATCCACCGGCCGTTGTGCCGGGCGGCTGACATCGGGGAGGGCGGGCAGGCTGCGGTTGTTGGGCACGAAGTAGCCGGATTTTGGCCGTGGTGCGGCCAGGCCGTTGTCTTCCAGCAGGCGATAGGCCTGCTGCACCGTGCTCAGGCTGACACCATGTTCGATGCTCAGGGCGCGTACCGAAGGCAAGCGGTCGCCGGGACGGTACAGGCCTTGTTCGATACGGGCACCGAGCAGCTCGGCGAGGTTGATGTACAACGTCATGGCATACTCCGGAAAACGACTACAGCAACAGACCAATACAGATGAGGAAAAAATACAGCATTCAGTAGGAAATCTACCAATTCTGTATGGAAATAATAGTCGGTCTTTGGATCTGTAATGGTTTTGCCTTGACGCGCATGCTTTCTCCACGGTTCACACACCCTGGAGGTAACAAGCAATGAGCGGCATGAGCGATGTGCGCCTGAAACTGTATGCCGAAGAACTGAGCCGCGAGCAGCGTACCCAGCTGTTCAGTGCGCCCACCGGTCTCAGTCGCTGGGGCCTGATGGCGCACCGTTGGCATACCCGCAGGGCACTACTGGCGCTGGACGCAGCGCAACTGCGCGACGTCGGCCTGACTCCTGAGCAGGCCCGCGAGGAAGGCTTGAAGCCGTTCTGGCGGTCTTAGACCAGCTCTTTCATCCGATGCCAGAGCATGCCCAGGGCCAGCAGCGGCGAGCGTAGGTGTTTACCGCCCGGGAAGGTGATGTGCGGCACCCGCGCGAACAAGTCGAAGCGCCCGCTGTGCTGGCCACTGATGGCTTCACCGAGCAGCCTGCCGGCCAGGTGCGTGGCATTCAGGCCGTGGCCGGAGTACGCCTGGGCGAAGTACACGTTGGGCTGGTTGGGTAGGCGGCCGATCTGCGGCAGGCGATTGGCACCGATGCCGATCATTCCACCCCATTGATAGTCGATGCGCACATCGGCGAGCTGCGGGAACACCTTGAGCATTTTCGGCCGCATGTAGGCGGCGATGTCTTGCGGATCGCGTCCGGAGTAATGACAGGCACCGCCAAACAGCAGCCGGCGATCGGCCGACAGACGGTAGTAATCGAGGGCCACGCGCTGGTCGCAGACGGCCATGTTTTGCGGCAGCAACTGGCTGGCCTGGGCTTCGCTCAGAGGCTCGGTGGCGATGATGTAGCTGCCGGCGGGCAGCACCTTGCCACCGAGTTCGGGGTTCAGGTCGTTAAGGTAGGCGTTGCAACCGAGCACCAGGGTGCTGGCCGATACCGAACCTTGCGCGGTGTGCACGCGCACCTGCTGGCCATAGTCGATGCGCGTCACCGCAGACTGCTCGAACAGGCGCACGCCCAGCTTGCCAGCCACCAAGGCCTCGCCCAGGGCCAGGTTGAGCGGGTGCAAATGCCCGGAGCCCATGTCGATCAAGCCGCCAACGTAGCGGTCCGAGCCGACCACGCTGTGCATCTGCTCCGGCGCTACCAGGCGTAGCTCGTGGCGGTAACCGAGGTTGCGCAGTTCTTCGGCATCCTCGGCGAAACCTTGCAGGTCGCGCGGTTTGTTGGCCAGGTCGCAGTAACCCCAGGTCAGGTCGCACTCTATGCTGTGCCGCTCGATACGCTCGCGGACGATGTCTACCGCTTCCAGGCCCATCAGCTTGAGCTCGCGCACGCCGTCGCAACCAAGGATCGACGTGAACTGCTCAAGGCCGTGGCCGACGCCACGAATAAGCTGCCCGCCATTACGCCCACTGGCGCCCCAGCCGATTTTGCGCGCTTCCAGCAGGATCACATTGAGGCCGCGCTCGGCCAGTTCGATCGCCGTGTTCAGCCCGGAAAAACCACCGCCGACAATACAGACGTCGCAACTCAGTTCGCCCTGCAGCTGTGGATAATCCGCTTGTGGGGCGCTGCTGGCAGCGTAGTAGGAAGCGGTGTGTGAGGCGGGCTGCTGAACGCCGGCGTTCATGGCGATGTCCTGGTTCTGAGTGTTTGGAAAATTTTACGCAGGATAAGCTGCGCTTTCAGGGGTGGGCAACCGTAGGGCAAAATAGAGCGCCAGACTTCTTTGCCGCAGGCCGCCATGAGTTGCAACAGCCACAAGATCCGCTTCCTGCGCGAGCAGATCCCGTCGTTTGAATGTGTGCCGGGCTGTCACGACTGTTGCGGGCCGGTCACCACTTCGTCAGAAGAAATGGCCCGCCTGCCGCGCAAGAGCGCCGCCGAGCAGGAAGCCGCGCTGGCGGAACTGAACTGCGTGCACCTGGGCCCCAACGGTTGCACCGTGTACGAAGAGCGGCCGCTGATCTGCCGCCTGTTCGGTACCACGCCGAAGCTGCCATGCCCCAATGGCCGCGGCCCGGCCGATATGATCGATCCGCAGGCCGAGAAGCTGGTCCACCAGTACATCGCCAGCACCCGCCAGGTGCTGGTCTGAACCTCAGTCCGGAATCGGCAGGTTGAGGCTTTCCTTCACCTCTTCCATGACGATGTAGCTCTTCGACTCGCGCACATGCGGCAGCTTGAGCAGGATGTCGCCAAGCAGCTTGCGGTACGAGGCCATCTCGGAAATCCGCGCCTTGACCAGGTAATCGAAGTCGCCCGAGACCAGGTGACACTCGAGCACGTGCGGCAACTTCAGCACGGCACGTCGGAACTCTTCGAAAGTGTCGCCCGACTTGTAGTCGAGGCTGATCTCGACGAACACCAGCAGGCTGCCCTTCAAATGCTGAGGATTGAGCCGGGCGTTGTAGCCCATGATGATCCCTTCGCGCTCCAGGCGCCGGACCCGCTCGGTGCAGGGGGTGGTCGACAGGCCGACCTTTTCGCCCAGTTCAGTAAACGAGATGCGTCCATCGGCCTGCAGGATGCGCAGGATATTGCGGTCGATCTTGTCCAGTTCACGCTTGCTTTGGTGCTGGGTTCTCATAGTGGATGCCCCTCCGTAAAAGCCAACCTTGCCGAGAATTCTCGCCAAATATAGGCTTTTATATAGTGAAAAGCACTGGTCATACCTTCCTATACTGCGCGCATCTACGCCATTAACAACAAATGTCAGCGGTACGCTGCGTCGAGGGTAATAAACATGCGAGTTCTGGTACTTGGTAGCGGTGTGATTGGAACCGCCAGTGCCTACTATCTGGCACGGCAAGGGTTCGAAGTCGTCGTGGTCGACCGTCAACCGGCAGTCGCCATGGAAACCAGCTTTGCCAACGCCGGCCAGGTCTCGCCTGGTTACGCTTCGCCCTGGGCTGCCCCGGGCGTGCCGCTCAAGGCCATCAAGTGGCTGCTGGAGCGCCACGCGCCCCTGGCCATCAAGGCCACCGCCGACATCGACCAGTACCTGTGGATGGCGCAAATGCTGCGCAACTGCACCGCCAACCGTTACGCGGTGAACAAGGAGCGCATGGTGCGCCTGTCCGAATACAGCCGTGACTGCCTCGACGAGCTGCGCGCTGAAACCGGCATTGCCTACGAAGGCCGCACCCTGGGTACTACCCAGCTGTTCCGCACCCAGGCGCAACTGGATAACGCCGCCAAGGACATCGCCGTCCTCGAGCAGTCCGGCGTGCCGTACGAAGTCCTCGACCGCGAAGGCATTGCCCGCGTCGAGCCGGCCCTGGCCAACGTGACCGATATCCTTGCCGGTGCCCTGCGCCTGCCCAACGACCAGACCGGCGACTGCCAGCTGTTCACCACCCGCCTGGCGGAAATGGCGATCAAACTTGGTGTCGAGTTCCGCTTCGGCCAGGACATTCAGCGCCTGGACTACGCCGGTGACCGCATCAACGGTGTATGGATCGACGGCAAGCTGGAAACCGCCGACCGCTACGTGCTGGCCCTGGGCAGCTACTCGCCGCAGTTGCTCAAGCCGTTGGGCATCAAGGCCCCGGTCTACCCGCTCAAAGGCTACTCGCTGACCGTGCCGATCACCGATCCGGCCATGGCCCCGACCTCGACCATTCTCGACGAAACCTACAAGGTCGCGATCACCCGTTTCGACAACCGCATCCGCGTCGGCGGCATGGCTGAAATCGCCGGTTTCGACCTGTCGCTGAACCCGCGTCGGCGCGAAACCCTGGAGATGATCGTCAACGACCTTTATCCTCGTGGCGGCGACCTGAGCCAGGCCAGTTTCTGGACCGGCCTGCGCCCGACCACCCCGGACGGTACGCCGATCGTCGGTGCTACCCCGTTCCGTAACCTGTTCCTCAACACCGGTCACGGTACCCTGGGTTGGACCATGGCCTGCGGTTCCGGTCGCCTGCTGGCCGACCTGATTGCGCGCAAGAAGCCGCAAATCAGCGCTGAAGGCCTCGATATCTCTCGCTACGGAAAACACCAGGAGCCTGCCAAGCATGTCAGTCCAGCGCCAGCTCACCAATGAGCGCATGAGCCAGATCGTTACCCACAACGGCACCGTGTACCTCGCGGGCCAGGTCGGTGACGACATGAACGCCGGGATCGAGCAGCAAACCCGCGAGACCCTGGCCAACATCGAGCGCCTGCTGGACCTGGCCGGCACCGACAAGAGCCGCCTGCTTTCGGTGACCATCTATCTCAAGGACATCGACGCGCATTTTCAGGGCATGAACGCGGTGTGGGACAAGTGGCTGCCAAAAGGCGTCGCCCCGGCCCGTGCCACCGTTGAAGCCAAGCTGTGCGAGCCGGAAATCCTTATCGAGCTGTCGGTGGTCGCCGCACTGCCGTAATACCCGATCCCTCACCCGGTGCCGCCGGCGGCCGACCAGCTGCCTTCGAGCACCGGGCTTTTTACTTCTAACCAGACTGCCCAGAAGGCTGCCGTCATGCGTCCCGCCCGTGCCCTGATCGATCTTCAAGCCCTGCGTCACAACTATCAACTTGCCCGCGAACTGACCGGAGCCAAAGCCCTGGCCGTGATCAAGGCCGATGCCTATGGTCACGGTGCCGTGCGTTGCGCCCTGGCCCTGGAGCAGCACGCCGATGGTTTTGCCGTGGCCTGCATCGAAGAGGCGCTGGAGCTGCGCGCAGCCGGGATCAAGCCGCCGGTGCTGTTGCTCGAAGGCTTCTTTGAAGCCAGCGAACTGCAACTGATCGCCGAGCATGACCTGTGGTGCGTGGTGCATTCGCTGTGGCAACTGGAGGCTATCGAACAAGCGCACCTGAGCAAGCCGATTACAGTCTGGCTCAAGCTCGACTCGGGCATGCACCGGGTTGGCCTGCATGCCAAGGACTACCAGGCCGCGTACCAGCGCCTGCTGGCCAGCGGCAAGGTTGCGCGCATCGTGCTGATGAGCCACTTCGCCCGTGCCGATGAGCTCGACAGCGAGGCCAGCAACGAACAACTGGCGGTGTTCCAGGCCGCACGCCAGGGCTTGAGCGCCGAGGTCAGCCTGCGCAACTCGCCGGCCGTGCTCGGTTGGCCGAACCTGCCCAGCGACTGGGTGCGCCCGGGCCTGATGCTGTACGGCGCCACGCCGTTCGAAGTGCCCCAGGCTCAAGCGGCGCGCCTGCAGCCGGTGATGACCGTGCAATCACGGGTGATCAGCGTGCGTGAGCTGCCAGCCGGCGAGCCGGTAGGCTACGGTGCCAAGTTTGTCAGCCCGCGGCCGACTCGGGTTGGTGTGGTGGCCATGGGTTACGCCGATGGCTACCCGCGCCAGGCGCCAAACGGTACGCCGGTGCTGGTGGCCGGCAAACGTACCCAGCTGATTGGCCGGGTATCGATGGACATGCTCTGCATTGATCTCACCGACGTGCCTGAAGCGGGCCTCGGCAGCCCGGTGGAACTGTGGGGCAAAAACGTGCTGGCCAGCGAAGTGGCCATGCACGCTGGCAACATCCCTTACCAGATTTTCTGCAACCTCAAGCGCGTACCGCTGGACTACAGCGGCGATTAAGGCGCCAAAGCGGACAGGCTGCGGGTCGAAGTGTTGTAAATACTGAACGCTGTTGCGATGATAACGTTCAATTTCGACCCCACTCGTTCGTTTAGGAGGGCTCCAGCTTTGGACGTCGGTGAACGACTGCAAGCCATACGCAAGCTCAAGGGCCTGTCACAGCGTGAACTCGCCAAACGTGCGGGCGTCACCAACAGCACCATCTCGATGATCGAGAAGAACAGCGTCAGCCCTTCCATCAGCTCGTTGCGCAAGGTGTTGAGCGGTATTCCGATGTCCATGGTCGAGTTCTTTTCCGAAGAGCTGCAACCGGAAAACCCCACCCAGATCGTCTACAAAGCTCACGAGCTGATCGACATTTCGGACGGCGCGGTGACCATGAAACTGGTCGGCAAGGCGCACCCGAGCCGGGCCATTGCCTTTCTCAACGAGGTTTACCCACCGGGTGCCGACACCGGCGAAGAAATGCTCACCCACGACGGCGAAGAAACCGGCATCCTTCTTGAAGGTCGTCTCGAACTGGTAGTAGGCCTGGAAACTTTCATCCTCGAAGCGGGCGACAGCTACTATTTTGAAAGTACCAAGCCGCACCGTTTCCGCAATCCTTACGATGAGCCGGCCCGGCTGATCAGCGCGGCGACTCCGGCCAACTTCTAGCGGGTATTGCGCGGCGGATTGTCGCGGCTAAGACCCTTTGGACACTAGGGTTGTTTCGGTGAGGCAGGGTTCCCGTTATACTTGCGCCGCCTGCGAAACCGTGGCCGCGGGCGTGACTAGCCACCATGAGGGTGTACGCGTGAATCTAATCAAGAAAATGCTGGCCGTACCAGCTGCCGTATTGGCCCTTTGGGCAGTCAGCGCTCAAGCTGCGACCAACGACGACATCGCCAAGCGACTGGAACCGGTCGGCCAGGTGTGTGTTCAGGGGCAGGAATGCAAGGGAATGGAAGTCGCAGCCTCTGCTGCTGGCGGCGGTGCCAAGACCCCGGATGAAATCATCGCCAAGCACTGCAATGCTTGCCATGGCAGTGGCCTGCTCGGCGCGCCGAAAATCGGCGATACCGCCGCCTGGAAAGAGCGCTCCGACCACCAGGGTGGTCTGGACGGCATCCTCGCCAAGGCCATTACCGGTATCAACGCCATGCCGCCGAAAGGCACCTGCGCCGACTGCTCGGATGACGACCTGATGGGCGCCATCAAGAAGATGTCCGGCCTGTAAGCCCAGCGCTTGCCCAACAAAGCCCGCCGCGTGCGGGCTTTGTGCTTTTTAGCGCTGGCCAGCGCAGCAATCTGGCGGCATGCTCGGTCCAACCTGTTCAAGGAATGCCACAGGAGGCCGCGATGGCGTACAGCTGTTCGATCGACGATGCCGTAGACCAGGTGCTGGCGCGCCTGCCCGCGCATATCCACATGGGCCTGCCGCTGGGGCTGGGCAAGCCCAACCGCTTCGTCAACGCCCTGTATGCGCAAATCCGCCAGTTGCCCGAGCGGCAACTGACCATTTACACCGCTTTGAGCCTGGGCCGCCCGGACCTGGGCGACGGCTTGCAGCGGCGCTTTCTTGAGCCCTTCATCGAGCGGGTGTTCGCCGACTACCTTGAGCTGGACTACCTGCACGACCTGCGCCGCGACCAGTTGCCGGCCAACATCCGTGTCGAGCAGTTCTTCATGCAACCCGGCAGCCTGTTGCACAGCTCCATGGCCCAGCAGGACTACGTCAGCAGCAACTACAGCCACGCCGCCCGCGATATCAACGCCAAGGGCTTGAACCTGGTGGCGCAGCTGGTAGCCGAAGATCCGGCACATCCCGGCCAGTTGAGCCTGAGCTGCAACCCGGACATCACCCTCGACCTGCTGCCAATGATTGCCCGCCGCCGGGCAGCCGGCGAAACCATCCTCATGCTCGGCCAGGTGCATGCCGAACTGCCGTACATGCCGGGCGCGTCCGAGCTGCCCCGCAATGACTTCGACCTGCTGATCGACCGCCCGGAAAACACCCGGTTGTTCTCCACGCCGAACATGCCGGTGACCACCCAGGACCATTTCATCGGCCTGCATGCCAGCACCCTGGTACGCGATGGCGGCACCCTGCAGATCGGCATTGGTGCCATGGGCGATGCGCTGACCGCAGGGTTGCTGGCGCGACAGGCTGACAGCGAGGCGTACCAGGCATTGCTGGCAGATATCAACCTGACGCCCTGGCATAGCCTGATCGAACGCGAAGGCGGCCTCCAGCCCTTTTCCCGCGGCCTGTACGGCTGCAGCGAAATGTTCGTCAACGGCCTGCTGGCACTGGTCGAAGCTGGAATCATCCGCCGCCCGGTGTACCCGGACGAGTCGCGCCAGCAGGCGGCCAACAACGGCGAGCTGGATGACCAGGGTGTGCTGGTGCATGGCGGCTTCTTTCTTGGCCCTCAGGCGTTTTACCAGCGCCTGCGGGAAATGCCGCCAAGCCAGCGCAAACGCTTCGCCATGAGCGCCATTAGCTACATCAACGAGCTGTATGGCCAGGAGTCGCTCAAGCGCCTGCAGCGCCGGGATGCGCGCTTTATCAATACAGTGTTCACCATGACCTTGATGGGCGCCGGGGTCGCCGACCAGCTGGAAGACGGCCGGGTGCTCAGCGGGGTCGGCGGGCAGTACAACTTCGTTGCCCAGGGCCATGCCCTGGAAGGCGCGCGTTCGATCCTGCTGCTGCGCAGCTGGCGTGAGTCAGGCGGGGAGGTCAGTTCCAACCTGGTCTGGGAATACGGTCATTGCACCATTCCCCGCCACCTGCGCGATATCGTCGTCACCGAATACGGAATCGCCGACTTGCGCGGGCAGACCGATGCTGAGGTGATTGCCCGTTTGCTGGCGATCACGGACTCGCGCTTTCAGCCCGAACTGATCGAGCGGGCGCAGAAAGCTGGCAAGTTGCCCAAGGACTTTTGCCTGGCCCCGCGCTTCAGCGACAACACCCCGCAGCGTTTGCAGGCGCTGCGTGACCGCCACGCACGGTTGTTCCCCGAGTATCCGCTGGGCAGTGATTTCACCGCCGAGGAGCGCGATTTGCTGCGGGCGCTGAACTGGCTCAAGAGCAAGTTCAAGTTGAGCGAGGTGCTGGAGCTGGGCAAGGCGGCGCTGGATGCACCGGCGCCCGAGGCGTTTCCTGCGCAGTTGGCGCGGATGGGGTTGGCGCAGCCCCAGGGGCTGAAGGAGGACTTGTATCAGCGCTTGGTGCTGGCGGGGTTGCAGGCAACAGCGTTCCGTTGAGGACGCTGTCGCTGGCAAGCCAGCTCCCACAAGGTCCGCGGTATGCAGTACCTGTGGGAGCTGGCTTGCCAGCGATGAGGCCAGCGCAAATTACTCGATGAAAGTAACCACGCCATCTTTCAGCGACTTGACCCGGGCCAACGATTCAACGCGGTAGCCCTGGCTGTCCAGCTCGGCGCGACCGCCCTGGAACGATTTCTCGATGACGATACCCAGGCCGGCAACAGTGGCGCCGGCTTGCTTGATGATCGAGATCAGCGCCTGGGAGGCTTTGCCGTTGGCCAGGAAGTCGTCGATCACCAGCACGCGGTCGCTGCTGTTGAGGTGGCGCGGGGAGATCGCCACGGTGTTCTCAGTCTGCTTGGTGAAGGAATACACCGAAGCCACCAGCAGGTTTTCGGTCAGGGTCAGCGACTGGTGCTTGCGCGCGAAAATCACCGGGACGCCCAGTTTCAGGCCGGTCATCACCGCCGGGGCAATGCCCGAGGCTTCGATGGTGACGATCTTGGTGATGCCCGAATCGGCAAACCGGCGGGCGAACTCGTCGCCAATCAGTTGCATCAGCGCAGGGTCGATCTGATGGTTGAGAAACGCATCGACTTTGAGAACCTGATCGGAAAGCACGATGCCTTCTTCGCGAATCTTCTGGTGCAGTGCTTCCACTGTGGTATTTCCTCGATGTAGCAAGAGTGGCCACGGCAATACGCCGCAGCAAAGGTTGATTATCTAACGTTTGAGCATGGCACGGATATCGGCCAGTGCGTTGTTGCCGCGAGCGGCCTTCACTTCGGTTGGCGCGTCGTCCAGGCCCTCCCAGGCCAGGTCGTCGTCGGGCAACTCGTCCAGGAAGCGGCTCGGCGAGCAATCGATGATTTCGCCGTACTGCTTGCGCTTGGCAGCAAAGGTGAAGGCCAGGGTCTGACGTGCTCGGGTAATCCCGACGTAGGCCAGGCGCCGTTCTTCTTCGATAGTGTCGGCTTCGATGCTGGAACGGTGCGGGAGGATTTCCTCCTCCATGCCCATGATGAACACGTAGGGGAACTCCAGGCCCTTGGAGGCGTGCAGGGTCATCATCTGCACGCCTTCGGCGCCGTCTTCCTCTTCCTGCTGGCGCTCGAGCATGTCGCGCAAAACCAGCTTGCCGATGGCCTCTTCGATGGTCATGTCGCCGTCTTCGTCTTTCTCGAGGGTGTTCTTCAGCGCCTCGATCAGGAACCAGACGTTGCTCATGCGAAAATCCGCAGCCTTGTCGCTGGAGCTGTTGGTGCGAATCCAGTTTTCGTAGTCGATGTCCATGATCATGCTGCGCAGGGCTGCGATCGGGTCTTCCAGGGCAACCTGTTCGCGGACCTTGTCCATCCAGCGCTTGAAGCGCTGCAGGCGGTCGGTATAACGGCTGTCCAGGTGCTCGCCAAGGCCCAGCTCCTCGCTGGCGGCATACATCGAAACCTTGCGCTCGGTGGCGTAGTTACCGAGTTTTTCCAGGGTGGTCGAGCCGATTTCCCGGCGCGGTACGTTGATCACCCGCAGGTAGGCGTTGTCATCGTCCGGATTCACCAGCAGGCGGAAGTAGGCCATCAGGTCTTTAACTTCCTGGCGTCCGAAGAAGCTGTTGCCGCCGGACAGGCGATACGGCACCTGGTGGTGCTGCAGCTTCAGCTCGATCAGCTTGGCCTGGTAGTTGCCCCGGTAAAGAATGGCGAAGTCACTGTAGGGCCGGTCGGTGCGCAGGTGCAGGCTGAGGATTTCCATGGCTACCCGTTCGGCCTCGGCTTCCTCGTTCTTGCAGCGGATCACGCGGATCTCGTCGCCGTGGCCCATCTCGCTCCACAGCTGCTTTTCGAAGGCATGCGGGTTGTTCGAGATGAGCACGTTGGCGCAGCGCAAAATGCGGCTGGTGGAGCGGTAGTTCTGCTCGAGCATCACCACTTTCAGCGACGGGTAGTCGTCCTTGAGCAGCATCAGGTTCTCGGGCCGCGCGCCGCGCCAGGCGTAGATCGACTGGTCGTCGTCGCCAACCACGGTGAACTGGTTGCGCGTGCCGATCAGCATCTTCACCAGCAGGTACTGGCTGGCGTTGGTGTCCTGGTATTCGTCGACCAGCAGGTAACGGACCTTGTTCTGCCACTTTTCGAGGACATCGGGGTTGTCCTGGAACAGCTTGACCGGCAGCAGGATCAGGTCGTCGAAGTCCACCGCGTTGAACGCCCGCAGGGTGCGCTGGTAGTGCGCATAGACCACCGCGGCGGTCTGCTCCTTGGGGTTGCGGGCGTTTTCCAGGGCTTCGGGTGGCAGGATCAGGTCGTTCTTCCAGGCGCCGATCATGTTCTTGATCTCGTCGACACCGTCGTCGCCCGAGTATTCCTTCTGCATGATGTCGGTCATCAGGGCTTTGACATCGGTCTCGTCGAAAATCGAGAAGCCCGGTTTGAAGCCCAGCCGTTCATGCTCCTTGCGGATGATGTTCAGGCCCAGGTTGTGGAAGGTCGACACGGTCAGGCCGCGGCCTTCGCCCTTGCGCAGCAGGGTGCCGACCCGCTCTTTCATCTCCCGCGCGGCCTTGTTGGTGAAGGTCATGGCCACGATGTACTGGGCACGGATGCCGCAGTTCTGGATCAGGTGCGCGATCTTGCGGGTGATCACGCTGGTTTTGCCGGAGCCTGCACCGGCGAGCACCAAAAGAGGGCCGCCGACGTAGTTCACGGCTTCTTGTTGCCGGGGGTTGAGTCGGGACATGACGAAAACCGGGGACGCTAGAAAAATAGCCGGGCATTTTAGCAGGGGTAGAAAGTTTCTGCCGCGACCGTCTGACAGTGTGACGTACCACGCGATCTAAATTTGCCGCATTTGATACTTTCCCGCAGGATGCGTGGCGAAACCTGCGGGATGTCGGCAATGGAATGGCATGACTTTAAGTGAAAATCATTTTCATTAATGGTTTAGGATACGCATTCTCGCTGCCCATCGTCATTTGACTGTGTCTACGTCCTAAGGAGCCAGCTTGTCTACGCCCGTCGAACCCTTGCGTTTGCTCCTGCTGGCCGATGAGCCGGAATGGGCCATTGTGTTGCGCGAGTGTCTGCTGCCGATGGCGGGCCAGGCGGTATTGCTGACCGCTCCGAACTGGGAGGCGGTCGACAGCCTGTTTGCCAATGACCGCAATGCGCTGGTGCTGGCGACCCCGCAACTGCAGCCGGCGCCCGGGCGTTGCGTGCTGCCGATGGTGCTGCTGCTCGAGCACGAACCGCAGGTGCCGCCGCCGGGTGTCAGCGACTGGCTGATTCGCGACCAGCTGACCAGCAATATCCTGCGCCGCAGCCTGCGCCACGTCCGCGAGCGCGGCGTCCTCGAAGCGACCCTGCAACGCCTGGCCGAACAGGACCCGCTGACCGGTATCGCCAACCGCCAGGGTTTCCAGACCCTGCTGGCTGCGCGCCTGGCCGACAACGAAGGGCGCGGCGTCGCCCTCGGGCACCTGGACCTGGACAACTTTCGCCATGCCAACGACGCCCTCGGCCACCAGGCCGGCGACCGGTTGATCCTGCAGGTGGTGGGCCGGCTGAAGAGCCAGCTTGAAGCCGGCGACCAGGTTGCACGTCTGGGCAGCGACGAATTCGCCCTGTTGATCGATACCCGCCGCGAGCCGCAGCGCGCCGAATGGATGGCCGAACGCATCACCGAAGCCCTGGGCGAACCTTACTGGATCGACGGCGAAAGCCTGTTGCTCGGCTGCAGCCTGGGGGTTGCCCACGCCCGCGCCCAGGGTGGCGCCGACCCGCTGATGTGGCATGCGCACATCGCCATGCAGCAGGCCAAGAGCACCCAGGGCTGTACCTTTCACGTCTTCAACGAACGCATCAACCGCAACGCCCGCAGCCTTGCCGACCTGGAAAGCGAGCTGCGCCGGGCGCTGCGCCGCGACGAGCTGGAGCTGCATTACCAGCCGCGACTGAACCTGGCCGACGGGCGCATTGTCGGCCTCGAAGCCCTGGTGCGCTGGCGCCATGCCGAACGCGGGCTGCTGCCGCCCAGCGAGTTCGTACCGCTGGCCGAGCAGAGTGGGCTGATCGTGCCTTTGGGCTACTGGGTCATCTCCCGGGCCCTGCGCGACATGCAGGCGCTGCGTGAGCAGGGCCTGGCGCCTTTGCACATGGCGGTGAACCTGTCGTTTCGCCAGTTCCAGGACAGCCAGCTGTTGGCGACCCTGAGCCGGCTGATCATCGAACACGGCGTCGATGCCCGCTGGCTGGAATTCGAACTGACCGAAACCGCCGTGATGCGCCGCAACGACCTGGTCAAACAGACCATGGACGCCCTTGGGCGCCTGGGCGTGCGCTTCTCGCTGGACGATTTCGGCACCGGCTTTTCGTCGTTCGTGCACCTCAACAGCCTGCCGATCACCTTGCTCAAGGTCGATCGCAGCTTTGTCGGCGGCATGGAGCAGCGTGAAGAAAACCGCAAGCTGGTGCACGCGATGATCAACCTGGCGCACAACCTCAACCTCGAGGTGGTGGCCGAGGGCGTGGAAACCCCGGAGCAAATGGACCTGCTGCGCAGTTTCGATTGCGATCAGGTGCAGGGGTTTCTGATCAGCCGGCCGTTGCCGATTGATGAGTTGATGGAGTATTTGCTGCGCGGGCCGGCGCAGCAGGCGGTGGCGTTGTAGATTCCGGGGCTGCTTTGCAGCCCATCGCTGGCAAGTCCAGCTCCCACAGGGCCCTTCAAACCACTGAAGCAGTCACCTTGTTCACCCCAGCGGCACTGCCCAGCAAGCGCTTCATCCGCCATTCGAATGCCAGGGTCAGGCTCACCGCCGCACACGCCAGGCCCAGCGCCAGCCCCCACCACACGCCTACCGCGCCCAGGCCGAGGTTGAAGGCCAGCAGCCAGGCCGCCGGCGCACCGATCACCCAGTAACAGAACAGCCCGACCAGGAAGGTGGTCTTGGCATCCTTGAGGCCTCGGATCGAGCCCATGGCAATGGTCTGCACGCCGTCGAACAGCTCGAACCAGGCGGCGACCATCAACAGGCTTACCGCCAGCTGGATGATGTCGGCAAAGGCCGGGTCACCGTGGTCGAGGAACAGCCCCACCAGCGGGTCTGGCAGCAGCCAGAAGAGGATGGCGAACATCAGCATCATCGCCGCGCCAAAACCGATACCCACGCGGCCGGCATGCCGTGCCCCCAACAGGTTGTCGGCGCCGTAATAGAGTCCTACACGCATGGTCACGGCGTACGACAGGCCGGCCGGAATCATGAATGCGGTAGAGACGATCTGCAGGGCGATCTGGTGCGCGGCAAGCTCGGTGCTGCCGAGCACGCCCATGCACAGCGCGGCGAAGGCGAACAGGCCGACCTCGACGGTGTAGGTGCCGCCAATTGGCAGGCCCAGGCGCCACAGCTCACGCAAGGCTGGCCACGACGGGCGGCTCAGGCCCTGGCGAATCGGGTAGGGTGCATAGGCCGGGTGCCAGCGGATATACAGCGCCATGGCCACGGCCATGCAGTTGGCAACGATTGCGGTCACCAGGCCGATGCCCACCAGGCCCAGCTTCGGCAGGCCGAACATGCCTTCGATCAGCGCATAGTTGAGCAGGAAGTTGGCCACCGTGCCGATCAGGCTGATGACCATCACCGGCGTCGAGCGGCCAATGGCGCTGGTAAAGCCGCGCAGGGCCATGAAACTCAGGTAGCCGGGCAGGGCGAAGGGCAGCAGCAGCAGGAACTGCGCGGCCGACTCGACGTTGTTCGGGCTCTGGCCGAGCAATAGCAGTACCGGCTCCAGGTTCCACAGCGCCAAAGCCGCCACCAGGGCCATGACCCAGGCCAGCCACAACCCGGCCTGGGTCAGGCGGGTGGCGCCGGCGATGTCGCCAGCACCCTTGCGAATCGCCACCAGGGTGCCGACGGCGGCGATCACGCCCAGGCAAAAGATCGACACGAACGAATAGCTCGCCGCGCCCAGGCCGCCACCGGCCAGGGCCTGCGGGCTGATGCGGGCCATCATCAGAGTGTCGGTGAGCACCATCAGCATGTGCGCCAACTGCGAGGCAATCAGCGGCCCGGCCAGGCGCAGCAAAGCCTTGAGTTCTTGGGTAGGCGCAGCCTGCATGGAGTCGTCCTTTTCTTACGCGATAGATTCAAAGCGTGAAAGTCTGAGGCTTGGTGCGGTTATCCACAAAAGGATAATAGCGATGGTTGGCATGATTAAAACTCATGGGAGTATGATCCAGTCGATTGCCTGTGGATAACCCGGAGCCCGCCGCCATGTCTCGCCGTTTACCGCCTCTGTATGCACTGCGGGCCTTCGAAGCGGCGGCCCGGCATAGCTCGTTCACCCGCGCCGCAGATGAGTTATCGATAACCCAGAGTGCCGTCAGCCGGCACATCCGCACCCTTGAAGAGCACTTTGCCTGCCGTTTGTTCGTGCGCAATGGCCGCAGCCTGCAACTCAGCGAAGCGGCGCGTTTGCTATTGCCAGGGGTGCGCGAAGGCTTTGCCGCGCTGGAGCGGGCCTGCAACACCCTGCGCAGTGAAGACGACATCCTGCGCATGAAAGCCCCTTCGACCCTGACCATGCGCTGGCTGCTGGCGCGCCTCAGTCGCTTTCGCCACCTGCAGCCGGGCAACGAAGTGCAACTGACCAGCGCCTGGATGGATGTCGATCATGTCGATTTCAACCATGAGCCTTTCGACTGCGCGGTGTTGCTCAGCGACGGTCACTTTCCGCCGGACTGGGAGGTCAAGCGGCTGTTTTCCGAGCTGCTGATCCCGGTAGGCGCGCCCGAGCTGCTCAAGGAAGGGCCGTGGGACGAGCGGCGCCTGGCCGGTGTCGAGCTGCTGCATCCAACCCCCGACAAGCGCGACTGGCGCAGCTGGCTGGCGCGCATGGACCTCACCGACAAGGTGTCGCTCAAGGGCGGCCAGGTATTCGATACCCTGGAGCTGGGCATGATCGCCGCCGCTCGCGGTTATGGAGTGTCCATGGGCGACCTGCTGATGGTTGCCGAAGACGTCGCCCAGGGCCGCCTGAGCCTGCCGTGGCCGACAGCGGTTGCCAGCGGCCTGGATTACTACCTGGTCTGGCCGCGAACCCGCCCCGGTGGCGAGCGGCTGCGGCGTCTGAGCGACTTCCTGCAGGGCGAGGCGGATTCGATGGACCTGCCCAAGGTTCAAATTCTGGGGACATCAGCGGCAATCGGAGCGAGTTGACCGTTTGCGCAGGATAACCCTGTTGCACGCTCAAGTATTGCGTCAGGCCGCCGAAGCAGAGGCATCAGAGCCACGCCTAGATGGTTCGATTCCCGTATCGATGCGGACGGTCAGCGTGATCAGGACGATCCCGGCCCCTCTTGCCAGGAGCTTCCATGTCTCAACCCCGTGCCCGGATTGCCTCGCAACTCGGTATCGCCCTTGCCATCGTGCTGGCTGTGGTGATTACCGGTAGCACCCTGTTTGCCCTGCGTTCGCTGGACAACGCCAACCTGAATACCCGCCAGGAACACCTGGCCAGTGAAGCGCGCCTGCTCGCCGATCAGCTCGACACTTTCCACAGTACCCTGCGCGAAAGCACCCAGCGCCTCAGCGGGCTGTTCGAGAAGCGCTTTGCTGCCGGACTGCAACTGCATCCAGGGGAGTCGGTGGCGGTTGCCGGGGTTTCCACGCCCGCGCTGTACCTGGGCGAGCAACTGCTCAACAACGACTTTCGCCAGGTGGATGATTTTCGCCAGATGACCGCAGGCGTTGCCACCTTGTTCGTGCGCAGCGGCGACGACTTCATTCGCATCAGCACCTCGCTGACCAAGCAGGACGGCAGCCGCGCCATTGGCACCCTGCTGGATCGCCAGCATCCGGCCTACGCGCGCTTGCTAGCCGGTCAAGCCTACGTTGGCCGGGCCAACCTGTTCGAGCGCGACTACATGACCCAGTACACCCCGGTGCGTGACGGCAGCGGGCGGGTGATTGCGGTGCTGTTTGTCGGTTTCGACTACACCGACGCGCAGAAGGCTCAGTTTGCCAACCTCGGACGTTTTCGTATCGGCCAGACCGGTTCACTGGCCTTGCTCGACGACAAGCAGCACTGGTTGGTGCCGCCAGCAGGTGTGCGTGCGGACAGTCAGGCGGCGCAGGCGCTTGCCGGGTTCACTGCGGGCGAAGGGCGTTTCTGGCATGACGGCGTCGAAGAGCTGTTCAGCGTGACCGTGGCGTTTGCCGGCGGGCCGTGGACGGTGGTGGCAAGCATGCCGAAGGCGGAAATCCGCGCAGTGACCTGGAGCGTCGGCACGCGCCTGGCCATCGGCAGTTTGCTGGCGATGTTGCTGGCGGTCGCCGCCACCCTGTGGCTGTTGCGCCGCCGTCTGCGCCCCTTGGCTGACCTCTTGCAGCAGGCGCAGGCCCTTGGCGCCGGTGACCTGCAGGCGCGCTTGCGGGTATCGAGCGATGACGAAATCGGCCAGTTGGCGCACAGTTTCAACCAGATGGGCGAAGCCCTGGCGAGCATGGTCGAGCACATTCGCGCAGCAGCGGAGCAAGTCAGCAGCCGCGCCCAGGCCTTGTCGGGCATGTCCTCCGGGGCCTGTGAGGGCATGGAGCAGCAGTCTGGCGAAATCACCAGCATGGCCGGCGCTGTCGAGCAGTTCAGCGCCACCTCGATGAACATCGCCGAGAACATGGGCAGCACCGAACGCATGGCCCAGGACAACGTCCAGCAAACCCGCATTGGCCGTGCCTCGATGGACCAGGCGTCATCGTCCCTGGAGCAGATCGCCAGCGCCCTGGCCGGCACCGCCACGGTGATCGACACCCTGGGCCTGCGCTCCGAAGAAATTGGCGGCATCGTCGGCGTGATCACCTCGATTGCCGAGCAGACCAACCTGCTGGCCTTGAACGCTGCCATCGAAGCGGCGCGGGCCGGTGAGCAGGGCCGGGGCTTTGCCGTGGTTGCCGACGAGGTACGCAACCTGGCCTCGCGCACCCGTCAGGCCACCGATGAAATCTCGGCGATGATCGGCAGCATCCAGCAGGAAACCGGCAATGCCATCAGCACCATGGAGCAGGGCAACCGCCTGATGCAGGAAGGCCTGGAGCGCAATGCCAAGGTTGCCGCAGCGCTGGCGCAGATCGATGAGCGCAGCCGCTCGGCGGGGGAGCAGTTTGCCGCCATTACCACCGCTACCCAGGAGCAGAGCAGCACGGCGAACGTGCTCAGCCGCAACCTGCAGAGCATTGCCCTGGCCAACAGCGAGCAGCATGAGGTGGCGACTAACCTGGCGGCTACCGCGCGTGAGCTTGAGGGGTTGGCGGGGCAGTTGCGGCAGGAAGTGGACAGGTTTCGGGTTGGGCGGTGACGCCATCGCGGGTTAAGTCGAGGCGTCGCACCGCCGCTCCCACAGACTTTGTAGGAGCGGCGGTGCGACGCCTCGACTTGACCCGCGATGAGGCCCTCAAAGCCCGGGCATATCCAGCGCCTGCGCACAGGCCATCAGCGAGCGCCGCTCACTTTCGGCATACAACGCCAACTCATCCTGCACCGGCTTGCCCAGCGCCTGTTCGAAGGCGTCGCGGTTGGCGTTGCTGCCGTATTCGCTTTGCGCATCATCACCCAGGTTCGACTGGAAGATTCCCGCCGCACTGACCGGCAGAAAGTCCTCGTACACCAGGGCTTCAAAGTGGATATGCCCGGCGTCGATTAAAGCCTGCAGTGTAGTCGGCCGCTGAGCATCGCCGCGGGCTGCCAGGCCACGCTCGGTGGCAAAGTAGCGGAAGTACGCCAGCCCCTGCTCGCGCATCTGCGCCAGGTCATCGGGGAAGGCCTTGAAGCTGTCGCTGAGCAGGCTCATGTAGCGCTCGGCATTGGCCTCGGCCGGCACACCACCTAGCGCCGCGCGGGCGCCATCGAGCAGTTGGTCGTAAAGCTCGCGGCCCTTCGGCGTCAACGCCGCACCCCGTTGTTCGATCTCGCCAAAGCGCGCGGTATGGCTGCCGCTGCCTTCCCCGTGCTGGTCAGTGAACGCGACCTTTTCCTGCAGCGCCTTGAAGCTGGTCTGACGCAGCAGTATCGGGCAGCGGCGCGGTGGCGGCCCTTCGATCACGGCTTTGGGCGGAATGCCCTTGGCCGGCATGCCCAGCTGAATGGCATCGATGTCCAGGGTGCGGGGGGTCAGGTGATTGATGTGCGGGCCCTTAAAGGCCACCACATCGGCAATCAGGCGGTGCTGGTCGTGCAGTTGCTGGTACTGCTCGGCGGTCACCGTGGCGTCCCGGTGCCAGCGGAAGGTATGCAGGGCTTCGTCGACAAACGCCTGGGCATCGTCGGCATTCAGGCCGCCAGCACGCTCGAACTGTTCGATCAGTTGTAGCGCGCGCGGAGTGAAGATCTGCCGGCGGGCAAGAATCTCGCGCGCCAGTTCACGCAGCGCCGGGTTGTCGATCAGTTCCAGGCGCAGCAAGGAGGTGAAGACCCGGAACGGGCTGATGTGCAGCGCTTGCTCGTGCACGGCGCGAAAGGCGGTGGAATGCACCGGCACACCGGCGCAGCTCAAGTCGTAATAGCCCACCGGCTGCATGCCCATCACCGCGAACAGGCGGCCGATGGTCGCCAGCTCTTCGGCGCTGCCGACGCGAATGGCGCCGTGGCGTTCCTGGTCGAGGCGCTCGATTTCGCCGGTCCAGCGCAGGGCCTGGGCAACTTCGGGTTGCTCAGCCATCACCTGCTGATTGATTTCGCTCACCAGCGACAGCAGCGTGCCGTACAGCGGCACTTCTTGCTTGTACATGAGCGACATGGCGGCCGAGAACTGCGCGCGAATGCTGTCCGGGCTGACGAAATCTTGAGCGGGCATCGAAAGCTTCCTGGTAAGTGGGCACCCTTACATGAAAGCGAGGAATGCAGTACCTGCACAAGCGAAAAAAAGTCGATGCGTCATTCCAAAAATTATCAATCTTGCCCGGCCAGCTCAGCGCGAATCCAGTCGACCAAGGCGCGCACCTTCGGCACCTCGGCGGCATGCTCGGAAAACGCCAGGAAATGCGCGCCATTGCTGCGCATGCTGTGCTGCCAGGGCACGACCAGTTTGCCCTCGGCCAGCTCCTGGGCCACCAGGTAGCGCGGTACCAGGGCCACGCCGCAGCCGGACTGGGCAGCGCTCAGGCTCATATAGAAGGTGTCGAAGCGCGGCCCGTGATAGCTGTGGGCCGAGTGCAGGCCTTGCTCCAGGAACCACTCATGCCAGGCCTCCGGGCGCGAGGTGCTTTGCAGCAGCACCAGTTCGGCCAGTTCGCTGGCGTCCCTGAGCGTGCGCCCCTGCAACAGCTCTGGCGCACATACCGGCAGCACTTCTTCACCGAACAGCTCGATGCAGGTCGCGCCAGGCCAGGTGCCCTGGCCAAAGAAGAACACCACGTCGGCGGTCGCCTGCAACAGGGCGAAGGGTTCCATTTCGTTGCGGATGTCGAGGTGGATGTTCGGGTGCTGCTTGCCGAAGCCCTTGAGGTGCGGAATCAGCCAGCGCACGCCAAAGCTCGGTTGAGTGGCTACCTTGAGGACTTCGGTCTGCTCGCCGTAGGACATGATGTAACGGCTGGACATATCGACCTGGGTGAGAATCTTGTTGACCTCGGCCAGGTACAGCGCGCCTGCTGGTGTCAGCTGCAGGCGCCGGCGGATGCGCAGAAACAAATGATGGCGGAGCATCTCTTCAAGCTGGGCCACCTGCTTGCTCACTGCGCTCTGGGTCAGGTGCAGCTCCTCGGCGGCGCGGGTGAAGCTCAGGTGCCGGGCGGCAGCCTCGAAACACTGCAGGGCGGCCATCGATGGCACCAGACGTTTGGACATAGCGGTCTCTAAGCCAGTAGATCATTACCTGGCGGAATGATATGCAGAATAAAGGTCGTTTGTTGCGCCAGAGTGATCGGATTAATACTGATCCCTATCACTATTTCAACCACTCATCGCATGCAGGAGAAGAAAATGGTTGATGGACTGCTTGACCGCCTCGGTGTCCCGGCCACTGCCTACACCCACGGTAACCATCCCGTTCACACCCCTATCGATGGCAGCGCGATTGCCGCGGTGCACCTGGAAAGCAAAGCCCAGGTAACCGCCAAGATCGATCAGGCCGAAAAAGCCTTCCAGGCCTGGCGCAACGTCCCGGCCCCACGCCGCGGTGAGTTGATCCGCCTGTTCGGCGAAGTATTGCGCAAGCACAAGGCCGAGCTCGGCGA
>NZ_JYOF01000014.1:0-240784 GCF_000955865.1 Pseudomonas sp. 2(2015)
AGCGGGAGGCGAATTCTACAGCGTTTCAAACCGCTGTCAACTGCCTTTTTCACCGCTGCCGATCTTTCGATCGAAGCACCTCCGGATGACCCTGGGACCGCTAACTCTTTGAAAATCAAGGAGTTTTCAGTTCCGACTGCGCCGGAAGTGGGGCGAATTATAGAGAGATCTGCAGGGGCGTCAAGGACTTATTTCAACTTTGTTTCAAAGGCGGTGTTTTACGCGTTACCAACCGCGGAATTCGCCGCTCAAGCGCGGGAATGCGCAGGGCCAGCAGGAACAAACCAATAACGGCGTATATGGACCACTCTTTAAGATCAGCCCGCACCACCCAGAGAAAGTGCAGCAAGCCCAACCCGAGGATGACATACACCAGCTTGTGCAACTTCTTCCAGCGAGCACCCAGGCGACGCTGGCTGTAGCGGTTGGATGTCACCGCCAATATCAGCAAACCGACAAATCCCAGCATGCCGACAATAATGTAGGGACGCTTGCTCAGCTCTACGCCCAACTGCCCCCAGTCCAGGCCAAGCACGAAGAACATGTAGGCACTCAGGTGCAGCACTATATAAGCAAAGCACCACAACCCCAGCTGGCGCCGCGAGACGATCCAGCCCGACCACCCGGTAAGGCGCTGCAAGGGCGTCATGCTCAGGGTTATCAACAGGAAGATCAAAGCCCCTAGCCCCAGGCGATCAACGAGGATCTTGCCCGGGTCCGGCCCAAGGGCCTCCATGGCCGCTTCATATAACCACCACAGCGGCCAGATACTGGCCAGGATAAAGATGCCAAGCCTGAACAGTGGATAGCGCATCAGTAGTTCTTCCGCAGGTCGAGGCCGCTGTAAAGCCCTGCCACTTCTTCGGCATAGCCATTGAACATCTGCGTGGGCCGCACATTGGGGCTGAACAGGCCGCTGGGCAGGCGCCGCTCACGAGCCTGGGTCCAGCGCGGGTGATCGACCTCGGGGTTGACGTTGGCATAGAAGCCATATTCATCCGGGGCAATCGCCTGCCAGGTGGTACGTGGCTGTTCTTCGACCAGGCTGATGCGCACGATCGACTTGATGCTCTTGAACCCATACTTCCATGGCACCACCAAACGCAACGGCGCGCCGTTCTGGTTGGGCAGTTCGCGCCCGTACATGCCGACGGCGAGAATGGCCAGCGGGTTCATCGCCTCATCCAGGCGCACGCCTTCTATATAAGGCCAGTCGATCAGGGCAAAGCTTGAGCGCTGACCAGGCATGGTCTTCGGGTCCTGCAACGTTTCGAAGCGAATGTAGCGGGCCTTGGAGGTTGGCTCGACCTGCTTGAGCAGTGCCGAAATCGGAAAGCCCAACCAGGGGATGACCATCGACCAGGCCTCCACGCAGCGCAGACGATAGATGCGCTCCTCCAGCTGGTAGGGCTTCATGAAGTCTTCGAGGGCATAACGCCCGGGCTTGCCGACCTCGCCATCCACCACCACGGTCCAGGGTTCGGTTTTCAGGCTGCCGGCATTGGCCGCCGGATCACCCTTGTCGGTACCGAACTCATAGAAATTGTTGTAGTGGGTGGCGTCCTTGAAAGGCGTGGTCGCCTCCCCCGGCGCGGTTACGGCTTGCCACTGGGTAGCGGCGAGCTTGTCGTTGAACCAGCCTGGCGCCCTGCCCGCCTCGACATCGGCATAGCGCGATGGATCGGCAGCACTGGCCCAGCGTGGCAGCGCGGTTGCCGCCAGGGCAGCCAGCGACCCACCAAGCATGGCGCGGCGAGAGACATAGAGAGATTCGGGGGTGACGTCCGATTCTTTGCAATCGGAGGCTTTGGGCAGCTTGATGAGCATGATGGCTCCGTAGAACTGGAGGACTGATGCACCAGTAGACTACGGAGCCCTAGCGAAATTACATCACTCGATGTTTTTCCGCCGACGCATGCGCAACAGGTATTGCACAGGACCGGAGGCCGCATAGCCGAGGAACACCAGCAGCAGGATGCGCGGCGGGTCACTGAAGACTACCGCGAACACCAGCACCACGGCGAGGATCGCTACGAACGGCACGCGCCCCTTGAGGTCCAGCTCCTTGAAGCTGTTGTACTTGATGTTGCTGACCATCAGCATACCGGCCGCCGCCACCAGCAGCGCCACCAGGAACGACAGCTTCGAGCCCTGGATGCCATAGTCGCTGAAAGCCCAGACGGTACCGGCCACCACGCCGGCTGCCGCCGGGCTGGCCAGGCCGATGAAGTAGCGCTTGTCGGCCTTGCCGACCTGGGTGTTGAAGCGCGCCAGACGCAGCGCGGCGCCAGCGACATAGATGAAAGCGACCATCCAGCCGACCTTGCCCATGTCACCCAAGGCCCAGCCGAAGGCCAGCAATGCCGGGGCGACACCGAAGGCAACCATGTCCGACAGCGAGTCGTACTCGGCACCAAAGGCGCTCTGGGTGTTGGTCATGCGTGCCACGCGGCCGTCCAGGCCATCAAGGACCATGGCGACAAAAATGGCGATGGCGGCGAAGGCGAAATACTTGCTCGCCTCGCGTGGATCACCCGCACTGAGGGCCGCCTGGGCACTCATAGAGTTGATGATCGAATAGAAACCGGCGAACAGGTTCGCAGTGGTGAACAGGTTGGGCAGCAGATAGATGCCGCGATGCCGAACCTTGCGTCCTTCGGCGTCATGCCCTTCTTCAACATGCTCATCGATCGGTAGCAGGCTTTCGGCGTCAGAGGCCTTGTTCGGCTCTTCGGGACGTTCGCTCATGGACATTACCTTGCAACGGTGTGGAAAGTTTCGACAGACGTCTGCGACGAGGGTTCGCCGACAAACGATGAAGCTTTATACCAGAAGCTGACCGCCTAAACGAAAAAACGCGGCCGAAGCCGCGTTTTCATCGCATCAGGACAAGATCAGTTCTTGGCCTTGTCGACGATTTTGTTCGCTGCGATCCAAGGCATCATCGAGCGCAGTTGCTCGCCGATGACTTCGATGCCGTGGGCAGCGTTGTTGCGGCGCTTGGCGGTCATCGAAGGGTAGCCGGTGGCGCCTTCGCTGATGAACATCTTGGCGTATTCGCCGTCCTGGATGCGCTTCAGAGCGTTGCGCATGGCCTGGCGGGATTCGGCGTTGATGACTTCTGGGCCGGTCACGTACTCGCCATACTCGGCGTTGTTGGAGATCGAGTAGTTCATGTTGGCGATACCGCCTTCGTACATGAGGTCAACGATCAGCTTCAGTTCGTGCAGGCACTCGAAATAGGCCATTTCTGGCGCGTAGCCCGCTTCAACCAGGGTTTCGAAACCGGCTTTGACCAGCTCGACGGTACCGCCGCAGAGAACGGCTTGTTCACCGAACAGGTCGGTTTCAGTCTCGTCCTTGAAGGTGGTTTCGATGATGCCGGTACGGCCGCCACCGACGCCTGCGGCGTACGACAGGGCAACGTTTTTGGCATTGCCGGAAGCGTCCTGGTAGATCGCGATCAGGTCAGGGATGCCGCCGCCTTTGACGAACTCGGAACGTACGGTGTGACCTGGCGCTTTTGGCGCGATCATGATCACGTCCAGGTCGGCGCGTGGAACGACCTGGTTGTAGTGGATGGCGAAACCGTGGGAGAAGGCCAGGGTGGCGCCTTTCTTGATGTTCGGCTCGACTTCGTTCTTGTACAGCTGGGACTGGAACTCGTCCGGGGTCAGGATCATGACCAGGTCGGCACCGGCAACAGCGGTCGCTACATCGGCAACTTTCAGGCCGTGAGCTTCGGCTTTGGCAACGGTGTTCGAACCTTTACGCAGACCGACAGTGACGTCCACACCGGAGTCCTTCAGGTTGCACGCCTGAGCGTGGCCCTGGGAGCCGTAACCGATGATGGCAACTTTCTTGCCCTGGATGATGGAAAGGTCACAGTCTTTGTCGTAATAAACTTTCATGAAAATACCCCTGTTATCTCGGCCCATAGGGCCATCGCTAATTTTTTGAGTTAGATGCTGAGCACTTTGTCGCCACGGGCAATGCCGGTAACGCCGCTGCGCACTGTTTCGAGAATGGACGCGGTACCGATGGCCTGAATGAAGCTGTCAAGCTTGTCGCTGGCGCCAGTCAGCTGAACGGTATAGACGCTGCTGCTGACGTCGACGATCTGCCCACGATAGATATCGGTGGTGCGTTTGATCTCCGCGCGCTGGGCGCCCGTGGCCTTGATCTTGACCAGCATCAGTTCACGTTCGATGTGCGCGCTTTCCGAGAGGTCGACCAGCTTGACGACTTCAACCAGCTTGTTCAGGTTTTTGGTGATCTGCTCGATCACCTCATCGTGACCGACCGTGGTCAACGTCAGACGCGACAGGGTCGGGTCTTCGGTTGGCGCCACCGTCAGGCTTTCGATGTTGTAGTTGCGCTGCGAGAACAGACCGACCACGCGAGACAAGGCACCGGGTTCGTTTTCCAACAGCAGGGAAATAATGTGCCGCATGATTAGGTACGCTCCGTCTTGCTCAGCCACATGTCGCGCATGGAGCCGTCTTTGATCTGCATCGGGTAGACGTGCTCGCTGTTGTCGACCTGGATATCGATGAACACCAGGCGGTCTTTCATGGCGAACGCTTCCTCGAGCTTGGGCTTGAGGTCTTTCAGGCTGGTGATGCGGATACCCACGTGACCATAGGCCTCGGCCAGCTTGACGAAGTCAGGCAGCGATTCCATGTAGGAGTGCGAGTGACGGCTGTTGTAGGCCATGTCCTGCCATTGGCGGACCATGCCCAAGACGCCGTTGTTCAGGTTGACGATCTTCACCGGCAGGTCGTACTGCAGGCAGGTCGACAGCTCCTGGATGTTCATCTGGATGCTGCCCTCGCCGGTAACGCAGGCAACGTCCTGGTCCGGGAAGTTCAGCTTGACGCCCATGGCCGCCGGGAAACCGAAGCCCATGGTGCCCAGGCCACCGGAGTTGATCCAGCGGTTGGGTTTGTTGAAGCGGTAGTACTGCGCCGCGAACATCTGGTGCTGACCAACGTCGGAGGTAACGAAGGCATCGCCCTTGGTCACTTCGCAGAGGGTCTCGATCACGGTCTGCGGCTTGATTACGCTGCCGTCGCCCTTGTCGTAAGGGAACATGTCGCGATCGCCACGCCATTCTTCGATCTGCTTCCACCAGGCGTCCATGGCGGCTTTGTCTGGCTGCTCGCCGATTTCGCGCAAGGTCGCGACCATTTCGCTCAGCACGCTCTCGACCGGGCCAACAATCGGCACGTCGGCCTTGATGGTCTTGGAGATCGACGCCGGGTCGATGTCGATGTGGATAACCTTGGCGTTCGGGCAGAACTTGGCCGGGCCGTTGACCACGCGGTCGTCAAAGCGCGCACCGACGGCGAAAATCACGTCAGCGTGGTGCATGGCCAGGTTGGCGGTGTAGCTGCCGTGCATGCCGAGCATGCCGAGGAACTGGCGATCGGTACCCGGATAGCCGCCCAGGCCCATCAAGGTATTGGTGACCGGCAGGTTGAGCATCTGCGCAACTTCGGTCAGGGCTGCAGAGCCGCCGCCGAGGATCACGCCGCCACCGGCATAGACCACTGGACGCTTGGCAGCCAGCAACATCTCGGCAGCCTTGCGGATCTGCCCCGAGTGGCCACGCACAGCCGGGCTGTAGGAACGCATCTTGACCTTTTTGGGGTAGACGTATTCGAACTTTTCCGCAGGGTTGGTCATGTCTTTGGGGATATCGACCACGACCGGGCCCGGGCGACCGGATTGCGCCAGATAGAAAGCTTTTTTCAGGACTTCAGGGATTTCCGAGGCGTGTTTGATCATGAAGCTGTGCTTCACGATCGGCCGGGAAATACCGATCATGTCGGTTTCCTGGAAGGCATCGGTACCGACCATGGTGCTTGGCACCTGACCGGAGAGGATGACCATCGGAATGGAGTCCATGTACGCGGTGGCAATACCGGTGATGGCATTGGTCGCGCCAGGGCCCGAGGTCACCAGTACCACGCCGGCCTTGCCGGTGGCACGGGCGTAACCGTCCGCCATATGGGTTGCGGCCTGCTCGTGACGAACCAGGATGTGGCTTACTTCCGGTTCTTTGAACAGGGCATCGTAAACATGAAGGAGAGCACCACCAGGGTACCCGTAGATGTGCTTAACGCCTTCGTCACGCAAAAAGCGGACGACCATCTCAGCGCCAGATAAAAGCTCCACGTTGTTCACCTCTAAAACGCCAGAATACCGTCCACGGTGGACGGGTCTTAATAGGTTTACTGCCAAGCAGAGCATGAGCGACGAAATCGCCGACTACGTCAGCACTGACTGAGCAAGTATTGGGAGCGCCCCAAAGTGTTGCGGGGTTTTCCCACCCAGCGCGAGGTAACGCGTTGCGGGGTGTAACAGGTCGGCGCGGGTGTGCGCCTCATGATCTGCTTAGCGGGTCTGCTTCTGGCAGTCCCTCTACAGCGGAATCTGGATTCTTCTTTTTCGGCGCGCGCAAGTCAAGAAAAATTATTGCCAATTTCGCCCAAGGACTATCTACAGCCACCACTAATACCAGTGACAGCAGCAGAAATACTAACAATACAAACAAAAAGAGCCACAATCTGTGGCTCCAAGGGTGAAAAGAGGGAAATTCAGGCAGAAGGACTGATCAATTGGTCAAACTCTGCTAGCAGCCTGCGTAGCTCGCGGCTTTGCTCCGGGCGGTCGACGTATACCGTTTCAGCCATGACCAGGATCCCGGAGGCATTTGGCAGCGCCAGTCCGTTCTCGAGAATCACTTTCATTCTTGGCAGGAAAATCCACTGCAGCCACTGATCGAAGTTCATGCTGTCGACCGCAAAGGGCACTGTGCTTGCCAGCGCCTCGGGGCTTGGCGGCTGCTCGCTCCACCAGCCCTGGACGTGCAGCTCGCGCTCGATCAACAGCAGGTGATCGGCGATATCGAGGATGCGTTGATCCATTACAGGTTGACCTGGGCTTTCTGCCGGGCCAGCGCTGCACCGGCCGAGTCACCCTGCTTTTCGCGCGACTGGGCAATGATGTTCCACAGCCCGGCCTGCAGGTCGGGGCGACCGTTGGCGTAGGTCAGGGCGCGGCGCGCCAGTTGCTCGGACTGCGCAGCATCGCCCTGGGCCAGGCGTACCTGGGCCAGACGGTAAAGCACCTGCGGCTCGCGCGGGGCAATGCGCTGGGCACGCTCCAGGCTCGACGAAGCGCCGTTGTAGTCGCCGCCGCTCTGCTGTTGCTGGGCGGTGGTCAGCAGCGCCAGCACCGGGCCGTCGAGCTGTTCGTCAGCCGACAGGCCACCGCTGGCAGCGCTGGAGCGCGGAATGCCGCTCGGTGCACTCGGCGCGCTGGTGCTCGGCATGGTGTAGCTGCCGGCGTTGGTCGCGCTGCTGTCGAACGGCGTCGTACTGCTCGGGCCCGGTGTAATGGGACCGGTGCTGATCGGCGCGGCGCCGGTGGACGCCGGGAAGGTCTGGATCGGTGCGGCGCCGGAACCCTGCGGGACCATGACCATCACCCCGGAGTCCTGCGGCACGGCTTGCGCCTGGCGCGTACCGTTATTGACCTGCGCCGGCGCGCCACGGTTGGCCGTAACCCGCTCGCTGTTGGAGACCCGGGTACTGGAGTCGACCACGGGAATGGAGCCGCGCGGATTGCTGGCGCAGCCATTGAGCAAAGCCAGCGCCGTCAAGGCTGGAAACCACCACTTGTTCACTGCACACCCTCTCTAGGCTAATGCTTAATTCATCCAACCCTTGACCCAGTCCATGACGGACTCGGCAGGATCCGGCTCACCACCACAGGCGGCTCCGGCCGGCGGTTCACTTCCGCGAATATACGGCATCTGCACGGCGCCCGGGCAACTGGCGTCCGAGCCCTGGCCGCTATGCGGATCGATCCAGGCCTGCACCACGTTGTCGGGCAGCGGCATGTCCAGTGGCAGCGGGTCGGCCTTGCGCATGAAACTGGTCCAGACCTGCAGCGCACCGGTGGCTCCGGTAAATGGCGTTTTACCGTTGTCGTCACGCCCCAGCCACACCACTGCCAGCAAATCCTGGCTGAAGCCTGCGAACCAGCTGTCACGGGAATCGTTACTGGTACCGGTCTTGCCCGCCAGGTTCAACGAGCTTGGCAGCACACTGTAGACCGAACGCCCGGTACCTTCGCGCATGACCCGCTGCATGGCGTTCTGCACCAGATAAATGGCGCCCGGATCGAAGGTTTGCTGGATCTGGAACGGATAGCGCTTGAGCGGCTCGCCTTCGGCAGTCAGCACGCTGCGAATACCGCGCATCGGCGTGTTGAAGCCGCCATTGGCCAGGGTCTGGTACATGGTTGCGACTTGCATCGGCGACATGCCGCCGGCGCCGAGCATCATCGACGGGAACGCCGGCCAGTCGACGTTGACGCCCAGCCGGCCGATGGTTTTCAGTACGTTCGGCACGCCCAGTTCCAGGCCGAGCTTGGCGGTCGACAGGTTGTAGGAGTTGGCCAGGCCCTGATACAGATAAATGGTGCCGTGGGAACGACGGTCGTAGTTCTGCGGCTTCCACACCTGGCCATCGGCGCCTTTGACCGAGAACGGCTCGTCCTGCACCCACGTGGTCAGGGTGTATTTGCTCGGTTTTTCCAGGGCGGTCAGGTACACCGCCGGCTTGACCAGCGAGCCGATCGGCCGTACCGCGTCGATCGCGCGGTTGAAGCCGGCAAAACCTGCCTGGCGGCTACCGATCAGGGCCTGGACTTCGCCGGTCTCCGGGTTGGTTACAACCATCGCCGCTTCGACTTCATCGGCGCCCTTGCGCCCGGCCAGACGCTTGAAGGTCTCAGCCATGGCCGCTTCGGATTTCATCTGCAGGATCGGATCGAAGCTGGTGAAGATGCGCAGGCCTTCTTCGGTCAAGTCTTCGTCACGATAGTCCTGGCGCAGCTGGCGTTTGACCAGGTCGAGGAAGCCCGGGTAGGAGCTGTCGGCCAGGCTGCCGCGCTTGGTCACGCCCAGTGGCATTTTCTTCGCTGCGTCCACCGCTTCCGGGGTGGCCACGCCCTGTTCGGCCAGCAGGTCGAGCACCAGGTTACGCCGCACCGTCGCCCGCTCCGGGTAGCGCCGCGGGTTGTAATAGGAAGGGCCCTTGACCATGCCGACCAGCAAGGCGATCTGGTGCAGCTTGAGCTCCGACAGCGGCTGGCTGAAGAAGAACTGGCTGGCCAGGCCGAAGCCGTGCACCGCACGCTGGCCGTCCTGGCCGACGAACACTTCGTTGAGGTAGGCCTCGAGGATTTCGCGCTTGTCGTAATGCAGCTCAAGCAGCAGGGCCATCATCGCTTCATTGAGCTTGCGGCTGAGGCTGCGTTCGTTGGTCAGGTAGAAGTTCTTCACCAACTGCTGGGTCAGGGTACTGCCGCCCTGGCGCATGGCGCCGGACGAGGTGTTGACCCACACTGCCCGGGCAATCGACTTGGGCGACACGCCGAAGTGGTGATAGAAGTCGCGATCTTCCACGGCCACCAGGGTTTCCAGCAGGTACGGCGGCACCTGGTCGATCTTGATCAGGATGCGGTCTTCGAGGTTTTTCGGGTACAGGCCGCCGATCAGCAGCGGCTCAAGGCGCACCACGTCGAGTTTCGAGCCGTTGGCGCCACTGAGCCCGGCAACATAGTCGCCAGAGAAGCGCACGCGCACCGCTTGTGCGCTTTCCATGCCTTCATAGAACTGGAAGCCACGGGTATTGAGATCGACGGTATTGCCGTTGACTGCCGCCGCACCCGGGCCATTGGCGACGCTTTCGCGGCGATAGCCGAGAGCATCGAGTTCGATGAGGAAGTCGGCCTTGCTCAGCTTCTGGCCGACGAACAGCTCCAGCGGCCGGGCATACACCTTGGCCGGGATGGTCCAGCGCTTGCCGGAGAATTTCTCCTGGACCACAGCATCGAGGTAAATGGCATAGCCCGCCACCAGCACAAGGCCGACCAGGCTGAGCTTCAAGGCCCAGCCCAGCCAGGCACGCGAGCGGCCAGACGGGCGTTTTTTAGCGGTACGGGGGGATCGGGATCGAGTCATGGCGGCGGATTATACGCACTTTATCAATCATCGACAGGCGCCCTCCGGCGGTTTGCACCAGCCCCGCTTGCGGCCATAATGGCCGATTCGAATCTCCGACCCAGAAGGATCGCCCGTGAGCCAAGCCTTGATCACAGCCCTGCAGAATCCCGCCCTGTTCCCTCACCCGGTGAAGGCATTTCAGGTCATCGAGACGCATATCTCCTGGGTGCTGCTCACCGGTGACTATGCCTACAAGATCAAGAAGCCGATGAACTTCGGTTTCCTCGATTTTACCGAGCTGTCCCAGCGTGCCCACTTCTGCGCCGAAGAGCTGCGCCTGAACCAGCGCCTGACCGACGACCTGTACCTGGAAGTACTGCCGATCACCGGCAGCGCCGAAGCGCCCCAACTGGGCGGCGAAGGCGAGCCGATCGAATACGCGCTGAAAATGCGCCAGTTCCCCCAGAGCCAGATGCTCAGCACCCTGCAGGCCAACAGCGAACTGACCGCCGCGCACATCGACCAGATGGCCGAGCAGATCGCCCGCTTCCACCTGGCCGCGCCAAAAGTTGCCGTCGAGCATCCGCTGGGCACGCCGGACAGCGTCATGGCCCCGGTCGAGCAGAACTTCGAGCAGATTCGCCCGTTCCTTTCCGACAAGGCCGACCTGCAGCAGCTCGATGCCCTGCAAGCCTGGGCCCAGGACAGCTTCAAGCGCCTGCATGGCCTGCTCGAGCAGCGCAAGGCCGAAGGTTTCATTCGCGAATGCCACGGTGACATCCATCTGGGCAACGCCACCCTGATCGATGGCAAGGTGGTGATTTTCGACTGCATTGAATTCAACGAGCCGTTCCGCCTGACCGACGTCTACGCCGATGCCGCGTTCCTGGCCATGGACCTCGAAGACCGCGGGCTGAAATCGCTGTCGCGCCGCTTCGTCAGCCAGTACCTGGAACTGACCGGTGACTATGCCGGCCTGGAACTGCTTAACTTCTACAAGGCCTACCGCGCCCTGGTGCGGGCCAAGGTCGCCCTGTTCAGCATGCCGGCCAACGCCGATGCGGTGCAGCGCGCCACTACCCTGCGCACCTACCGCAACTATGCCAACCTGGCGGAAAGCTACAGCGCCATCCCTTCGCGCTTTTTGGCCATCACCCATGGTGTGTCTGCAGTCGGCAAGAGCCACGTGGCCATGCGCCTGGTCGACGCCCTGGGCGCCATTCGCCTGCGTTCGGACGTCGAGCGCAAGCGCATGTTCGGTGAGCAAGCCAGCGCCAATGCCGGTCAGTTGCAAGCCGGCATCTATAGCGAAGACGCCAGCCAGGCCACCTACCAGCGTCTGCACCAGCTGGCCGAAACCATCCTGCGTGCTGGCTTCCCGGTAGTTATCGACGCCACCTACCTCAAGCACGAGCAGCGCCAGGCCGCCGCCGGCGTTGCCAGCGAAACCGGCGTGCCGTTCCTGATCCTCGACTGCAACGCCCCGGATGCGGTGATCGCTAGCTGGCTGGCCCAGCGTCAGGCCGATCAGAACGATCCGTCGGATGCCACCCTGGACGTGGTCAAGGCGCAACAGGCCAGCCGTGATCCGCTCAGCGCCGAAGAGCTGTTGCAAAGCAAGCGCGTGGAAACCAACGAAAGTGGCAGCCTCGACCTGTTGGTCAAGCAGATCCGCCAGCGCCTGCCCGGGCTCTGATACCACCCAGGACGTGAAGCAGTCGACAGTTCACGCCTGATTCCGCGCGCCTCCTTGATGATGGCACTATAGTGTCACCACAAGTGCAAACAAGGAGGCGCCTCATGAATCAGCCACGGCAACTGGACAGCGCGCTGTATGCGCTGGTGCATGACGAACAGATCGCCAGTTTCAATCGCGAGAAACCCAAGGATGGCACCGTCGACTTTCGTGGCGGCGATTTTCGCGGGCTCGACCTGCGCGAGCTGGACACCACCGGCATCGACTTCACCGATGCTTACTTTCGCGCCTCCGACCTGCGCGGCCTGGACCTGCGTCACAACGGCCTGGAAGGCGCAAGCCTGGCCCATGCACAGATTTCCGGCACCTACTTTCCCAGCGAACTGAGCGCCGACGAGATTCTCATGTCGGTCAACTTCGGCACCCGCCTGCGCTACCGCACACGCTGACAGCAACCTTCGAAACCCCCGCCGGCCGTGGCCTGGCGGGGGCTTTCGGCTACCCGTCGGCACATGGATGGCAAAACGCCGCGTATTTCCCAAGTGCCGCTACACTGCTCATTGACCTGCCGCGATTACTAAATCAAGACCCGTTCAGCCGTCGCAAGGAGGCTTGATGAACGATGAACTCCAGCATCTGAAAAACCTTGGCAAGACTTCTGCGCAGTGGCTGCATGCGGTCGGCATCCACAGTGCTTCGGATCTACGCCGGCTGGGTGCGGTCAACGCCTACAAGGCAGTCCGTACCCGGGGTTTCCGGGCCTCGAAGGTGCTGCTGTACGCGATTGAAGGCGCCTTGCTTGATGTGCACTGGAACGATATTCCGGCTGAACGCAAGGAAGCCCTGAACCAGCAACTCGACGGCAAAATTGCCGTACAGAAAAATAATCGGGAATTTTGAATCACGACGCTTGACTACGAAATGAGAATCGTTATGATTATCACAACTGGTCGCGAGACTGGTTGGGTAACCTGAAAGCCCCTGGTTCGGACTCTCAGATTATCTCCTCATCAGGCTAATCACGGTTATTGACCCGGCACTTTGCCGGGTCTTTTTTTGCCTGGGCTTTTTACTCGCCCTTACGCATCTGCGCGCAGTAGTCCTGCTCCGGCAAGGCCGGGGTGTACCAGACATAATCAGCCATCTGCGCATCAACCCCCTGCCCCACTTCGGCGAGCATCAACACCTGCGTGCCGGCTTCGGCGCCCAGGTCGGCCAAATGCAAGGGCACGCCGATGTCCTTGCGCACGTGATAGCCACCGGCTAACAGCAACGCTGGCTGTGGCGCGGCCAGCAGGCGCTCGGCCATACGCCGGTCGCGCTGTTGCTGAACCGCCAGCATCGCCGGCAACTGGCTTTCGGGCAGCAGGCCGCAATGGGACTCCCGGACTTGCTCCAGCAGCACGGCCCGGACCTTGGCGGCGGTCGAGCGCTCACCTTTCAAGGGTGGCGGCTGGCGATAGAGGCTGCGCACCTCCTCGGTGTCGAGGTTGGCGGCCAGCAACGGGTAAGGCTGGCCCAGGGCCTCGCGGACGATCGGTCCGTACAGGGCCCAATCCCAGCCTTGCTGCCAGCCAAGCGCCAGCGGCAGATCGGCCGGCAAGGCCTGCTGCTTCAGCGCATCGACCTTGGCTTGCTGCACCGGCTGGAGCATCTCCAGCAGCAGGCTGCCCTGCGGCCGTTGCCTCTGCAGGGCGCGCAGCAGCCACAACTGCAGGGCATGGTGGTCGGGGTTGTCGTGTTTCTCGCCTACCAGCAGCCGCGGCGCCTGCGCCAGCCGCTCCAGCAGTTGCGCGGGCGTCAACAGGCGCCCGCTGCTCAGCTCACGAATCTGCCCAAGCTCGGCATGCTCGCGGCCTTCGGGGCTTTGCCAGGCGGGCAATGGCGGTACTTCGGCTCGGGACTGGCAGCCGGCGAGCCCCCAGACCAGCAACAGCAACAATGCGGGCAAGCGGGGACAACGCATGGGCGGTACTCCTAACGGGCGATGATCAGCGGGTGCCCCCGCTCGGGGTGAGGCTGGACCAGCACATCGATGCCGAACACCGCCTTGAGCGAATCGGGGCGCAATACCTGCTGCGGGGTATCCAGGGCATGGCTGCGACCCTGTTCGAGCAAGAGGATACGATCACAGTAGCGTGCCGCCAGGTTCAGGTCATGAAGGATGACCATCACCGCGGCGCCGCGATCGGCGAATTCGCGCACCGCTTGCAAGGTGGTGTGCTGGTGCAGCGGGTCGAGCATCGAGGTCGGCTCGTCGAGCAGCAGGATGCGCCCGTCTTCGCCTGGCCACAGCTGCGCCAGTACCCGCGCCAGGTGCACGCGCTGACGCTCGCCACCAGAGAGCGCCAGATAGCTGCGCCCGAGCAGGTGGCCGGCATCGGCCGCCTGTAGGGCCGCGTCGATGATCTGCTGGTCGCGCTCAAGACCGGTTTTATGCGGCAAGCGACCCATGCCGACCACTTCTTCGACCTTGAAGGCAAAGCCCAGACTGGACACCTGCGGCAGCACCGCCAGGCGCTGGGCCCGCTGCTGCCCGGGCCAGTCGCACAGCCCGCGGTCATCCAGGCTCACCCGTCCGTGGCTGGGATTCAACTCACCGCACATCACCCCGAGCAGGCTGCTTTTACCGGCACCGTTGGGGCCCAGCACGCCCAGTACCTGGCCGGGCTGCAGGGCCAGGCTGATATCGCTGAGGACCTGGTTTTCGCCACGGCGCAGCGACAGGTTTTCGACACACAGCATCAGGCACGCCCCCGCAACAGCAGATAGAGGAAGAACGGCGCACCGATGAACGCGGTAACGATACCGATCGGCAGTTCCGCAGGTGCCAGCGCCAAGCGGGCGATCAGGTCGGCGAACAGCAACAGCGAGGCACCGGCCAACAAAGATGCCGGCAGCAATACGCGGTGGTCCGGCCCGGCCAGCAAACGCACCAGGTGCGGCACCACCAGGCCGATAAAGCCGATCAGCCCCGCCGCCGCCACGGCCGCGCCCACCCCCAGCGCCGTGCAGAACACCAGTTCGCGCTTGAGCTTCTCGACCTCGATGCCCAGGTGACGGGCTTCGGACTCGCCCAGCAACAAGGCATTCAAGGCCTGGGCCCGGCGTGGCAGCCACAGCGAGACCCCCACGGTCACCAGCACCAGCGGCCACAGGCGCTGATAACTGGCGCCATTGAGGCTGCCCAGGTTCCAGAACGTCAGGGTGCGCAAGGTGGCGTCATCGGCCAGGTAAGTGAACAGCCCTACCGCCGCGCCGGCAAGGGCGGTCAAGGCGATGCCGGCAAGGAGCATGGTCGCCACGTTGGTCTGGCCATCGCGCCGGCCCAGGCGATACACCAGCGCCGTCACCCCCAGGCCACCAAGAAATGCACACAGCGATAACAGATAAGGGCCGAAGGCCTCGGGAATACCGCCCATCCACGAGCCGCCGACAATCGCCACTGCCGCACCGAGCGCGGCCCCCGCAGACACCCCGACCAGGCCGGGGTCGGCCAGCGGGTTGCGAAACAGCCCCTGCATCGCCACCCCGGACAGCGCCAGCACGGCACCCACGGCCAACCCCAGCAGGGTCCGTGGCAAGCGGATCTGGCCGAGGATCAGCTCGGCCTGCTCCAGCCCGTCGCCGGCCACCGGCAGCCCGATCAACCGGGCTCCGGCGCGCAGGGTATCGAACAACGGCAGGCTGACCGGCCCCAGCGCCAGCGACAACCAGATCGCCAACAGGCACAGCAGCGTCAGGGTGACGAACAGCGTGCGCGGCTTGACCAGCCGGTTCATTGCGCGGTCGGGTAAAAGGCGTGGGAAAGGTTCTGCAAGGTAACCGGCAGACGCGGGCCGAGCCCCCCCACCAGCAAGGTCGGGTCCAGTTCGATCAGGCGTTTGTTACGGGCGGCGCGCGAAGCATTCAGGGCCGGGTTTTCCTTGAGCAGCGCCTGCAAGGCCTGCTCACCGCTGAGGCTGCGGTCGGCGAACACCAGCACATCCGGGTCAAGGGCTGCCAAGGCCTCGACAGAGAAGTTCTTGTAGCCTTCGTTATCTGCCAGGTTGCGCGCACCGGCCTGTTTGAGCAACCAGTCGCCAGCGGTGCCTTTGCCGGCGATCATCGGTTTGGAGCCGGCATGACCGACCAGCAGAATCACTCCGGGAGCGGCCTGGGTGGTTTGCAGTTGCTTGATGTTGCCCTGCAGCTCATCGAGTTGCTGGCGGTAGTCGGCGAACAGTTGCCGGGCTTGTTGCTCATTGCCGAGCAAGCGCCCCAGTTGCTGCAGGTTGCTTTCCACCGCACCCAGGTCGGCCTTGCTCGACAGCAGTTCGACCTTGACCCCGGCGCCGCGGATTTGCGCGAGCACCGGCGGCGGGCCCATTTCTTCGGTGCCCACCAGCACATCCGGACGCAGGCTCAGCACCCCTTCGGCGGACAGCTGGCGCTGATAACCGATACTCGGCAAGGCCTTGAGCGATTGCGGATGCTGACTGGTGGTATCGACCCCGACCAGCTTCTGCTCGCCGCCCAGCGCCGCCACCCACTCGCTCAGTGCCCCACCGGCGCTGACCCAGCGCTGCGGCAAGGTGTCGGCCTGGGCCAGGGTGTTGAACACAAGACCGGCACACAGGGCGATCAGGCGGGCACGTGGGCGCATAACAGGCTTCCTTGAATGAGGAGGAGCGGCAATCCGGGTGGATAATGCCGGGGACGCACGGTATAAAGCGTCCGATACGGCTGATGCAGGCAATTTGATAATTATTTGCATTTGCACGTCAAGCCGTCACTGTGACTTCGAGTAACCCTCACCATGCATTTTCTTTGTCATTCCGAGCACCTGGGCGAAGGCCAGAGCCGAGGCTTCAGTGTCAATGACCTGGGGATTTTCGCGGTCCGGCGTGCGGGCACAGTCTACCTGTACCGCAATCACTGCCCTCATCGTGGCATCCCCCTGAACTGGGAACCTGACGCCTTTCTCGACAGCAGCGCCAGCCTGATTGCCTGCGGGCGCCACGGCGCGCTGTTTCTGATCGAGTCCGGCGAATGCGTGGCCGGCCCTTGCGAGGGCGAGCAACTGACGGCCCTGAACTGTCGCGAAGACAGCCAGGGCATCTGGCTTATCGACTGAGCAACACCGGCAAAGGCCGATCGATATAAACCTGTTCGCCATCGATCCGCGTGCCGTAGGCAAGCACTTCGACGCCATCGGCCACCGCTGCGCGCAGGGCATCGGCATAGGCGCTGTCGATCTCGTCGGCAGGGCGTACGGCTTCGACCCCGCTGAGGTTCACACAATATAGCTGCACCGCGCGCACACCCTGGCGGGCCAGGGTCGCCAGCTCGCGCAGGTGCTTGGCACCGCGCTGGGTGACGGCGTCAGGGAAGGCGGCGACTGCCGAGTCGTCAAAGCCCAGGGTGACGCTCTTGACCTCGACATAGGCCGGCCCTTCGGCAAACTCCAGGCGAAAATCCACCCGGCTGCTCTCCTCGCCGTAAGCCACTTCGCGCTTGAGCCCGGTAAACCCGGCCAGTTCGCTGATGACGCCAGCACGCAAGGCTTCTTCCACCAGCGCGTTGGCGCGCCCGGTGTTGACACAGGCCAGGCGCCCCTGCGGGGTTTCACTGATTTCCCAGGTGCCGGGCAGCTTGCGCTTAGGGTCGTTGGAGCGGCTGAACCAGACCTGGCCGCCCTCGACCATGCAATTGAACATCGAGCCGGTATTGGGGCAATGGATGGTCATTTGCTCGCCGCTGGCCAGCTCGATGTCAGCCAGGAAGCGCTTGTAGCGGCGCAGCAAACGTGCGGTTTCAAGGGGTGGAGAAAAGCGCATCAGCCTTGCCAACTCCGTAGTCCGCGGGCAATCCGCTCGACCGCCTCCTGCAGGCGCGGCAAGCTCTGGGTGTAGGCAAAGCGCACATGGTGCCCGGCCTGGTGGCGACCGAAGTCCAGGCCCGGGGTGAAGGCCACGTGCTCGGTTTCGAGGAAGTGCCGGCAGAAGGCAAAGGCATCGCCGCCAAAGGCGCTGATGTCGGCGTACAGATAAAAGGCACCCTGTGGCTCTACGGCTATCTTGAAGCCCAGCTCACGCAAGGCCGGCAAGAGGAAATCGCGGCGGCGGGCGAACTCGGCCCGACGTTCTTCGAGAATCGCCAGGGTGCCAGGCTGGAAACACGCCAGGGCGGCATGCTGGGCCATGCTCGGGGCACTGATGTAGAGGTTCTGCGCCAGCTTTTCGAGGTCAGCCACCGCAGCCGGTGGCGCCACCAGCCAGCCCAGGCGCCAGCCGGTCATGCCGAAATACTTGGAAAAACTATTCAGGACGAAGGCTTCGTCGTCGACTTCCAGCACGCTCGGTGCATCCATGCCGTAGGTCAGGCCGTGGTAGATCTCGTCCACCACCAAATGGCCGTTACGCGCGCGGGTGGCAGCCGAGAGGCTTGCCAGCTCATCGCGATCGAGCACCGTGCCGGTGGGGTTGGCAGGTGACGCCACCAGGGCGCCGACGGTGTCCTGGTCCCAGTAGCGCTCGACCAGGTCGGCGGTGAGTTGGTAATTGGCCTCGGGGCCGACCGGCACCAGTTGTGCGGCGCCTTCGACCAGGCGCAAAAAATGCCGGTTGCACGGGTAGCCGGGGTCGGCCAGCAGCCAGTGCTTGCCCGGGTCGACCAACAGGCTGGCGGCCAGCAGCAAGGCGCCGGAACCGCCCGGGGTGATGAGGATGCGCTGCGGGTCGATGCTCAGCCCGTAGCGCTGCTGGTAGAACCCGGCAATCGCTTCGCGCAGCGCCGGCAGCCCGCGGGCAGCGGTATAACGGGTATGCCCCTGGGCCAGTGCGGCCTGGCCGGCCTCGATGATCGGCGCGGCGGTGGTGAAATCCGGTTCGCCGATTTCCAGGTGGATCACGTCGCAGCCGCTCGCTTGCAGCTCGTTGGCGCGGGCCAGCAGGGCCATCACGTGGAAAGGTTCGATGGCGCGACTGCGCGCACTGTAGGGCTGGGCCATTAGCCTTCTCTCAAAAGGGTCTAGAATAATGATTCTACCCACGCGCGGGGTCGAACGTGTGGCAAAAGCTGCGGTCCACTGCAAAGATCATCAAGGCCAGGTAGCGTTGCCCTGGCCTTGACAACCGGGAGTAGCGCACCCCGATTCGATCTGGTAAGTTCGGCGGCTCGCAGTCGCAGGGCCGGCGGGCGCCGGAGATGGAGCAGCCTGCGCAATGGATTAGAAAAGTGAGAGGCGGTCTATTCATGTCCACCCTAGAAAAGCAAAAAACTCAGACCATGTACGGTGTCGAGCCCTATCAGGTAACCAAGGGTGAAGAGTACATGGGCGATCCCATGCGCAAGCACTTCGTCAAACTCCTGGGTGCCTGGAAGCAGGAGCTGATGACCAGTGTGGACCGGACTGTGGACCACATGAAGGACGAGGCGGCCAATTTCCCGGACCCCGCCGACCGCGCCAGCCAGGAAGAAGAATTTGCCCTTGAACTGCGCAACCGCGATCGCGAGCGCAAGCTGATCAAGAAAATCGACAAGACCCTGCAGAAGATCCAGGACGAAGAATACGGCTGGTGCGACGCCTGCGGCGTTGAAATCGGTCTTCGCCGACTGGAAGCCCGCCCTACCGCGGACCTGTGCTTTGACTGCAAGGAAATCGCGGAGAAGAAAGAAAAAACGGTCGGCAAAGGCTGATCCTTCTCCCATCCGAACGGGGCGCATCAGGCGCCCCGTTTCATTTTCATACCTGCTCGCCATGAACGACTCCCGCTACATCGGACGCTTCGCCCCCACGCCCAGTGGATTTCTGCACTTTGGTTCGCTGGTCGCGGCCCTGGCCTCGTGGCTGGATGCCCGGGCAGTCGGCGGCACCTGGCTGGTGCGCATGGAAGACATCGACCCGCCCCGCGAAGCTCCCGGCGCCCAGGCCGCCATTCTGCAAACCCTGGAAAGCTACGGCCTGGAATGGGACGGCGAGGTGGTCTACCAAAGCCAGCGCCACGCGGCCTATGCCGAAGTGCTCGAGCGCCTGTTCCGCCAGGGCCTGGCCTACGCCTGCACCTGCTCGCGCAAGCAACTCGAAGGCTACAACGGCGTTTACCCGGGCCTGTGCCGCAATGCCGGGCATGCCTGCGAAGGCGCCGCCATCCGCGTGCGGGTGCCGGAGCTGGCCTACCATTTCGATGACCGCGTGCAGGGCCGTTTCGAACAGCACCTGGGCCGTGAGGTGGGTGACTTTGTCATTCGCCGCCGCGATGGCCTGTACGCCTATCAACTGGCGGTGGTGCTCGATGATGCCTGGCAGGGGGTGACCGATATCGTCCGCGGCGCCGACCTGCTGGATAACACCCCGCGCCAGCTGTACCTGCAGGAACTGCTGGGGCTGTCGCAACCGCGTTACCTGCACGTGCCGCTGATCGTGCAGCCGGACGGGCACAAGCTGGGCAAGTCCTACCGCTCGCCGCCGCTGGCCGCCGACCAGGCCACGCCCCTGCTGCTGCGCGCCCTGCGCGCACTGGGGCAAAAGACCGAAGCAGGCATGGAGTACGGTACCCCGGGCGAAGTGCTGGCGCATGCCGCATTGCACTGGAACCCCGACGCCCTGCCCCGGCGCCTGAGCGTGCCCGAGGCCGATCTGCACTGATCCTTGTGGGCCCGGCTCACACAGAAAGCCCAGTAAATTCAATTCTTTGGCAAAAACCCACAAGCCCGTTACCATCGCCGCAGCCATTTGCGCCAATAATAAGTCCAAGCCGCAGCGCCCTAACCTTTGAGGCCAGCATGTATATCTATCGTTTGGTCCTGCTTCTGGTCGTGGGGATCTACCTGTTCTCCCCGGCCATCATGGACTGGTGGATCGAGCCAACCGGAGCCTGGTATCGCCCTTACCTGCTCTGGCTGATCCTCATCGTCGTGACCTTTATCCTGCAGAGCCAACGTGATGCCGATGAGCTTTAGCCTGACCCAGATGATCCTGATCAGCGCCGCCTACCTGCTGGTGCTGTTCGGCGTGGCCTGGGTCAGCGAACGCGGGATGATCCCGCGCTCGATCATCCGCCACCCGCTGACCTACACCCTGTCGCTGGGCGTCTATGCCAGTGCCTGGGCCTTTTATGGCTCGGTGGGCCTGGCCTACCAGTACGGCTATGGTTTTCTCGCCTGTTACCTGGGGGTGTCCGGGGCCTTTCTGCTGGCACCGGTGCTGTTGTACCCGATCCTGAAGATCACCCGTACTTACCAATTGTCGTCGCTGGCCGACCTGATCGCCTTCCGCTTTCGCAGTACCTGGGCCGGTGCGCTGACCACCATCTTCATGTTGATCGGCGTGCTGCCGCTGCTGGCCCTGCAGATCCAGGCGGTGGCCGACTCGATCAGCATTCTGACCGGCGAACCGGTCAAGGCGCGGGTCGCCTTTGCCTTTTGCGCATTGATCACCCTGTTCACCATTTTCTTCGGTTCGCGGCACATCGCTACCCGGGAGAAACACGAGGGCCTGGTGTTCGCCATCGCCTTCGAATCGGTGATCAAGCTGTTGGCCCTCGGCGGCATTGGCCTGTATGCGCTGTACGGCGTGTTTGGCGGCCCGCATGAGCTGGAAGTCTGGCTGCTGCAGAACCAGACCGCCCTCGCCGCCCTGCACACCCCGTTGCAGGAAGGCCCATGGCGCACGCTGCTGCTGGTGTTCTTCGCCTCGGCCATCGTCATGCCGCACATGTACCACATGGCCTTTACCGAAAACCTCAACCCGCGCTCGCTGGTCAGCGCCAGTTGGGGCCTGCCGCTGTTCCTGCTGCTGATGAGCCTGGCGGTGCCATTGATTCTCTGGGCCGGCCTGAAAATGGGCGCCAGCACCAGCCCGGAATACTTCACCCTGGGCCTGGGCATCGCCGCCAACAACCAGGCACTGGCGCTATTGGCCTATATCGGTGGGCTCTCGGCCTCCAGCGGGCTGATCATCGTCACCACCCTGGCGCTTTCGGGCATGGCCCTCAACCACCTGGTGCTGCCGCTGTACCAGCCACCGGCCGAGGGCAACATCTACCGCTGGCTGAAATGGACCCGGCGGGCGCTGATCGTCGCCATCATCGCCGCCGGTTTCGGCTTCTACCTGACCCTGGGCAGCCAGCAGGACCTGGCCAACCTCGGCATCGTCGCCTTCGTCGCCACCTTGCAGTTCCTGCCGGGCGTGCTCTCGGTGCTGTACTGGCCGACCGCCAACCGCCGCGGCTTCATTGCCGGCCTGCTGGCGGGGATCCTGGTGTGGATGGTGACCATGCTGTTGCCGCTGGTGGGCAACCTGCAAGGCTTCTACATCCCGCTGCTGAACATGATCTATGTGCTCGACGACACCAGTTGGCACATGGCTGCGATCGCCTCGCTGGCCGCCAACGTGCTGCTGTTTACCCTGATCTCGCTGTTCACCAATGCCAGCAGTGAAGAAGTCAGCGCCGCCGAGGCCTGCGCGGTGGATAACGTGCGCCGCCCGCAGCGCCGTGAGCTGCACGCCGCCTCGCCGCAGGAATTCGCCACGCAACTGGCCAAGCCGCTGGGTGCCAAGGCTGCGCAGAAGGAAGTGGAACAAGCCCTGCGCGACCTCTACCTGCCGTTCGACGAGCGCCGCCCGTATGCCCTGCGCCGCCTGCGCGACCGCATCGAGGCCAACCTGTCGGGGCTGATGGGCCCGAGTGTGGCCCAGGACATGGTCGAGACCTTCCTGCCCTACAAGTCCGGTAACGAAAACTACGTGACCGAAGACATCCACTTCATCGAAAGCCGCCTGGAAGACTACCACTCGCGCCTGACCGGCCTTGCCGCCGAGCTCGATGCCCTGCGCCGTTACCACCGCCAGACCCTGCAGGAACTGCCGATGGGCGTCTGCTCGCTGGCCAAGGACCAGGAGATCCTGATGTGGAACAAGGCCATGGAAGAGCTCACCGGCATCCCCGCCAAGCGCGTGGTCGGCTCGCGCCTGACCACCATTGCCGACCCCTGGCGCGGCCTGCTTTTGGGCTTCATCAACGTGCCGGATGAACACCTGCACAAACAACGCCTGGGCCTCGATGGCCAGACCCGCTGGCTGAACCTGCACAAGGCGGCGATCGACGAGCCACTGGCACCGGGTAACAGCGGCCTGGTGCTGCTGGTTGAAGACCTCACCGAGACCCAGGCCCTGGAAGACAAGCTGGTGCACTCCGAGCGCCTGGCCAGCATCGGCCGCCTGGCTGCCGGGGTGGCCCACGAGATCGGCAACCCGGTCACCGGTATCGCCTGCCTTGCGCAGAACCTGCGCGAAGAGCGCGAAGAGGACGGCGAGATCACCGAGCTGAGCAGCCAGATCCTGGAGCAGACCAAACGCATCTCGCGCATCGTCCAGTCGCTGATGAGCTTTGCCCATGCCGGCAGCCACCAACACAGCGACGAGCCGGTGTGCCTGGCCGAAGTGGCCCAGGACGCCATCGGTCTGCTGGCCTTGAACCGGCGCAATTTCGAAGTACAGTTCTTCAACCTGTGCGACCCGGACCACTGGGTCGAGGGCGACCCGCAACGCCTGGCCCAGGTGCTGATCAACCTGCTGTCCAACGCCCGCGACGCCTCCCCGCCCGGCAGTGCCGTGCGGGTCAAGAGCGAAGCCAGCGAGCATACCGTCGACCTGATCGTCGAGGACGAAGGCAGCGGCATCCCGAAAAACATCATGGATCGTCTGTTCGAACCCTTCTTCACCACCAAGGACCCGGGCGAAGGCACCGGACTGGGGCTTGCTCTGGTCTATTCCATCGTGGAAGAGCATTATGGACAAATCACCATCGACAGCCCGGCCGATAGCCAGAGCCAACGCGGCACCCGGATCCGAGTGACCCTGCCGCGCCATGTCGTAGCGACGTCCGCTGTGAACTGAGACCGTCGAGAGAATTGAATCAATGCCGCATATTCTGATCGTCGAAGACGAAACCATCATCCGCTCGGCGTTGCGCCGATTGCTCGAGCGCAACCAGTACCAGGTCAGCGAGGCCGGCTCGGTGCAGGAAGCCCAGGAACGCTTCAGCATTGCGACCTTCGACCTGATTGTCAGCGACCTGCGCCTGCCCGGCGCACCGGGCACCGAACTGATCAAGCTCGGCCAGGGCACGCCGGTGCTGATCATGACCAGCTACGCCAGCCTGCGCTCTGCCGTCGACTCGATGAAAATGGGCGCGGTGGACTACATCGCCAAGCCGTTCGATCACGACGAAATGCTCCAGGCCGTGGCGCGCATCCTGCGTGACCGGCAGAACGCGCCGGCCGCCCCGGCCGAGCGCGGCAACGGCAAGGCGGTGCCCGGCGACAAGGCGGCCAGCACTGCAGCCAACGGCGAGATCGGCATCATCGGTTCCTGCCCGCCGATGCAGGACCTGTACGGCAAGATCCGCAAGGTTGCGCCAACCGATTCCAATGTATTGATCCAGGGCGAGTCGGGTACCGGTAAAGAGCTGGTGGCCCGCGCCCTGCACAACCTCTCGCGGCGCGCCAAGGCGCCGATGATCTCGGTGAACTGCGCGGCGATTCCCGAGACCCTGATCGAATCGGAACTGTTCGGCCACGAGAAAGGCGCCTTTACCGGTGCCAGCGCCGGTCGTGCCGGCCTGGTCGAAGCCGCCGATGGCGGTACGCTGTTCCTCGACGAAATCGGCGAACTACCGCTCGAAGCCCAGGCCCGCCTGTTGCGCGTGCTGCAGGAAGGCGAGATTCGCCGGGTCGGCTCGGTGCAATCGCAAAAGGTCGATGTGCGCCTGATTGCCGCGACCCACCGCGACCTTAAGAACCTGGCCAAGGTCGGCCAGTTCCGCGAAGACCTTTACTACCGCCTGCACGTCATCGCCCTCAAGTTGCCCGCCCTGCGCGAGCGGGGCGCCGACGTCAACGAGATCGCCAATGCCTTCCTCGCTCGCCAGAGTGCGCGCGTGGGGCGTAACGACCTGCGCTTTGGCCACGACGCCGAGCAGGCGATCCGGCATTACTCCTGGCCAGGTAACGTGCGCGAGCTGGAAAACGCCGTGGAGCGTGCGGTAATCCTCTGCGAGAGCCCGGAAATTTCCGCCGACCTGCTGGGCATCGACATCGAACTGAGCGATCTGGAAGACGACGATCCGTTTGCCAGCCTGCCGGGTACCGGCAGCAATGCCAGCAACACCAGCCACGAGCCGACTGAAGACCTGTCGCTGGAGGACTACTTCCAGCATTTCGTCCTCGAGCACCAGGACCACATGACCGAGACCGAGCTTGCACGCAAACTCGGAGTCAGTCGCAAGTGCCTGTGGGAACGTCGTCAGCGCCTGGGTATCCCGCGGCGCAAGAGCGGGGCCACCAGCGAAGGCTGAGGCGTTTCAGCAGTTTTCGACGGTGGGCGGCGGTAACACTGTCACCTTGCGACAAACTGTTACCGCAGCACGAAGTCGTAACAAAAACCGGGGCTTACGGTAACGAAGCCCCGGTTTTTTTTCGCCCCGCGAACCCCGCAAAACCGCTCCAAGCCCTTGTTTTACTGGGCTTTGCAAAAGTTGGCACGGCACCTGCTATATGTTTGGTACAAGAACAATAACAAGCACTGCAAAAGACAATAAAAATAAGACGAATCGGCTCACGCACAATAAGAACAAGACGGCGGAGGCGCAGCTAACTGATTCTTTTGGAGAGGAGTTGTATTTGGGGCTTGCCCCACAACCAGGCAGAGAACAATAAAAACTGCACTCAAGCAGGGCCTGAACTGGTTGGATCGCATGATCATTGCAACCTCAGCGACCAAAGCAATCCGTTTGCTCTTGATCCCGGTTAGGGAGACCGCCCACAAGCTTTTTTTGTGGGCAGGGCACTCAACAAAAACAAGAAGCCCGGCAAAAAAACAATAAGAGCACGCAACTACTTCTTGGGGAGCTTCGGCTCCCCTTGTAGTTTCTGCCGCCCCAGCCTGCCCGCGCGTCGTCCGACGCGACCGCCTACACCATCCACCGAGTAAATGCTAGAATCCCCGCCCATCATGCGGCCATTCTTCGTTTTTGGCCGAACATTCCTTCAAACAGTGCATCCCATGCTGAAGAAGCTGTTCCAGTCATTCCGTCCTACCGTGCGTGGCCAGCACCATATCCGCACCACGCCCGAAGTGATCAATAGTGGTCAACATTCGCTGCAACGTGGCCAGTTCAGCCGCCACGCGGTGAACATCGTCGAGCGCCTGCAAAACGCTGGCTACCAGGCCTACCTGGTCGGTGGCTGCGTACGCGACCAGCTCCTGGGCATCACCCCCAAGGACTTCGACGTCGCCACCAGCGCCACCCCTGAACAGGTCCGCGGCGAATTTCGTAACGCCCGTATCATCGGTCGCCGTTTCAAGCTGGTTCACATCCATTTCGGCCGTGAAATCATCGAAGTCGCCACCTTCCGCGCCAACCACCCGGAAAGCGAAGAAGAGAACAGCCACACCTCGTCGCGTAACGAGAGTGGGCGAATTTTGCGCGACAACGTCTACGGCACCCTGGAAGAAGACGCCCAACGCCGCGACTTCACCATCAACGCCCTGTATTACGATCCGGTCAGCGAGCGCATCCTCGACTACGCCAACGGCGTACACGACATCCGCAACCGCCTGATCCGCCTGATCGGCGACCCGACCCAGCGCTACCAGGAAGACCCGGTGCGCATGCTGCGTGCTGTGCGTTTCGCCGCCAAGCTCAACTTCGGTATCGAGAAGCACACCGTGCAGCCGATTCGCCAACTGGCACCGATGCTGCGCGAGATCCCGGCGGCGCGCCTGTTCGAAGAATCGCTCAAGCTGTTCCTCTCCGGGCAGGCTGCCGACACCTTTGAAATGCTCGTCGACCTGGAGTTGTTCAACCCGCTGTTCCCGGCCAGTGCCGAAGCGCTCGAAGAACACCCGACCTACACCCACACCCTGATCAGCCAGGCTTTGATCAACACCGACCTGCGTGTCAAGCAGGGCAAGCCGGTGACTCCGGCCTTCCTGTTCGCCGCGATGCTCTGGCCAGCCCTGCCGGGTCGCGCCCTGCGCCTGCAGAGCCGTGGCATGCCGCCGATCCCGGCGATGAACGAAGCCGCCCACGAGCTGATCGCCGAACAATGCCAGCGCATTGCGATCCCCAAGCGCTTCACCATGCCGATCCGCGAGATCTGGGACATGCAGGAGCGCCTGCCACGGCGCAGCGGCAAGCGTGCCGACCTGTTGCTCGACAACCCGCGTTTCCGCGCCGGTTACGACTTCCTGCTGCTGCGTGAAAGCGCGGGCGAAGAAACCGATGGCCTCGGCCAATGGTGGACCGACTACCAGGACTGCAACGACAGCGAGCGCCGCGACATGATTCGTGAGCTCGGCAGCCGTGACGAAGGCGCCGGTGCCGGCCCGCGCAAACGCAAGCGCAGCCCGAGCAAACGCAAGCGCGCCGACGGCGCTGCAGGCGAGTAACCGATGGTCCGCGCCTTCATTGGCCTGGGCAGCAACCTGGCCGATCCCGAGCAGCAATTGCGCAGCGCCGTCGAGGCGCTGGGGCAGTTGCATGAAAGCGCCCTGGCCGGGGTTTCGGCTTTCTACAGCAGCGAATCGCTATCGCCCGGGCAGCCGCGTTACACCAACGCCGTGGCAGCGCTGGATACCGCCCTGGCGCCGCTTGAGTTGCTCGATGCGCTGCAGGCCATCGAGGCCGACCAGGGCCGCGAGCGCAAAGAGCGCTGGGGCCCGCGCACCCTCGACCTGGATATCCTCCTGTACGGCGACCAGGTCATCGATGTGCCCCGCCTGAAAGTGCCGCATTACCACATCCAGGCGCGACCGTTCGTCCTTTACCCGCTGGCCGAACTGGTGCCCGAAGACTTCTGCCTGGCCGATCAACGGCCCCTGTCCCAATTACTGGCAGATTGCCCGTTCGTCGGCCTCGAGCGCCTGTAGCCGGGCGTTCCCCCAGCCGGTAACGCCCGTAACAGCGCATTAGTAACAATGCGGTAACAGGGTAATTGACTTCAGCCCCCTCGCTCACGACTATAGGCGTCCCGTGGCGCCCCGAGCGTCGCAAAAAGGCGTATATAGGCCTGGAACAGGTCGTAATTCAAACACCACGATCGATGATGTGCTGTTCCAGAAGATGAATACACGCGTTGTACGCAGTCGTTTTTCACAGCGCCTGAACGAGGATTCCTTTTCATGCCAGAAGTAACCCTGACCACCCTGCAGAGCCTCAAGGCCAAGGGTGAGAAAATAACCATGCTGACCTGTTACGACGCGACCTTTGCCCAGGCCGCCAGCCGTGCCGGCGTGGAAGTATTGCTGGTGGGTGACTCCCTGGGCATGGTCCTCCAGGGCCATGACAGCACCTTGCCAGTAACCAATGCCGAGATGGCCTATCACACTGCCTGCGTCAAACGCGGCAACGAAGGTGCGCTGATTCTTGCCGACCTGCCGTTCATGGCCTGCGCCACCACCGAGCAGGCATTCGCCAACAGCGGCGCGCTGATGCAGGCCGGCGCGCACATGGTCAAGGTCGAAGGCGCCGCCTGGCTGGCGGAGACCATCCGCCTGCTGGCCGAACGTGGCGTGCCGGTGTGCGCGCACATGGGCCTGACCCCGCAAACCGTGAACATCCTCGGTGGCTACAAGGTCCAGGGCCGCCAGGAAAACCAGGCCCGGCAGATGCGTGCCGACGCCATCGCCCTGGAGCAAGCCGGCGCGGCCATGTTGCTGCTCGAGTGCGTGCCGACCGAACTTGCCGCCGAAATCACCCAGGCGGTGAGCATTCCGGTCATCGGTATTGGTGCCGGTAGCGCCACCGACGGCCAGGTCCTGGTGCTGCACGACATGCTCGGCCTGTCGCTGACCGGCCGGGTACCGAAGTTCGTGAAGAACTTCATGGCCGGCCAGAGCGACATTCAAGGTGCGCTCAAGGCTTATGTAACCGCCGTCAAGGAAGTCAGCTTCCCCGCCAGCGAACACGGGTTCAGTGCATGAATACAGTCAAGACCGTCCTCGAACTGCGCGCCGCCGTGGCGCGGGCGCGCAGTGAGGGCAAACGCATCGGCTTCGTGCCGACCATGGGCAACCTGCACAGCGGCCATGCCGCGCTGGTGACCAAGGCCGCGCAACGGGTCGACTTCGTCGTCGCCAGCATCTTCGTCAACCCGCTGCAGTTCGGCCCCAGCGAAGACCTCGACAAGTACCCGCGGACCCTCGCCGCCGACCAGGAGAAACTGCTCCAGGCCGGCTGCCACCTGCTGTTCGCCCCCACGGTCGAAGAAATGTACCCCGACGGCATGGCCGGGCAGACCCGGGTCAGCGTCCCGCAGCTGTCCGACGGGCTCTGTGGTGCCAGCCGTCCAGGCCACTTTGAAGGCGTGGCGACGGTGGTCAGCAAGCTGTTCAACATGGTCCAGCCGGACCTGGCGGTATTTGGCCAGAAAGACTTCCAGCAACTGGCGGTAATCCGCGCGCTGGTGCGCGACCTGAACATGCCGATCCAGATCATCGGCGAGCCAACCGTGCGCGCCGAAGACGGCCTGGCGCTGTCGTCGCGCAACGGCTACCTGAGCAACGAGCAGCGCGCCACGGCGCCAGCGCTGTATCGCCTGCTGAGCCAGATGGCCGCCGCCATCGAGCAAGGCGAACGCGACTACCCGGCGCTTATCGCCAACGGCCAGCAGCAACTGGCTGCAGCAGGCTTTCGCCCGGACTACCTGGAAGTCCGCCAGGCCCTGAGCCTGCGCCCGGCGACGCCTGAAGACCGCGATCTGGTGATCCTGGTAGCCGCCTTCCTCGGCGCTACCCGCCTGATCGACAACCTGCACCTGAACCTTGACGACAAGTAACCCGGTCGCCCGCTGAGCTGCCTCTCCCTGTAACGCAGGCTGCATGCCTATAATTGGCATCAGCCTGCAAACGGGGCGCTGTTTTCAGTGTCCAAGGCAGTTCACGCAATAAGGAAACCTGCAGCGATGGCGTATTACCGCACCCCTCATGATGTTACCGCCCTGCCCGCCTGGCAGGCGCTCCAGCAACACCGCGAAGCCATGCAGGACTTCAGCATGCGCGACGCATTCACTGCCGAGCCAAAGCGCTTCGAAGAATTCTCCCTGAGCACCTGCGGGCTGTTCCTCGACTACTCGAAAAACCTGATCAACGCCCAGACCCGCGAGCTGCTGGTGGGCCTGGCCAACGAGGTCGGTCTGCAAGAGGCCATCAAGGGCCTGTTCGCCGGCGAAATCCTTAACGCCTCCGAAGGCCGCCCGGCCCTGCATACCGCCCTGCGCCGCCCGGTGGGCGACAAGCTGAGCGTCAACGGCGTCAACGTGATGCCCGAGGTGCACAAGGTCCTCAACCAGGTGACCGAGCTGGTTGGCCGCATCCATGATGGCCTGTGGCGCGGCTACAGCGAGAAGCCGATCACCGACGTGGTCAACATCGGCATCGGTGGCTCGTTCCTCGGCCCCGAGCTGGTCTCCGAAGCCCTGCTGCCTTACGCCCAGCGCGGCGTGCGCTGCCATTACCTGGCGAACATCGACGGCAGCGAGTTTCACGAGCTGTCGGCCAAGCTGCGCGCCGAAACCACGCTGTTCATCGTTTCGTCCAAGTCGTTCAACACCCTCGAAACCCTGAAGAACGCCCAGGCCGCCCGCGCCTGGTACCTGGCCCAGGGTGGTTCGGAAGCCGAGCTGTACAAGCACTTCATCGCTGTTTCCAGCAACAAGGCCGCCGCCGTGGCCTTCGGCATCCGTGAAGAAAACATTTTCCCGATGTGGGACTGGGTAGGCGGGCGTTATTCGCTGTGGTCAGCCATCGGCTTGCCGATTGCGCTGGCCATCGGTACCGCCAACTTCAAGGAACTGCTGTCCGGTGCCTACACCATGGACCAGCACTTCCAGAACGCACCGTTCGAACAGAACATGCCGGTGCTGCTGGCCTTGCTCGGCGTGTGGTACGGCAACTTCTGGGGCGCGCAAAGCCACGCGATCCTGCCGTACGACCACTACCTGCGTAACATCACCAAGCACCTGCAACAGCTGGACATGGAATCCAACGGCAAGAGCGTCCGCCAGGACGGCACGCCGGTCAACCACGACACCGGCCCGGTCATCTGGGGCGGCGTGGGTTGCAACGGCCAGCATGCCTACCACCAGTTGCTGCACCAGGGCACCCAGCTGATTCCGGCCGACTTCATCGTCCCGGTGGTCAGCTTCAACCCGGTCGCCGACCATCACCAGTGGCTGTACGCCAACTGCCTGTCGCAGAGCCAGGCGCTGATGCTGGGCAAGACCCGCAGCGAAGCCGAAGCCGAGCTGCGTGACAAAGGCATGGCCGAAGCCGAGATCCAGAAGCTGGCACCGCACAAGGTGATTCCGGGCAACCGCCCGAGCAATACCCTGGTGGTCGAGCGCATCAGCCCACGGCGTCTTGGCGCACTGGTGGCGATGTACGAGCACAAGGTATTCGTGCAAAGCGTCATCTGGGGTATCAACGCCTTCGACCAGTGGGGCGTGGAGCTGGGCAAGGAGCTCGGCAAGGGCGTCTACCAGCGCCTGACCGGCGGCATTGAAGAGCCTGCCGAAGACGCCTCGACCCAGGGCCTGATCAACTTCTTCCGCAGCCGTCACCGCGGTTGACCGCCCGCGCTGCCCCTGGCCGAACGAACACGGCCGGGGGCAGCGGCTACACTGTCCTGACAAAAACAATCCGTCAGAACAGGACCCCGCCATGTTCGATATCAGCGACTTTCCCCAAGCCGATGCCGTCAGCAGAGCGGCGCAACTGAGCCAGGCCGACTACCAGCGCCTGTACCGCCAGTCCATCGACGACCCGGACACCTTCTGGTGCGAACAGGCCAAGGCCCTGGACTGGATCAAGCCCTGGAGCCAGGTCCAGCAGAGCGACATGAAGACCGGCCAGGCCGCCTGGTTCAAGGGCGCGCAACTCAATGTCAGCTACAACTGCATCGATCGTCACCTGGCCACCCGGGGCGATCAGCCGGCGATCATTCGCGAAGGCGACAACCCTGCCGACTCCAGCGTCATCACCTACCGCGAACTGCACCAGCAGGTCTGTCGCCTGGCCAACGTACTCAAGCAGCGCGGGGTGAAAAAAGGCGACCGGGTGTGCATCTACATGCCCATGGTCCCGGAGGCGGCCTACGCCATGCTCGCCTGCAGCCGCATTGGCGCCATTCACTCGGTGGTGTTCGGTGGCTTCTCGCCGGATGCCCTGCGTGACCGGATTCTCGACGCCGACTGTCGCACGCTGATCACCGCCGATGAAGGCGTGCGCGGCGGCAAGAGCGTGGCGCTGAAGCACAACGTCGACAAGGCCCTGCTCAGTTGCCCGGATGTCAGTACGGTGGTGGTGATCAAGCGTACTGGCGGCAAGATCGACTGGCGCGAAGGCCGCGATCTTTGGTACCACGAAGCGATCAAGCAGGTCAGCGATGACTGCCCACCCGAGCCGATGGACGCCGAAGACCCGCTGTTCATCCTCTATACCTCCGGCAGCACTGGCAAACCCAAGGGCGTACTGCACACCACCGCCGGCTACCTGCTGCAGGCGGCGCTGACCTTCAAGACCGTGTTCGATTACCGCGAGGGCGAGGTGTTCTGGTGCACCGCCGATGTCGGCTGGGTGACCGGCCACAGCTATATCGTCTACGGGCCGCTGGCCAACGGTGCAATTACCCTGATGTTCGAAGGCGTGCCCAACTACCCCGATGCCTCGCGCTTCTGGCAGGTGGTCGACAAGCACCAGGTCAATATCTTCTACACCGCGCCCACCGCCCTGCGCGCGCTGATGCGCGAAGGCCAGGGCCCGTTGGCGGGCACCTCGCGCAAGAGCCTGCGCCTGCTCGGCAGCGTCGGTGAGCCAATCAACCCGGAAGCCTGGGAATGGTACTTCGAGGCCGTAGGCGAAAAGCGCTGCCCGATCGTCGACACCTGGTGGCAGACCGAAACCGGCGGCATCATGATCAGCCCGCTGGTGGGCACCCGGCGAATCAAGCCCGGGTGCGCCACCCAGCCGCTGTTCGGCGTGCAACCGGTGTTGCTGGACGAAAAAGGCAAGCTGATCGAAGGCCCCGGCAGCGGCATGCTGGCGATCAAGGCCAGCTGGCCTGGGCAGATCCGCGGCGTGTACGGCGATCCGCAGCGGATGATCGATACCTACTTCAAGCCGCTGCCGGGCTATTACTTCACCGGCGACGGTGCGCGCCGCGACGCAGACGGCGACCTGTGGATAACCGGGCGCATCGATGACGTGATCAACGTCTCCGGGCACCGGATCGGCACCGCCGAGGTGGAAAGCGCTCTGGTACTGCACGACAGCATCGCCGAAGCGGCCGTTGTCGGGTACCCTCACGATCTCAAGGGCCAAGGTATCTATGCCTTTGTCACGCCCATGAACGGTGTGACCCCGGACGACAGCCTCAAGCAGCAGCTGCTGGCCCTGGTCAGCAAAGAGATTGGCAGCTTCGCCAAACCCGAGCTGATCCAGTGGGCGCCGGCACTGCCCAAGACCCGTTCGGGCAAGATCATGCGGCGCATCCTGCGCAAGATCGCCTGCAACGAGCTCGACAGCCTCGGCGATACCTCGACCCTGGCCGACCCGAGCGTGGTCCAGGGCCTGATCGACAAACGCCTGAACACTTAAGCGGCAGCGCTGATCGGCTGCCTTGAACACAAGGTAACCATGGAAGCGATTCGCCGCCGTATCGAAACCCAGGTAATGAGCCTGACCGGCTTGTCCCTGGGTCAGCTCGACCTGGAAAACCCCAAGGGCGACCCCGGCCTGTTCGGCCCGGACAGCCTCAGCTGGCGTGTGCACGGCGACTTCCCGAGCATGCTGATCGGCGGCATCAGTGCCCTGCTCCTGCAGTTGCTGCACCCGCTGGCGCTGGCTGGCGTATGGGATCATTCCAACTTTCGCCAGGACCTGCTCGGCCGCTTGCGCCGCACCAGCCAGTTCATCTCCGGCACCACCTTTGGTTCGAGCCGGGATGCCAACTGGCTGATCGAAAAAGTGCGCACAATTCACCTGCAAGTGGTCGGCAGCGCTGCCGATGGCCGGCCCTATGCCGCCAGCGACCCGGACCTGCTGACCTGGGTGCATGTGGCCGAGGTCAGCAGCTTTCTTGCCGCCCACATGCGCTACCGCAACCCGCAGATGCCGGTCACCGAACAGGACGCCTACTACGCCGAGATCGCCCTGATCGCCGAGCGCCTGGGCGCGCGCAACGTGCCGCGCTCACGCCAGCAAATTGCCGACTACCTGCAGGCCATGCGCCCGCAACTGCTGTGCGACGCGCGCAGCCATGAAGTGGTGCAGGTGCTGCTCGACGCGCCGGCGCCCAGCCGCCTGGCGCAACCGGTCGGCGCCTTGATGCTGCGCGCCGGTATCGACCTGTTGCCGGAATGGGCCAGCGCGATGCTCGAGCTGGGCCAGAACCCGCTGCAACGCCGATTGATTCGCCTGGGCATCCACAGCACTGCTCCGGTGCTGCGCTGGGCCATGCGCGACGGCTCGGCCCATCGCGCCCGGCGGCGTATGGGAATCGCCTGAGCGGTACGCCAATAGCCCTCGCCCGCTCATCTATGCCACCATGCCGGTCTATCCAGGCCCTGGGGCCTGAACCGTTCTGACGCCAAATCCAATAAGAGTGAGGACCCGCGCCATGCAAGATGTCGTAATCGTTGCCGCCACCCGTACTGCTGTCGGGAGCTACCAGGGGGCGCTGGCCAACATTCCTGCCGTCGACCTCGGCGCTGCGGTGATCCGCCAGTTGCTGACCCAGACCGGCATCGATGCCGAACTGGTCGATGAAGTCATCCTCGGCCAGGTACTGACCGCCGGTGCCGGGCAGAACCCGGCACGCCAGGCCGCGATCAAGGCCGGCCTGCCCCACGCGGTACCGGCCATGACCCTGAACAAGGTCTGCGGCTCGGGCCTCAAGGCCCTGCACCTGGCAGCCCAGGCAATTCGCTGCGGCGATGCCGAAGTGATCATCGCCGGCGGCCAGGAGAACATGAGCCTGGCCAACTACGTCATGCCGGGTGCCCGTACCGGCCTGCGCATGGGCCACAGCACACTGATCGACAGCATGATCAGCGATGGCCTGTGGGATGCGTTCAACGACTACCACATGGGCATCACCGCCGAGAACCTGGTGGAAAAATACGGCATCAGCCGGGAAGAACAGGACGCCTTCGCCGCCGCCTCGCAGCAGAAAGCCGCCGCAGCCATCGAAGCCCGGCGCTTCGTCGACGAAATCACCCCGATCCTGATTCCACAGCGCAAGGGTGAGCCGGTGGCCTTCGCCACCGACGAGCAACCCCGCGCCGGCACTACCGCCGAGTCGCTGGGCAAGCTCAAGCCGGCGTTCAAGAAAGACGGCACGGTAACAGCCGGTAACGCCTCGTCGCTCAACGACGGTGCGGCAGCAGTACTGCTGATGAGTGCGGCCAAGGCGCAACAGCTGGGCCTGCCGATCCTGGCGCGGATCAAGGCCTACGCCAACGCCGGGGTTGATCCGGCGATCATGGGCATCGGCCCGGTCAGCGCCACCCGCCGCTGCCTGGACAAGGCCGGCTGGCAGTTGAGCGACCTCGATCTGATCGAGGCCAACGAAGCCTTTGCCGCCCAGGCCCTGTCGGTAGGCAAGGAGCTGGGCTGGGACGCCAGCAAGGTCAACGTCAATGGCGGCGCGATTGCCCTGGGGCACCCGATTGGCGCCTCGGGTTGCCGGGTGCTGGTAACTTTGCTGCACGAAATGATCAAGCGTGACGTCAGCAAAGGCCTGGCGACCCTGTGCATCGGCGGTGGTCAGGGCGTGGCCCTGGCGATCGAGCGCTGATCACTGCGGGAGGGGCTGCAACGGCCCCTCCCCTGGCCTGAACTGATAAACTGCACGTCCGCAAACCAAGGCCACGTGCATGTCCCTCTTGAATCAGGCGCTGCGCGCCGCCCTCGACGCCCGCCAGGGCCTTCTCGCCGAACTGCATGCCCAGGGCACCGACTGCTATCGCCTGTTCCATGGCAGCCAGGAAGGCGCCAGCGGCCTGACCATCGACCGCTACGGCCCGCAGTTGCTGGTGCAAAGCTTCCACCAAAGCCTTGAGACCGGCGCCTTGCTGGAGCTGCACGCGGCGGTGCAAGCGCACCTGGGCCTGGAACTGCTGTTGGTCTACAACGACCGTTCCCAGGGCAACAGCCGAATCGATCGTCGCGACCCGGTGTATCAGGCGAGCGAGGCCGCGCTGGCCGACCATGTCGGCCACGAATGGGGCCTGAACTACCGGGTACGTGGCCGCCATGCCGGGCAGGATCCGCTACTGTTCCTCGACCTGCGCAATGCCCGTGGCTGGGTCAAGCAGCACAGTGCCGGCAAAAGCGTGCTCAACCTATTTGCCTATACCTGCGGCGTCGGCCTCAGCGCCGCAGCGGGCGGCGCGCGCGAGGTGTGCAACCTGGACTTCGCCGAAGGCAACCTGGCGGTCGGCAAGGAGAACGGCGCACTCAACCCGCAACTGTTGCCGATGAGCTTTATCCAGTCCGATTACTTTCCGGCGATCCGCCAGTTCGCCGGCTTGCCGGTCAGCCAGCGTCGCGGCCACAAGCTGCCGCCGTATCCGCGCCTGGAGCAGCGCCAGTTCGACCTGGTGTTCCTCGACCCGCCGGCCTGGGCCAAGAGCGCCTTCGGCACCGTCGACCTGCTGCGCGACTACCAGAGCCTGCTCAAGCCGGCCCTGTTGAGCACCGCCGACGATGGCGTACTGATTTGCTGTAACAATCTGGCCAAGGTCAGCCTCGACGACTGGCGCGAGCAAGTGCTGCGCTGCGCCGAGAAAGCCGGGCGCCCGGTACGCGACTGGCAAGTGCTCAAACCTGCCGGCGACTTTCCGTCGCAGGATGGCCAGCCGCCACTGAAGACCTTGATTCTTCAGCTCTGAAACAAAATTTCGTTAATTTTTGGAGTAGCTTCGGAACCGTTTTTACGTGCCATACTCCAAGCACTCCCGTTCGAGACAGACGACGCCACACATGCCCAAAGGATTGAAACGCGCCCTCGGCGCCATGCTGGCCGCAGTGGCCTTGTACAGCCTGCTAGGCTTTCTGATTCTCCCAGGGGTTGCCCTGCGTATCGCCAACCAGCAACTGGCCAGTTACGCCACGGTGCCGGCGCACCTGCAGCGGATCGAGCTCAACCCGTTCAGCCTCGAACTGACCCTCTGGGGCCTGCAGATTGGCGAGCCGGGTAAAGAGCAGGTCGGCTTCGAGCGCCTGTACGCCAACCTGCAAATCAACAGCCTGTGGAGCGGTGCCCTGCACCTGGACAGTGTCGAGCTGGACAAGGCGCGTACCGAGCTGCTGTTCGCCAAGGACGGCAGCCTCAACCTGAGGCAATTGTTCAAGCTGCCGCCGAGCGAGCCCAAGCCGCAAGAGCCTGCGGGCGATCCGTTCCCGCTGCGCATCGGCAGCATCAAACTCAGCGAAGGTTACCTGCATTTCCAGGACCTGCGCCCGAGCGAGCCGATCGAGTTTCTCTACGACTCGATGAACCTGGAACTGAAGAACCTCAGCACCCTGCCCGAAGACAGTACCGAAATGACCCTGGTCGCCAATGGCCCCGCGGGCGGGCGAATCGACTGGGCCGGCAACTTCAGCCTGGTACCGATCGCCTCCGAAGGCACCCTGAAGGTCACCGACGGCAAGATGAAAGCTTTCTGGCCTTATGTGCGCGATGCCGTGCCGCTGGTGCTGGAAGAAGGTGTGGTAAGCCTCGATACCCACTACAAGCTGAACCTGTCCAAGGAAACCGAGCTGCTGCTGGACAACACCTCGGTGAGCATTGCCCCCTTTGCCATCAAGGCACCGGATGGCCGCCCGCTGGCACGCCTGGCGCGCCTGGATGTCAGCGAAACCTCGATTGACCTGGCCAAGCAGCGGGTCACCGTTGGCAAGATCCGCAGCGAAAAGCTCGAAACCTGGGCGGCAGTAGAGTCCGATGGCCAGCTCGACTGGCAGAAGCTGTTTGCCAGCCAGCCGGCCAAAGCCACGGCCAAAGAGAAAGCCGAACCTGCCGCCGCCGAGCCGGATGCCAAGGAAAAGGCCGCCGCCGAGGCACCGAGCAAGCCATGGCAAGTGCTGCTCAAAGACGTGCAACTGCGCAATTACCAGGTACACCTGGCCGACCGCTCGCAGAAACAACCGGTCGCCCTCGAGGTTGGCCCGCTGAACCTCGACCTGCAGAATTTCGACAGCCTCAACCAGTCGCCCTTCACCCTCAAGCTCGATACCGGTGTCGGCAAGCAAGGCAAGCTGCAGGCGGCCGGTGAGGTCAACCTGGCGCCGGTGAGCGCCAAGCTCAAGGTCAACACTCAGGACATCGACCTGCGTGTCGCCCAGGCCTACATCAGCCCGTACATCCGCCTGGAACTGCGCAGCGGCATGCTCGGCAGCGACCTCAACGTCGACCTCAAGAGTACCGAGCCGCTGGCCTTCAGCATTGACGGCAAGGCTCAGGTCAACCAGCTGCACACCCTGGACACCATCAAGGATCGCGACTTCGTCAAATGGCAGCAGCTGAACCTCGATGGTCTGTCGTACCGCCACGGTGACGCCCTGAGCATCGGCAAAGTGACCCTCAAGCAGCCCTACGCGCGCTTCATGATCAACGAAGACCGCACCACCAACGTCGATGACCTGCTGATCCCGCAACCGGCTACCGCGCAGTCCAAGGCGCCGGCCACAGCCAAGGCGCCTGCGGAAAAACCACTGGGCATCCGTATCGGTGAAATCGATATCAATGACGGTTCGGCCAACTTTGCCGACTTCAGCCTGACCCCGAACTTCGCCACCGCCATCCAGCAGCTCAACGGCCAGATCGGCACCATCGACAACCGTCAGCCAAAACCGGCCAAGGTCGATATCAAGGGCAAGGTCGATCGCTATGCACCGGTGACCATCAAAGGCTCGCTGAACCCCTTCGACCCGATGGCCGCCCTGGACATCGCCACCAGCTTCAAACGCGTCGAGCTGACCACCCTGACGCCTTACTCGGGCAAGTTCGCCGGCTTTCGCATCCGTAAGGGCCGGCTGAACATCGACCTGCACTACGTGATCACCCAAGGCAAGCTCAAGGCCGAGAACAAGGTAGTGGTCGAGCAACTGCAGCTGGGTGAGAAGGTCGACAGCCCGGATGCGGTGGACCTGCCGATTCGCCTGGCAGTGGCCTTGCTCAAGGACACCGACGGCAAGATCTCCATCGAGCTACCGGTGACTGGCGACCTCAATGACCCGCAGTTCAGCGTCATGCCGATTGTCTGGCAGACCCTGCGCAACCTGGTGCTGCGCGCGGCCCAGGCGCCCTTCAAGTTCATCGGCGGGCTGGTCAGCGGCGGCGATTCCCAGGACCTGGGCAACGTCGCCTTTGCCGCTGGCTCCAGCGACCTGGGCCCGGATGCGCAAAGCGCCCTGGACAAGCTGGCGACGGCGCTCAAAGAGCGCCCTGCCTTGCGCCTGGAGATCGAAGGCACCAGCGCCCAGAGCAGCGACGGACCGTTGATTGCCCAGCAGCGCCTGGAGCGTGAGTACCAGAGTACCTACTACAAGATCCTCCAGCGCCGCGGCGACAAGGTGCCAGCCCAGGCCTCCGAGCTGAAAGTACCGGATGGCGACAAGCCGGCGATGCTTGAAGGCATCTACCGTACCCGCATGAAGAAACAGCCTCCAGCGGAGTGGGAACAACTCGATCGCGAACAGCGCACCACCCAGTTGCGCGATGCCGTGCTCAAGTCCTGGGGCGAAAGCGCCCTGCTGCTGCGCCAGTTGGGTCAGGCCCGGGCCAGCAGTATCAAGGACTACCTGGTAGATAAAGGCCAGCTGGCGGATGACCGGGTGTACTTCGTCGATGCCAGCCTGGGCCAGGCCGAGGCGGATGGCCGAGTGATCTCGCCGCTGCATCTGGACGCGGAATAACCACCTCGTCTTCCCCTCCTTTCCCCCGAAAAAGAAGCCCCGGCAACCAGTGCCGGGGCTTTGAGTGACCAAATCCTTTTGGTCTTTCGCATGAACCTGTAAGGGTCAGCGAGTCGGGACAAACGCCTTAGTTGCTTTTCAGGCCATCAGCCGAGACGGCTTGAACGCCTTTGATTTTTTTGGCGATAGCGACCGCCATGTCTTTCTGCGAATCGGTCACGGCAACCTCGGAAGACAGGGAGACCACGCCTTTGTTGGTTTCGACCTTGATGTCGGTACCCGGAATGCCTTTCTCGGTCATCAGGTCAGCTTTGACCTTGGTGGTGATCCAGGTGTCGGAGGTCGCTTCTTTTGCTTTGGTAACTTCACCAGCAGCAACGGTCAGCGGAGCCTGGGAAGGCTGTTGGGCAAACGCCGCATTAGCCAGGGTCAGGGTCAGGGCGGTGGCAGTAGCGGCAGCAATAGCGAACTTCTTCATACGAGACACTCCTGTTTTTCGAAAAGTCTGCGCCGTAAGTCCTGGCAGCAGGGGTATGAATACTATTGCAGGGCCTGTGCCAGCTTTTGTGAATAATTTTCTCCTTATAAAACAGTAGCTTATCTAATCAAGCAAAAAACTGGATCGTGCATTTTGCAAGCCGTGGCAAAATCCTGCATGCAAGATGCAAGTCCGCAAGACAATTTCTGCAGGCATAAAAAAAGGACCCCGAAGGGTCCTTTTTCTTAAGCGGCGATCTTAGACGCCCGATGCCTTGGCAGCGGCAACGTCCTTGATCGACAGCTTGATACGGCCGCGGTTGTCCACGTCCAGTACCAGTACTTCAACTTCCTGGCCTTCTTTAAGGATGTCGGTCACTTTCTCGACGCGAGCATCGCTCAGCATCGAGATGTGAACCAGACCGTCCTTGCCAGGCAGGATGTTGACGAAGGCACCGAAGTCGACGATGCGCTCAACCTTACCGACGTAGATCTTGCCGATCTCGGCCTCGGCAGTGATGCTCAGAACGCGCTGGCGAGCAGCTTCAGCGGCGTCTTTGGTCTCACCGAAGATCTTGATCGAACCGTCGTCTTCGATGTCGATCGAAGCCTTGGTTTCTTCGCAGATGGCACGGATGGTCGCGCCGCCTTTACCGATGACGTCACGGATCTTGTCGGTGTCGATCTTCATGGCGATCATGGTCGGAGCGTTTTCCGACAGTTCGCTACGGGACTGACCAATGATCTGGTTCATCTGGCCGAGGATGTTCAGGCGCGCTTCCAGGGCCTGGCCCAGAGCGATTTCCATGATCTCTTCGGTGATGCCGTTGATCTTGATGTCCATCTGCAGCGCGGTAACACCTTTGGCGGTACCGGCCACTTTGAAGTCCATGTCGCCCAGGTGGTCTTCGTCACCGAGGATGTCGGTCAGAATGGCGAATTTCTCGCCTTCTTTCACCAGGCCCATGGCGATACCGGCAACCGGCGCCTTCATCGGCACACCAGCGTCCATCAGTGCCAGGGATGCACCACAGACCGAAGCCATCGAGCTGGAACCGTTGGATTCGGTGATTTCCGAAACAACGCGGATGGTGTACGGGAACACGTCGGCAGCAGGCAGCATGGCCTGGACCGAACGGCGGGCCAGACGGCCGTGACCGATTTCGCGACGGCCAGCACCGCCCATGCGACCACACTCGCCGACCGAGAACGGCGGGAAGTTGTAGTGCAGCATGAAGGGGTCTTTCTTCTCGCCTTCGAGGGTATCCAGCAGCTGGGCGTCACGGGCAGTACCCAGGGTCGCAACGACCAGGGCCTGGGTTTCGCCACGGGTGAACAGCGCCGAACCGTGGGTCTTTGGCAGTACGCCGACTTCGATGTTCAGCGGACGTACGGTCTTGGTGTCGCGGCCGTCGATACGTGGCTTGCCGTTGACGATGTTTTCGCGAACGGTGCGGTATTCGATTTCGCCGAAGATTTCTTTGACTTCGGAAGCCGAAGGTTGGCCTTCTTCACCGGAGAACTTGGCGATCACTTGCTCGCGCAGTTCGCCCAGGCGAGCATAACGGTCAGCCTTGACGGTGATGGTGTAGGCGTCGGAAACCGCAGCACCGAATTCGCCACGGATGGCGCTCAGCAGAGGGGTGTTCTCGGCCTTGGCAGTCCAGTCCCAGGTCGGCTTGGCAGCTTCGGCGGCCAGCTCTTTGACAGCCTGGATCACAGCCTGGAATTCGTCGTGGGCGAACAGTACGGCGCCCAGCATCTGGTCTTCGGTCAGCTCTTTGGCTTCCGATTCAACCATCAGTACGGCGTCGGAGGTACCGGCAACGACCATGTCCAGGCTCGAGGCAGCCAGTTGCTCGTAGGTCGGGTTCAGCAGGTAGCCGGTGCTTTCGTGGAAAGCAACGCGGGCGGCGCCGATCGGGCCTTCGAACGGAATGCCGGAGATGGCCAGGGCAGCCGAGGTACCGATCATCGCAGCGATGTCCGGATCGGTCTTCTTGCTGGTGGAAACGACGGTGCAGACAACCTGCACTTCGTTCATGAAGCCTTCCGGGAACAGCGGACGGATCGGACGGTCGATCAGACGCGAGGTCAGGGTCTCTTTCTCGGAAGGACGGCCTTCACGCTTGAAGAAACCACCAGGGATCTTGCCTGCGGCGTAGGTCTTTTCCTGATAGTGAACGGACAGGGGGAAGAAGCCTTTGCCTGGATCGGCCTGTTTGGCACCGACCACGGTCACCAGTACGGTGACATCGTTGTCGACGGTGACCAATACGGCGCCGGACGCTTGACGAGCAATACGGCCCGTCTCGAGGGTAACGGTCGATTGACCGAACTGGAATTTCTTGATTACCGGGTTCACGGTTTCCTACCTTTTTCAGTGGCTCTGGGGGAACGGGTTCTTGCGAATTCTTGGGCAGAACAGGGAATCGGCCCTGTTGGCAGTCCAGATAAAACTAGAGGTTGGGAGCCTGCCCTGCCCTTGCGGTAAACCGCTCAGGCGAGACAGACAGCCAACCTCATAGATAGGCAAGGCGTGCTCACCGACACGGGGGCCAAAGGCTCCGTGCGGTGACTGCAGCACGCCGTGCACACCACTGGCCAGGCCGCTATTAGCGACGCAGACCCAGACGACCGATCAGGGCGCTGTAACGGGTGGTGTCCTTGCCTTTCAGGTAGTCCAGCAGCTTGCGACGCTGGTTAACCATGCGGATCAGACCACGACGGGAGTGGTGGTCTTTGCCGTTGGCCTTAAAGTGGCCTTGCAGCTTGTTGATGTTGGCGGTCAGCAGAGCAACCTGTACTTCCGGGCTACCGGTGTCACCGGCGGCTTGCTGGTATTCGCCAACGATCTTTGCTTTTTCTTCAACGCTGAGTGCCATCTGGCTTCTCCAAATCAAGGGAAACCGAACAAACGGCTTCCAATAGGCCAGGGACTGCTCCCTGTATTCATAAAGTGAGGCGTGACCGTGCCTATTAACAGCCATCCTCTTTACCACCAGTGCCAGGCCTGGGCCTGACACTGAAGGTTTCGATCATTCTGACCGAATCAAGCGACGCGGCGCGATGCGCCCGTCTTCGCTCACTTCACCGATGCCGATGAAGCGACCGTTGTGATCCTGTACCCGGACCATGCCGAACTTCGGCGCGTCGGGGGCTCTGACCGGCTGACCATTGAGCCAGTAGAACGCACTGTGCTCGGAGAACTGCAACAGTGGCCAGTCCAGCAGACCGCTGTCCGATGGCATCAGGAAACGATCGACCGCTTCGTTGCCACCTTCGGCGTGGACCGCTTCGAGTTCTTCGAGGGTCACGGTCTGGGCCAGCTCGAAAGGACCGGCGTGCGTACGGCGCAGTTCAGCGACATAGGCTCCGCAACCGAGCACCTCGCCGATGTCCTCGACCAGGGTGCGGATGTAGGTGCCTTTGCTGCAGCCGACCGACAACCGGACACGGGTGCCTTCGCACTCGAGCAATTCCAAGCGGTTAATAGTAACAGAACGCGCCTCGCGCTCCACTACTTCACCTGCACGGGCAAGCTTGTACAGCGGCTGGCCGTCACGCTTGAGGGCCGAGTACATCGGCGGTATCTGACTGATTTGACCACGAAATTGTGGCAAAACCGCTTCGATATCGGCGCGACCAACGGTCACGTCACGGGTTTTCAGCACTTCACCTTCGGCATCGCCCGTGGTGGTGGTCTGACCCAGTTGCATGACCGTCTCGTAGCCCTTGTCGGAATCGAGCAGGTATTGCGAGAACTTGGTCGCCTCACCGAAGCACAGCGGCAGCACGCCGCTGGCCAGTGGATCGAGGCTGCCGGTGTGCCCAGCCTTTTCGGCATTGAGCAGCCAGCGGACCTTCTGCAGGGCAGCGTTGGAGGTGAACCCCAACGGCTTGTCGAGCAGGATGATGCCGCTGACGTTACGACGGATACGCTTGACCTGAGCCACCGCTTACTCCTTGGTGTCCAGGGGCGTGTCGGCAGCCTGGTGCAGCTTGTCTTCGGCGACGGCGCGCTCGATCAGGGCCGACAGGTGGGCACCGCGACTGATGCTTTCGTCATAGTGGAAATGCAGTTGCGGCACGCTGCGCAGTTGCATTTCCTTGCCCAGGTGCACGCGCAGGAAACTGGCCGCGCCGTTGAGCACCTTGAGGGTCTGCTTGATGTCTTCCGCGCCTTCCTGGCCCATGGAGGTGATGAACACCTTGGCATGGCCGACATCGCGGCTGACATCCACAGCGGTAATGGTGACCACGCCGACGCGCGGGTCCTTGACTTCACGACGGATCAACTGGGCCAGCTCGCGCTGGATCTGATCGCCGATGCGTTGGGTACGGCTATATTCTTTTGCCATTTTTGCTACCTGTAACTAAAGCGGCAAACGCCCGGCCAGGCTAGAGCCGGACCGGGCGTTGCGTTCAGAGCCGCCAAGCGGCGCCCTGGGGCGGGCGATTGGCGGTTCCCATGCTCGCGGCTTAGAGCGTACGAGCCACTTGGACTTTCTCGAAGACTTCGATCTTGTCGCCGACCTTGACGTCGTTGTAGCTCTTGACGCCGATACCGCATTCCATGCCGGCACGTACTTCGGACGCATCGTCCTTGAAGCGACGCAGCGATTCCAGCTCGCCTTCGAAGATCACCACGTCCTCGCGCAGTACGCGGATCGGACGGTTGCGGTAGACCACACCCTCGACGACCATGCAGCCGGCGATGGCGCCGAACTTCGGCGAACGGAACACGTCACGCACTTCGGCGATACCCAGGATGTTCTCGCGAACATCGCTGCCGAGCATGCCGGTCAGGGCTTTCTTGACGTCTTCAATGATGTCGTAGATCACGTTGTAGTAACGCATATCCAGACCTTCCTGCTCGACGATCTTGCGCGCGCCGGCATCGGCACGCACGTTGAAGCCGAACAGTACTGCATTGGACGCCAGGGCCAGGTTGGCATCGCTCTCGGTGATACCACCGACACCGCCGCCAATCACGCGAACCTGTACTTCGTCGTTGCCCAGGCCGCTCAGGGAGCCCTGCAGGGCCTCGAGAGAACCACGAACATCGGACTTGAGCACGATGTTGAGGGTCTTCTTCTCTTCCTGGCCCATGTTCTCGAAGATGTTCTCGAGTTTGCCAGCGTGAGCGCGAGCCAGTTTGACCTCGCGGAACTTGCCTTGACGGAACAGGGCAACTTCACGGGCTTTCTTCTCGTCAGCCACTACCGACAGCTCGTCACCGGCGTCCGGAGTGCCATCCAGGCCGAGGATCTCGACCGGGATCGACGGGCCGGCTTCCTTAACAGGCTTGCCGTTCTCGTCGAGCATGGCCCGTACGCGACCGTAGTTCGAACCGCACAGGACCATGTCGCCCTGACGCAGGGTACCGTCCTGAACCAGTACGGTAGCCACCGGGCCACGGCCTTTGTCCAGACGCGATTCAACTACCACACCACGACCTGGAGCCGATGGAGTGGCCTTGAGTTCGAGGATCTCGGCTTGCAGCAGGACCGCTTCGAGCAGTTCGTCGACACCGGTACCCATCTTCGCCGACACCTTGACGAACGGAGTATCTCCACCCCAGTCCTCGGAAGTGACGCCTTCGACGGCCAGTTCGTTACGGATGCGATCGAGGTCGGCACCTGGCTTGTCGATCTTGTTCACCGCAACCACCAGCGGAACACCGGCAGCCTTGGCGTGCTGGACCGCTTCGCGGGTTTGCGGCATCACGCCGTCGTCCGCCGCAACCACCAGGATCACGATGTCGGTCGCCTTGGCACCACGGGCACGCATGGCGGTAAACGCGGCGTGGCCAGGGGTGTCGAGGAAGGTGACCATGCCGCGGTCGGTTTCCACGTGGTACGCACCGATGTGCTGGGTAATACCACCGGCTTCGCCAGCAGCAACCTTGGCACGACGGATGTAGTCGAGCAGCGAGGTCTTACCGTGGTCAACGTGGCCCATTACGGTCACGACTGGTGCACGGGAGAAGGTCTCGCCTTCGAACTTCAACGACTCGGCCAGGGAATCTTCCAGGGCGGTGTCGCTGACCAGGGTGACCTTGTGGCCCAGCTCTTCGGCGATCAGCTGAGCTGTCTCCTGGTCGAGCACCTGGTTGATGGTCACCGGAGTGCCCAGTTTGAACATGAACTTGACCACTTCAGCGCCCTTGACGGACATCTGGTTGGCCAGGTCGGAAACCGTGATGGTCTCGCCAATCTGCACGTCGCGGATAACCGGACCGGTCGGGTTCTGGAAACCGTGGGCGTTGCGCTTCTTCGGCTTGCCCTTGCCACGGCCACCACGACGGAAGCCATCGCTTTCTTCGTCGGTGGTACGCGGAGCGGCACGCGGGGTAGGCGCCTTTTCCTTTTCCTTGACCTTGACCGAAACACGCGGCGCTTCGTTACGGCGCTCGCCGCCACGACGCTCGTCGTCACGCGACTTGTCGCTGCGACGCACGTCGTCTTTCTTGCGCTCGGCAACCGGTGCCGGAGCATCGGCGGCTGCGGCTTCGATTACAGGCGCTGGAGCCGGCGCAGCGGCAGCAGCCGGTGCGGCGTTGGCAGCGGCTGGCTGGCGACGGGACTCTTCCTCGGCACGCTGACGTGCTTCGGCATCGGCCTTTTCGCGGGCAGCGTTTTCCGCTGCACGGCGCTCTTCCAGCTCGCGCTTCTGCTCGGCCTGGATTTCTTCCGGGCTGCGCTGAACGAATACTTTCTTCTTGCGTACTTCTACGCTGATGCTCTTGCTACCGGCGACACGCAGGGTGCTGGTGGTTTTGCGCTGCAAGGTGATCTTGCGCGGCTCTTCCACTTTTGCCTTGTGGCTGCTCTTCAAATGAGCCAGCAATGCCTGCTTCTCATTGTCGGTCACTACCTGACCGGCGTCGGTGTGCGGCAGACCTGCCTCACGCATCTGCTGCAGCAGGCGCTCTACCGGTGCAGCGACCTCTTGGGCCAATTCTTTCACCGTGACTTGCGTCATGCACTTCTCTCCTCAGGCCGCGCCTAATTACTCGAACCAGTGGGCTCGGGCGGCCATGATCAACTTGCCGGCACGCTCTTGGTCGATGCCGTCGATGTCGAGCAGGTCATCAATCGACTGCTCGGCCAGGTCTTCGCGGGTAACTACGCCGCGCACCGCCAGTTCCATCGCCAAATCCTTGTCCATACCCTCAAGCGAGAGCAGGTCTTCGGCCGGATGGGCGTCTGCCAGCTTTTCCTCAGTAGCGATGGCTTTGGTCAACAGGCGATCCTTGGCGCGAGCACGAAGCTCGTTGACGATGTCTTCGTCAAAGCCGTCGATGTTGAGCATTTCTTCCAGCGGTACGTAGGCAATCTCTTCCAGGCTGGTGAAGCCTTCATCGACCAGCACCTGTGCCAGCTCTTCGTCGACTTCCAGCTCGTCGATGAAGTTGCGCAGGATGTCACCGGTTTCAGCTTGCTGCTTGGCCTGGATGTCCGATTCGGTCATCACGTTCAGGGTCCAGCCGGTCAACTGACTGGCCAGGCGCACGTTCTGGCCACCACGGCCAATCGCCTGGGCCAGGTTGTCGGCACCCACGGCGATGTCCATGGCGTGGGCGTCTTCATCGACGATGATCGCCGCGACTTCAGCCGGCGACATGGCGTTGATGACGAACTGTGCAGGGTTGTCGTCCCAGAGGACGATGTCCACACGCTCGCCACCCAGTTCACCGGACACCGCCTGGACACGCGAACCGCGCATGCCGATACAGGCACCTTGCGGATCGATGCGTTTGTCCTTGGAGCGCACGGCGATCTTGGCGCGCGAACCCGGATCACGGGACGCGGCCATGACTTCGATCAGGCCCTCGGCGATTTCCGGCACTTCGATGCGGAACAGTTCGATCAGCATCTGTGGCGCGGTACGCGACAGGATCAACTGCGGGCCGCGGTTCTCGGTGCGGATTTCCTTGAGCAGTGCACGCAGGCGCACACCGACACGGAAAGTCTCGCGGGAGATGATGTCTTCACGGGCCAGCAACGCTTCGGCGTTGTTGCCCAGGTCAACGATGACGTTGTCACGGGTGACCTTCTTGACGGTGCCGGAGATGATCTCGCCCAGACGCTCGCGGTAGGCATCTACCACTTGAGCGCGCTCGGCTTCACGGACCTTCTGGACGATGACTTGCTTGGCGGTCTGGGCGGCAATGCGGCCGAACTCGATCGACTCGATCTTCTCTTCGATCACGTCACCGACCTTGGCTTCAGGATGGGTGTCCTGAATCTTCGCTGGCCACACTTCGATCGCCGGATCGTCCAGATCCTTTTCTTCGACGACAGTCCAGCGACGGAAGGTTTCGTAGCTACCGGTGTGGCGGTTGATTTCCACACGCAGGTCGACTTCGTCGTCAAAACGTTTTTTGGTTGCAGTGGCCAGGGCCACTTCCAGCGCTTCAAAAATTACGCCGGCCGGTACGCCCTTTTCGTTGGATACCGACTCAACAACCAGCAGTACTTCTTTGCTCATCGTACGCCTCGCCTTTCGCAAGCCATTGGATCCGCGCGGTCCGCGGGATCCGGCACGTCTCAGTCAAAACTGGGAATAATGTTGGCCTTGTCGATCGAGTCGATCGGCAACAGGAATTCGTTGTTATCCACCTGGACCACAACATCCTGCTCCTCCACGCCACGGAGAAGGCCCTGAAAGTTACGACGACCTTCAAAGGGCGTACGCAGCTTGATCTTCACTTGTTCACCGGCATGCGAAGCGAACTGTTCCAAGGTGAACAGTGGGCGTTCCATGCCAGGAGAGGACACTTCAAGGGTGTACTCGGAACTGATCGGATCTTCGACATCGAGAACACCGCTGATTTGACGACTGACAATCGCGCAGTCATCAACCAGGATTCCATCCTCTTTATCGATATAGATACGCAGTACCGAATGTTTGCCTTGAGAGATGAATTCGATCCCCCAGCATTGATAGCCAAGAGCCTCGACCACCGGGGCCAACAAGGCCTGCAACTGTTCTAGCTTGCTCGACACCTGAACCCCCTCGTGCATGCTATGCAAATAAAAAATGGGCAAAGCGCCCATCCCTGATACGCCGTTGAATACCGGCGTTATGACTGTTCAGCCAAGAAAAAGCCCCTGCAAAAGGGGCTCCGCTGAAACTGGTTGCGGGGGCTGGATTTGAACCAACGACCTTCGGGTTATGAGCCCGACGAGCTACCAGACTGCTCCACCCCGCGACAAAGCTGGGGCGAAAGTATACGACCGAACCCCGACAGGGTCAATCTAACCTCCACCTACAAGAAAGCCCGCTGTAGCGGGCTGTCTTGTTTCAATTGGTACCGAGAAGGGGACTCGAACCCCTACACCCTATGGGCACAACCACCTCAAGGTTGCGTGTCTACCAATTCCACCACCTCGGCAATACTACTTTGAAACCCGTTACTTCTGCTCTTGAGCGGGAGGAACATCGCCAGTGTTAGTGGCTTCGCTCTTCTGCTCCTGGAGCACCGGTACATCATCTGTTGCCGGCTTTTGCTGCTTCACTTCCAAGACCGCTGGATCTGGCAACCCTACTTGAGTCAGCTCGTGAGCTTTCTCCTTAGCAAAGTATCCTAACCCAAGAGCAGTTAAGAAGAAAGAGGCAGCTAGTATAGCAGTAAACTTACTCAGAAAGGTAGCAGAACCTTGGCTTCCGAACACAGTATTTGAAGCACCTGCGCCGAAAGATGCACCCGCTTCCGCACCTTTACCCTGTTGCAGCAACACCAGCACTACCAAACCCAGCGCGCCCAACAGATGCAAAACAACGATCACTGTTTCCAGCATTTTTCAGTTTCCTGCGGCGCGACAAATTGCACCGAATTCGTCTGCGTTCAGGGAAGCCCCACCAATCAGGCCCCCATCGATATCCGGCATGCCGAACAGTTCAGCCGCATTGGCCGCCTTCACGCTGCCGCCGTATAGAAGCCGCACATTCGCCGCGACTTCCGGGTTCTTTGCCGCCAGCTGCTCGCGAATGGCTTTATGCACATCCTGAGCCTGCTGTGGCGAGGCCGTCAGCCCTGTACCGATGGCCCATACAGGCTCATAGGCAATCACCGCACTGGCGAAGACTTCGACACCGAACGCTTCGATGACGCTGTCCAGCTGACGCCCGACAATCTCAAGCGTTTTACCCGCTTCGCGCTCTTCGAGGGTTTCCCCTACACAGAGCACCGGCTTCAAACCGCAAGCCTGTGCCGCAGCGAACTTGCGATTGAGGACTTCGTCGTTCTCGCCAATGATCTGGCGGCGTTCGGAGTGCCCAATCAGTACCAGCTCGCAACCTGCCTCGGCCAGTTGACTCGGTGCAATCTCACCGGTCAGTGCGCCTTGCTCAGGCTGTACCGCAGAATTCTGAGCGCCGACGGCGATCGCCTTGCCTTGTACGCCATCAATTACCTGATTGATGTACAGGGCGGGGGGAAACACCGCGACCTCGACACCGCTCGGCAGGGCGAGATTACTCAAGCCCTTGATCAGCTCAGCGACGCTGGCGCGGGTACCGTGCATCTTCCAGTTACCAGCTACCATAGGGCGACGCATGCTGTACCTCGTCGGTCAAAGAGGGCGCAGATGTTACCCAACCCGATCACCTCTGGCAAGCCTATTTCAAACGCAAACTTCACTTACCAGTTTTGCCAGGGCTTCGGCGTGGCCGCGCACCTGACTTTCGTCCTCGCCTTCGACCATTACCCGCACCAGAGGCTCTGTCCCGGACTTGCGCAGCAGCACACGGCCACGACCGGCCAGGGCCTCGGTAACCTTGGCACTGGCTTCCTGAACGGCCGGATGCTCAAGCGGGTCGACCTTGCTCGCGCCGAAGCGCACATTGATCAGTACCTGCGGGCATTTGCGCAGGGCCTGGCGAGCCTGGGCGAGGGTTTCCTCACGGCGCTTGAGGGCCATCAGCACCTGCAGCGCGGCGATGATCGCATCACCGGTGGTGGTGTGGTTGCAGCACACCACGTGCCCGGAGTTCTCGCCACCGATCACCCAATCGCGCTCCAGCAGCTCAGCCATCACGTAGCGGTCACCGACCTTGGCGCGCACGAACGGGATATCCAGGTCCTTCAGGGCCAGTTCCAGGCCCAGATTACTCATCAGGGTACCCACCACCCCGCCCTGCAGCTTGCCGCGCTCGTGCAGGTCACGGGCGATGATGAACAGCAGTTCGTCACCATCGACGATGGTGCCCGTGTGGTCCACCATCAGCACCCGATCGCCGTCGCCATCGAAGGCAATACCCAGATCGGCATGACCAACCAGCACCGCCGCCTGCAGCGACTCGATATGGGTCGAGCCGCAGTTCTCGTTGATGTTCAGGCCGTCAGGCTGCGCCGATAGCACGGTGACATCAGCACCCAGCTCGCGGAACACGCTGGGCGCAACCTTGTAGGTAGCGCCGTGGGCGCAGTCGACCACCAGCTTGAGGCCGGCGAAATCGGTGCTGCTCGGCACGCTGCTCTTGCAGAACTCGATGTAGCGACCGGCCGCATCGTTGATGCGCGAGACCTTGCCCAGCTTGCTCGATTCGACCACGGTCATCGGCTGGTCGAGCAACTCCTCGATCATCAGCTCGACTTCATCCGGCAGCTTGGTGCCTTGGCCGGAGAAGAACTTGATGCCGTTGTCGTCATGGGGGTTGTGCGAGGCACTGATGACGATGCCCGCTTCGGCATGGAAGGTACGGGTCAGGTAGGCGATGGCCGGGGTCGGCATCGGCCCCAGCAGCATCACATCGGCGCCGGCGGCGGAAAGGCCTGCTTCCAGAGCCGACTCGAACATGTAGCCGGAAATGCGCGTGTCTTTACCCACCAACACCCGGCAGGCACCCTGCTTGCGAAAGGCCATGCCAGCCGCCCAGCCGAGCTTGAGCATGAAGTCAGGGGTGATGGGGTATTCGCCGACACGGCCACGAATACCGTCGGTACCAAAATATTTTCTGCTCATAGATGCTCCATCACTCTTATTCGGCGGCTTGCACCGCAGCAATCATCCGCACTACATCGGCGGTTTCGGCGACATCGTGAACGCGCAGTATGCTCGCGCCCTTGGTCATCGCCAGCGCAGCCAGGGCCAGGCTGCCATAGAGCCGCTCACCGACCGGACGGCCCAGGGCCAGACCGATCATGCTCTTGCGTGAAACGCCCACCAGCAACGGACGCCCCAAGCGGTAGAGCGCGTCCATGTGCTTGAACAGGCTGAGGTTGTGCCCGAGGGTCTTGGCAAAGCCGAAACCCGGATCAAGGATGATCCGTTCGGCCTCGATGCCCACGGCCGCACACGCAGCCATTCGCTCTTCAAGATAGCTCGCCACCTCGGCGGTGACATCCTGGTATTGAGGATCGTCCTGCATGTCGCCGGGCTCACCGCGCATGTGCATCAGGCACACCGGCAAACCAGTGGCTGCCGCAGCATCCAGGGCGCCATCACGACTGAGCGAGCGCACATCGTTGATCAACCCGGCACCAAGCCTGGCCGACTCGCGGATTACGGCTGGCGTCGAGGTATCGACCGAGATGATCACATCGAGTTCGCGATTGATCGCTTCGACGATAGGCGCAACACGCTCCAGCTCTTCCAGTGCCGACACCGCGCGAGCGCCTGGGCGAGTGGACTCGCCACCGACATCGACCAGGGTTGCGCCGGCAGCCACCATCGCCTCGGCGTGGCGCAAGGCCGCATCGCGCTGGGTGAAGCGACCGCCATCGGAGAAGGAATCGGGGGTGATATTGAGGATACCCATGACATGGGTACGGGACAAATCAAGAACCCGGTTGCCGCAAGGCAACCGGGTCGGGTACTGCTGTGAGGTCATATATGCCCTTAGACTTGCGCCGCTGGACCGCCGATCGGCGACTCTGGGCGTGGAGCCGAGGCGTCCGGAGTGCCTGACCCACCTTCCCAGTCACGCGGCTCGCGTGGCTCGCGACCGGCCATGATGTCGTCGATCTGATCGGCATCGATGGTCTCGTACTTCATCAGCGCGTCGGCCATGGCGTCGAGCTTGTCGCGGTTCTCGGTGAGGATCTGCTTGGCCGTGGCATAGCACTGGTCAATGATGCTGCGCACTTCGGAGTCGATCAGCTTGGCGGTTTCACCGGAGACGCTGGCGTGCTGGGAACCAGCGCTGCGACCAAGGAACACCTCGCCCTCTTCTTCGGCATACATCAAAGGACCCAGTTTTTCCGACAGCCCCCACTTGGTGACCATGTTGCGGGCAATCTGGCTGGCCCGCATGATGTCGTTGGAGGCACCGGTGGTGACGCCATCGAAGCCCAGGGTCATTTCTTCGGCGATGCGGCCGCCGTACAGCGAGCAGATCTGGCTGATCAGCGCGCGCTTGGACAGGCTGTAACGGTCTTCCTCAGGCAGGAACATGGTTACACCCAATGCCCGGCCGCGAGGGATGATCGACACTTTGTAGACCGGATCGTGCTCGGGCACGACGCGACCGACAATGGCATGGCCAGCTTCGTGATAAGCAGTGTTCTGCTTCTCTTTCTCGGACATGACCATGGTCTTGCGCTCGGCGCCCATCATGATCTTGTCTTTGGCCAGCTCGAACTCTTTCATCTCGACCACGCGCTTGCCGCCACGGGCAGCGAACAACGAGGCTTCGTTGACCAGGTTGGCAAGGTCGGCACCGGAGAAGCCCGGGGTACCACGGGCAATAACGGCTGGATTGACGTTGTCGCCAATCGGCACCTTGCGCATGTGCACCTTGAGGATCTGCTCACGACCGCGGATATCCGGCAGGCCAACGACAACCTGGCGGTCGAAACGGCCTGGACGCAGCAGCGCCGGGTCGAGTACGTCCGGACGGTTGGTCGCGGCGATGACGATGATGCCGTCGTTCATTTCGAAGCCGTCCATCTCTACCAGCAACTGGTTGAGGGTCTGCTCGCGCTCGTCGTGACCGCCACCCATGCCGGCGCCACGATGGCGACCGACGGCGTCGATTTCGTCGATGAAGATGATGCACGGTGCGTGCTTCTTGGCCTGCTCGAACATGTCGCGAACACGGCTGGCACCGACACCGACGAACATCTCGACGAAGTCGGAACCGGAAATGGTGAAGAACGGCACCTTGGCTTCGCCGGCAATGGCCTTGGCCAGCAGGGTTTTACCGGTACCTGGCGGGCCGACCATCAGCACGCCGCGCGGAATACGACCGCCCAGGCGCTGGAATTTACCCGGATCGCGCAGGAACTCAACCAGCTCGCCGACTTCTTCTTTAGCTTCGTCGCAACCGGCAACGTCGGCCAGGGTAGTTTTTACCTGGTCTTCGGAGAGCAGGCGCGCCTTGCTCTTGCCGAAGCTCATCGGCCCGCCCTTGCCACCGGCGCCGCCCTGCATCTGGCGCATGAAGAACATGAATACGGCAATGATGACCAGGATCGGGAAGCTGGCGACCAGCAGTTGGGTCCAGATGCTCTGTTGCTCTGGCTGCTTGCCTTCAACCACGACGTGGTTGTCGACCAGATCACCGATCAGGCCGTTGTCCTGAATGGCCGGACGGATGGTCTTGAAGCTGTCGCCATCGGTGCGTTTACCGGTAATGACGTAGCCGTCGACCGCAACGCGCTCGACCTTGCCATCCTTGACCTGCTGAATGAAGTCGGAATAGTTGAGGGTCTGCGGCTCATTCGGGCTGGAGAAGTTGTTCATCACCGTCACCAGGACAGCCGCGATGATCAACCACAGGATCAAGTTCTTTGCCATATCGTTCAATTAGCTACCCTCTGAAGCCGGCTGACGGCGCAGCCGTGCCTCGCATGATATTCACCGGCTTAACTTACTACATAACCTACACATCTGCAGGCGCCGTCTGTAACCCTTTGTGAAACCTAGACTACACGAAGTACATCCAGGTCAGGCAGGAGAGCCGATTGGAAAAAACTATCGGATACCCTGGAAGCCGCCGGCCTGACGCCCCTACTCGCCGCGATACCCCCGCGCCAGCAAGTACTGCTCGCGGGAGCGGTCCCGCGAAGAATCAGGCTTGAGCATCTGGACCTTGTCGAATTTCTGACGAGCGTCCTTGAGGTATACGTCAAACCCTTCGCCCTGGAAAATCTTGATCAAAAAATCGCCACCCGGCTTGAGTACCCGGGTCGCCAGATCAAGGGCCAGCTCACAGAGAAACATGGCCTTGGGAATATCCACGGCAGGCGTACCACTCATATTGGGGGCCATATCGGAAATCACAAGGTCTACGTGTGAATTACCCACTGCTTCGAGAATCTGCGCCAGCACTTCGTCCTGGGTAAAGTCGCCCTGGATGAAGGTAACGTCGGGAATGCTGTCCATTTCGAGGATATCGGAGGCGATCAAACGGCCCTGACCGCCGATCAGACGACTGGTCACCTGCGACCAGCCACCGGGCGCCGCGCCGAGGTCGACGACACTCATGCCGGGGCGGATAATCCGGTACTTTTCCTGGATTTCCAGCAATTTATAGCTCGCACGCGAGCGATAACCATCCTTTTGCGCTTTTTTAACGTAAGGATCGTTGAAGTGTTCTTTCAGCCAGCCAAGGCTTGTCTTGGAACGCGCCATTGGGCACCTCGATGATAAGGGTCGTGATTAACTGGGCGGATCCACGGGCCCTCGGGTAAAATGGCCGCCATTTTTACAGAATCAGACAAAGGGTCAGATTATGCCGCTCAATAACGAGCAGAAGAAACAGTACAAATCCATTGGCCACGATCTGAAACCAGTTCTGATTGTGGCAGGCAATGGGCTGACTGAAGGGGTTATCGCCGAACTCGAACGCGCCCTGGCCGATCACGAGCTGATCAAGGTCGAAATTCGCTCCGAAGACCGCGAAGAACGTGCCGCCGCAATCGCCGCGCTGTGCAAGGCCGGCCGCGCCGAACTGGTACAGACCATCGGCAAGAAGGCGCTGATCTATCGCCGCAATCCACAGCCGAACAAACAGCTGTCGAACATCCACCGTTACAAGTGATGTTCGCCGCGGTCAGTGGCGCGCCTTGCGCGCCCTGCCCGGCACGGGTTGCATGACCAGCAGCAGGCCGGTCAGGCCCAGCACCAGGTAGCAGAACAGCTGCCAGCGCAACTCCTCCGGCATGCCCACGCGCAAGGCGAAATACACCACGCACGCCAGCATCGCCATCGACAGCAATTGCCCCCGCATATCCCGCCACAGACTGGCCAGGCCCTGAGCCTGCATCAGCACCAATGCCTGCACGCCTGCGCAAAACGCCGCAAACGCGACCAGCAACGATGCCATCAGGCTGCCGATATCCTCGATCAGCAGCGGCGCCAGGCCAATCTTGCCCAACGCCGGCAGCAAACCGAAATGCAACATCCACAGGCCGCCAACCCAGAACACCTGGGTCAGTTGCCAGATCACCGCGGCCGCGGCAAAGCCGCGGCGTCGGTCAGATGTGTTTGACTTCGACAATCTCGTACTCGACCGTACCGCTTGGCGTCTTGATCACCACGGTATCGCCCTCTTCCTTGCCGATGATGGCGCGAGCGATCGGCGCACCGACCGAGAGCTTGCCGTTCTTGACGTCCGCCTCGTCCTCACCAACGATCTGGTAGGTCACCTCTTCGTCGGTTTCGGTGTTGGCCAACACTACGGTGGTGCCGAAAATCACTTTGCCGGTATGGGCAATGGTGGTGACGTCGATCACCACCGAGTTCTGCAGACGGCCTTCGATATCGCGGATACGCGCCTCGACCATACCCTGCTCTTCACGGGCAGCGTGGTACTCGGCGTTTTCCTTGAGGTCGCCCAGCTCACGGGCCTCACCAATGGCCTGGCTCAGGCGCGGACGCTCGGTCTTGCTCAGGAACAGGTGCTCTTCCTCCAGGGCGCGAGCGCCCTGGACGGTCATCGGGTACTTGGTAATGCTCATGCTTTGAGTCCTGCATGCAGATCCTGCAAGCGGCGAACGGTCTTTTCCGGACCAAATTTCAGCGCTTCGCAGATGGCTTCACCGGCCGCAATGGTGGTGGTGCAGTAGATCTTGTGCTGCAACGCATTGCGACGAATCGAGTAGGAGTCGGCGATCGACTGACGACCTTCGGTGGTGTTGATGATCAGCGACACTTCGTCGTTCTTGATCATGTCGACCACGTGCGGACGACCTTCGGTCACCTTGTTCACGCGACGCACTTTCAGGCCAGCCGCTTCGATGACCTTGGCGGTACCGACGGTGGCAACCACTTCGAAGCCCAGGGCGATCAGGTCGCGGGCAACGCCGGCCACTTGTGGCTTGTCGTCGTCACGCACGCTGATGAACGCGGTACCGCCAGTCGGCAGCACTTCGCTGGCACCCATCTGGGCCTTGGCGAAGGCTTCACCGAAGCTGTCGCCGACACCCATGACTTCACCGGTGGATTTCATCTCAGGGCCGAGGATCGGGTCAACACCCGGGAACTTGGCGAACGGGAACACCGCTTCCTTGACGCTGTAGAAGTTAGGAATGATTTCCTTGGTGAAGCCGATTTCCTTCAGCGATTTACCAGCCATGACGCGCGCGGCAATCATCGCCAGCGAGGTGCCAATGCACTTGGAGACGAACGGTACGGTACGCGAGGCGCGCGGGTTGACTTCGATCACGTAGATCTTGTCGCCCTGCAGGGCCAGCTGCACGTTCATCAGGCCGACAACGCCCAGCTCCAGGGCCATTTTCTTGACCTGTTCGCGGACTTCGTCCTGCACATGGGCCGGCAGCGAGTACGGTGGCAGCGAGCACGCCGAGTCACCGGAGTGAACGCCGGCTTGTTCGATGTGCTGCATGATCGCGCCGATCACCACATCGGTGCCGTCGCAGACCGCATCCACGTCCATCTCGATCGCGCAGTTGAGGAAGTGGTCGAGCAGCACCGGGCTGTCGTTGGACACTTGCACCGCTTCACGCAGGTAGCGCTTGAGCTCGTCCAGCTCGTAGACGATCTCCATGGCGCGGCCGCCCAGTACGTAGGACGGGCGCACCACCAGCGGGTAACCGATCACGCCGGCAGCACGAATCGCTTCGTCTTCGCTGCGCACGGTGGCGTTTGGCGGCTGCAGCAGGTTCAGGCGCTGAACCATCTGCTGGAAACGCTCGCGGTCTTCGGCGCGGTCGATGGCGTCCGGGCTGGTACCGATGATCGGCACGCCGGCTTCTTCCAGGGCGCGGGCCAGTTTCAGCGGGGTCTGGCCGCCGTAATGGACGATCACGCCTTTGGGCTTCTCGACGCGAACCACTTCCAGCACGTCTTCCAGGGTCAGCGGCTCGAAGTACAGGCGGTCGGAAGTGTCGTAGTCGGTGGAGACGGTTTCCGGGTTGCAGTTGACCATGATGGTCTCGTAACCGTCTTCACGCAGGGCCAGTGCTGCGTGCACGCAGCAGTAGTCGAACTCGATACCCTGGCCGATACGGTTAGGACCGCCACCGAGGATCATGATCTTGTCACGGGTCGACGGCTTGGCCTCGCACTCTTCCTCATAGGTCGAGTACAGGTAGGCGGTGTCGGTGGCGAACTCGGCGGCGCAGGTGTCGACGCGCTTGTAGACCGGGAACACTTCCAGCTTGTGGCGGTGACGACGCAGGTTCTTGTCGGTGATACCCAGCAGCTTGGCCAGACGCTGGTCAGAGAAGCCCTTGCGCTTCAGACGCAGCATCAGGTCCTTGTCGATCGCCGACAGGGCCAGGGTCTTGACCTTCTCTTCTTCCTTGATCAGGTCTTCCATCTGCACCAGGAACCAGTGATCGATACCGGTCAGGGCGAAGATTTCGTCGCAGGTCATGCCCGAACGCATGGCGTCGGCGACGTACCAGATGCGCTCGGCGCCCGGCACGGTCAGCTCGCGCTTGAGGATGCTGGCAGCGTCAGGGCTGGCCAGGTCGACTTTCGGGTCCAGGCCGCAAACGCCAACTTCCAGGCCGCGCAGGGCTTTCTGCAGCGATTCCTGGAAGGTCCGGCCGATGGCCATGACTTCACCCACGGATTTCATCTGGGTGGTCAGGCGGGCGTCGGCTTTCGGGAATTTCTCGAAGGCGAAACGCGGCAGCTTGGTGACGACGTAGTCGATCGACGGCTCGAAGGACGCCGGGGTACGGCCGCCGGTGATGTCGTTCTGCAGCTCGTCGAGGGTGTAACCGACGGCCAGCTTGGCGGCGATCTTGGCGATCGGGAAGCCGGTGGCTTTCGAGGCCAGCGCCGAGGAACGGGAAACCCGCGGGTTCATCTCGATCACGACCATGCGGCCGGTGTCCGGGCAGATACCGAACTGCACGTTGGAACCGCCGGTCTCGACACCGATTTCACGCAGCACCGCCAGCGAGGCGTTGCGCATGATCTGGTATTCCTTGTCGGTCAGGGTCTGTGCTGGCGCCACGGTGATCGAGTCACCGGTGTGCACGCCCATCGGGTCGAAGTTCTCGATCGAGCAGACGATGATGCAGTTGTCCTTTTTGTCGCGGACCACTTCCATCTCGTACTCTTTCCAGCCGATCAGCGATTCGTCGATCAGCAGCTCTTTGGTTGGCGACAGGTCCAGACCACGGGCGCAGATTTCTTCGAATTCTTCACGGTTGTAGGCGATGCCGCCACCGGTGCCACCCATGGTGAAGGACGGACGGATGATGCACGGGAAGCCGAGCTTCTCGAGCACCGCGTTGGCCTCTTCCATGCTGTGGGCGATGCCGGAGCGCGGGCACTCAAGGCCAATGGCCTTCATGGCGGTGTCGAAGCGCGAACGGTCTTCAGCCTTGTCGATGGTATCGGCGTTGGCGCCGATCATCTCTACGCCGAACTTTTCCAGAACGCCTTCGCGCTCCAGGTCCAGGGCGCAGTTCAGGGCAGTCTGGCCACCCATGGTCGGCAGCAGCGCGTCAGGACGCTCCTTCTCGATGATCTTGGCAACGGTCTGCCACTTGATCGGCTCGATGTAGGTGGCGTCGGCCATGGCCGGGTCGGTCATGATGGTGGCCGGGTTGGAGTTCACCAGGATGACGCGGTAGCCCTCTTCGCGCAGGGCTTTACAGGCCTGGGCGCCGGAGTAGTCGAATTCGCAGGCCTGGCCGATCACGATCGGGCCAGCGCCGAGAATCAGGATGCTTTTGATGTCTGTACGTTTTGGCATGGGTTGTCACTCAATTCCGCAGGTCAGTCGGCAAGCCGCATTGAACAATCTTGGGGGCGGCACCTGAACGCGGCTTGCACCGGTCCAGGGCCTTCTCGCCAGATGCTCAGCGGCGCTTGGCCATGGCATCGATGAAACGGTCGAACAGTGGCGCGACGTCGGTCGGGCCCGGGCTGGCTTCAGGGTGGCCCTGGAAGCTGAACGCGCTCTTGTCGGTGCGCTCGATACCCTGCAGGGTACCGTCGAACAGCGACTTGTGGATGGCGCGCACGTTGCCCGGCAGGGTCGCTTCGTCAACCGCAAAGCCGTGGTTCTGGCTGGTGATCATGACCACGCCGGTGTCCAGGTCCTGGACCGGGTGGTTGGCGCCGTGGTGACCATGACCCATTTTCACGGTCTTGGCACCGGAGGCCAGGGCCAGCAACTGGTGGCCCAGGCAGATGCCGAATACCGGGATCTCGGTTTCGAGGATGTCCTTGATCGCCTGGATCGCGTAGTCGCAAGGCTCCGGATCGCCAGGGCCGTTGGACAGGAACACGCCATCAGGGTTGAGTGCCAGGACTTCGCTGGCCGGGGTTTGCGCCGGCACTACGGTCAGGCGGCAACCGCGGGCAACCAGCATGCGCAGGATGTTCAGCTTGACGCCGAAGTCGTAGGCAACCACGTGGTAAGGCAGCTCGGACGCCTCGATTGTGGCGTGGCTGTCGGTCTTCAGCTCCCAGACGCTGGAGCGCCATTCGTAGCTGCTCTTGGTGCTGACGACTTTCGCCAGGTCCATGCCCTTCAGGCCCGGAAAACCGCGAGCGGCGGCGATTGCAGCCTCTTCGCTGATGTTGTCGCCGGCGAGGATGCAGCCGTTCTGCGCGCCCTTCTCACGCAGGATGCGGGTCAGGCGACGGGTGTCGATACCTGCGATCGCCACTACGTTGTTGGCCTTGAGGTAATCAGGCAGGGATTGCTTGTTGCGCCAGTTGCTCGCGATCAAAGGCAGGTCGCGAATCACCAGGCCCGCCGACCAGACGCGGTCGGACTCGGCGTCTTCCGGCGTGGTACCGGTGTTGCCGATGTGCGGGTAAGTCAGGGTAACGATTTGCTGCGCATAGGAAGGGTCAGTCAGGATTTCCTGATAGCCGGTCATTGCGGTGTTAAACACCACCTCACCAACGGTTTGTCCGTCGGCTCCAATGGCTTCACCGCGAAAAATGCTGCCATCGGCAAGGGCGAGTATGGCTGGCTTAGTCAAGAAGACCTCCCGTAAATCAAGCCTGAAGGGGCGATCGCAGGTTGCAAAAAAGCGGAATGACGTATAGACACGTCACCCCGCTTTCTTCGTCGAATTATCTGCGCGCTTTTAGTGGACACACTAAAGCTGTAGCTTACAGAAAAACGCTTTTTTGGTCTACCACTGATGTGCCTGAAAGGCGCAGGAATGCGACAGGGCGCACTGGGAGGGTCTTGTGGGAGCGGGCTTGACCCGCGATTGCGGCGTGACAGACAAACCGCAATCGCGGGTCAAGCCCGCTCCCACAGGGGATACAGCGCAGGTCAACGCAGGTCGAGCACGTCCTGCATGTCGTACAAGCCAGGCTCGCGCCCGTCCAGCCACAGCGCGGCACGTACCGCACCCTTGGCGAAGGTCATGCGACTGGAGGCCTTGTGGGTGATCTCCAGGCGCTCACCTTCGGCAGCGAACAGCACGGTGTGATCACCGACCACATCGCCAGCGCGCACAGTGGCAAAACCGATGGTCTTGCGATCACGCGCGCCGGTCTGGCCTTCACGGCCATATACCGCCACTTCCTGCAGGTCACGACCCAGGGCATTGGCAACCACTTCACCCATGCGCAGCGCGGTACCCGACGGCGCATCGACCTTGTGCCGGTGGTGCGCCTCGATGATCTCGATATCGACATCATCGCCCAGCACCCGCGCCGCCATGTCCAGCAACTTGAGGCTGAGATTGACGCCAACGCTGAAGTTGGCGGCGAAGACGATAGGAATGTCCTTGCCCGCCTCGGCCAGCAGTTGCTTTTCTTCGACCGAGAAACCGGTGGTGCCGATGATCATCGCCTTGCCTGCCTTGCGGCAGAACGCCAGGTTCTTCAGGGTCACCGAGGGGTGAGTGAAGTCGATCAGCACGTCGAACTCGTCGGCAACCTTGGCCAGGTCGTCCGACAGCAACACACCGATTCGGCCCAGAGCCGCCAGTTCACCGGCATCAGCGCCGACCAGCGAACTGTCCGGGCGATCGATCGCTGCGGTCAGCCCGGCACCCGGGGTTTGCTGCACCGCTTCGATCAGGGTCTTGCCCATGCGCCCTGCAGCGCCCATTACCGCTATACGTCGCATGCCCTATTCCTTCTTAGAGATCGCCGAAGAAGCGTTTCACGCCTTCGAACCAGCCATTGGCTTTCGGCGAGTGGGAACTGTCGCCTTCCAGCGAATCACGCAGCTCTTCGAGCAGCTCACGCTGGCGACGGCTGAGGTTGACCGGGGTTTCCACCGCGACCCGGCACATCAGGTCACCGGCACCACCACCGCGAACCGGTGCCACACCTTTGCCGCGCAGACGGAACTGCTTGCCGGTCTGGGTGCCTTCCGGGATCTTCAGCTTGACCCGGCCATCGAGGGTCGGCACTTCCAGCTCGCCACCCAGGGCAGCGTCGGTGTAGCTGATTGGCACTTCACAGTACAGGTGCTTGCCGTCGCGCTGGAAAATCGGGTGCTCACGCACGTTGATGACAACGTACAGGTCGCCAGTCGGGCCGCCGTGCGAACCGGCTTCACCTTCACCGGACAGACGAATACGGTCGCCGGTATCAACGCCAGCCGGGACCTTGACCGACAGCGTCTTGTACTCTTCGATGCGCCCTTCGCCGTGGCACGAATCGCACGGGTCGGTGATGATCTTGCCCTGGCCGTGGCAGCGCGGGCAGGTCTGCTGGACCGAGAAGAAGCCCTGCTGCATGCGCACCTGGCCGATACCGCCGCAGGTCGGGCAGGTCGACGGCGACGAGCCTTTCTTGGCCCCGGAACCGTCGCACGGCTTGCAGTTGACCAGCGTCGGCACACGGATATTGACCGTGGTGCCGCGCACGGCTTCTTCCAGGTTCAGTTCCAGGGTGTAGCGCAGGTCGCTGCCACGCTGGGCGCCACCGCGCGAACCACCACGGCCACCGCCGAAGAAATCGCTGAACACATCGCCGAAGATATCCGAGAAGTTCGCGCCGCCGAAACCGGCACCGCCGCCACCCATGCTCGGATCCACGCCGGCATGACCATACTGGTCATAGGCCGCACGCTTGCTGGCATCGGAGAGCACTTCGTAAGCCTCGTTGGCTTCCTTGAATTTCTCTTCCGAGTCCTTGTCATCAGGATTACGGTCCGGGTGATGCTTCATCGCCAGGCGGCGATAGGCCTTCTTCAGGTCCGCTTCACTGGAGCCGCGCTCAACTCCCAGAACTTCGTAATAGTCACGCTTTGCCATAAGTCTTTGCACTCTTGAGGACGTTCGGCAAACCTCTGCGCATTCCGCGCTGTGCCGCCAGCACCCGCCTCACCTGCCCCACGGGCAGCTGACAGATGCTGTAAAAATTCGGGTATTGCAGACACGCCAACGCGGGAGCAAGCCCCCGCGCGGCGACATCCTACCAGCCAACCATCAATAAACAGTCAACTGGCCGACAACCTGTAGCAATTACTTGTTGTCTTTGACTTCTTCAAACTCGGCATCGACGACGTCGTCGTGCTTGGCTTCCGGCTCAGCTTGCTGAGCACCACCCTGAGGCTGTTCAGCCGACTGCTCGGCGTACATCTTCTGGGCAACCGGAGCCGAGACCTTCGACAGCTCTTCGACTTTAGCGTCGATGGCAGCCTTGTCGTCGCCCTTGATGGCGGCTTCCAGGGCAACCACGGCCGCTTCGATCGCGGTTTTCTCGTCGGCAGTGACCTTGTCACCAGCGTCAACGACCATCTTGCGAGTCGAGTGAACCAGTGCATCACCCTGGTTACGGGCAGCGGCCAGCTCTTCGAACTTGCGGTCTTCTTCCGAGTTCGCTTCGGCGTCGCGGATCATCTGCTGAATTTCTTCATCAGACAGGCCGGAGTTGGCCTTGATCACGATCGACTGGGTCTTGCCAGTGGCCTTGTCTTTGGCGCCGACGTGCAGGATGCCGTTGGCGTCGATGTCGAAGGTCACTTCGATTTGTGGCACACCACGTGGAGCAGGTGGAATGTCGGCCAGGTCGAACTTGCCCAGGGACTTGTTCTGAGCAGCCTGCTTACGCTCACCTTGCAGCACGTGAATGGTCACGGCGCCCTGGTTGTCATCGGCAGTCGAGAACACTTGCGACTTCTTGGTCGGAATAGTGGTGTTCTTCTCGATCAGCGCGGTCATCACGCCGCCCATGGTTTCGATACCCAGGGTCAGCGGGCTGACGTCCAGCAGCAATACGTCCTTGACGTCACCGGCCAGTACCGCACCCTGGATGGCAGCACCCATGGCAACCGCTTCGTCCGGGTTGACGTCTTTACGCGCTTCTTTGCCGAAGAAGTCGGTAACCGCTTTTTGCACCAGCGGCATACGGGTCTGACCGCCGACCAGGATCACGTCGTCGATCTTGCTGACGTCGATACCGGCGTCTTTCATGGCGATGCGGCATGGCTCGATGGTGCGCTGAACCAGGTCTTCTACCAGCGATTCCAGCTTGGCGCGGGAGATCTTCACGTTCAGGTGCTTAGGACCGGTGGCGTCTGCAGTGATGTACGGCAGGTTGACGTCGGTCATCTGGCTCGAAGACAGCTCGATCTTGGCCTTTTCAGCGGCTTCTTTCAGGCGCTGCATAGCCAGCGGGTCACCCTTGAGGTTCATGCCGCTTTCTTTCTTGAACTCGTCGACGAGGTAGTCGATCAGGCGGATGTCGAAGTCTTCACCACCGAGGAAAGTGTCACCGTTGGTGGCCAGAACTTCGAACTGGTGCTCGCCATCGACTTCTGCGATTTCGATTACCGAAACGTCGAAGGTACCGCCACCCAGGTCATAAACGATCACGGTGTGATCGCCCTTGGCCTTGTCCATGCCATAGGCCAGCGCAGCCGCGGTCGGCTCGTTGATGATCCGCTTGACGTCCAGACCGGCGATACGGCCGGCGTCTTTGGTGGCCTGGCGCTGGCTGTCGTTGAAGTAGGCCGGAACGGTGATCACCGCTTCGGTCACTGGCTCGCCGAGGTAGTCTTCGGCGGTCTTCTTCATTTTTTTCAGGATTTCAGCCGAGATTTGTGGCGGCGCCATTTTCTGGCCGTTCACTTCAACCCAGGCGTCGTTGTTGTCAGCTTTGACAATTTTGTACGGAACCATCTGGATGTCTTTCTGCACCACTTCTTCTTCGAAGCGACGACCGATCAGACGTTTTACCGCATACAGGGTGTTGTGCGGGTTGGTGACCGCCTGGCGCTTGGCCGACTGGCCAACCAGGATTTCGCCGTCGTTGGCGTAGGCGATGATCGACGGCGTGGTACGAGCGCCTTCGGCGTTCTCGATGACCTTGACGTTGCCGTTTTCCAGAATGGAGACACAGGAGTTGGTGGTCCCCAGGTCGATACCGATGATTTTACCCATGTTAACTCTCCCGAAACTTGAATTTGGTTGCCGCAGCAGTGGTGGCTAACTGCGGTAATACTTGAATGCTTGACACCTAGATGGGGGCGCCGGAAACGATTTCAAGCCTGCTCGTCAATCGACGGCGAAACCGCTGCCGGGGCCTTGCTGACCACGACCATGGCCGGGCGCAGCAGGCGACCGTTGAGCTGGTAGCCCTTCTGGAACACCTTGAGCACGCTGTTGGGCTCGACCTCGGCGCTTTCCTGCATGGCCATCGCCTGATGGTGCTCGGCATTGAACGGTTCGCCGTGCGGGTCGATGGCCTCGAGGTTGTAGCGCTTGAGGGTGTCGTGGAACATCTTCAGGGTCAGCTCGATACCTTCGCGCATCGGGCGAATGCTCTCGTCGTCGGGGCTGGACAGTTCCAGGCCGCGCTCGAGGCTGTCGATGACCGGCAGCAGGTCACCGGCGAATTTTTCCAGGGCGAACTTGTGCGCCTTTTCTACGTCCTGCTCGGCGCGGCGGCGCACGTTCTGCAGGTCGGCGGCGGTGCGCAGGGATTGATCCTGGGCCGCCGCCAGCTGCTCTTCGAGCACCTGCACGCGGGCGCTCAGCTCTTGGTCGCCAGTCGCTTCGGCGTTCAGATTCTGTTCATCCAGCTGTTCGTCAGCCATAAAATCTCTCCTCTCGAATAAGGTCTGCGAGCATTACTCGCGCGTCTGCCGGCTATATGGGGTCGCAAAACCCAGGTTCAAGGGCCGGCAACACAGCTTGTACACATTCGCTCATAACCCAGCGCAATCAGAACCGCGCCGCGATTACCAAATTGAACTAAACATCAGCATTGTCAGCGGATTTAAAAACACTGTATAAATAACCAGACCTAACGCCTGGGAGCCGCCCCAATGCTGGTGCACCTGTCCGTACACAATTACGCCATCGTCGAACACCTGGACCTCGAGCTCGCCCGCGGGATGAGCGTCATCACCGGTGAAACCGGGGCCGGCAAATCGATCATGCTCGACGCCCTGGGCCTGACCCTGGGCGATCGCGCCGACAGTGGCGTGGTGCGCCCAGGGGCCGACAAGGCCGACATCCTTGCCACCTTCGACCTGGTCGACATCCCCGAGGCGCGCAGCTGGCTCGCCGAACGCGACCTCGACAGCGACGGCCCGTGCATCCTGCGCCGGGTGATCACCGCCGAAGGCCGTAGCCGTGGCTATATCAACGGCACGCCCTGCCCGCTCGGCGACCTCAAGGCCCTGGGCGAGCTGCTGATCGATATCCACAGCCAGCACGAACACCAGTCACTGCTGAAAACCGACACGCATCGTCGCCTGCTCGATGAATACGCCGGCGCCACCGACCTCGCCCGCCAGGTCCAGCTTGCCGCCCAGCGCTGGCGCCAGACCCGCCAGGAGCTGGAGCGGCTGTCCAATTCCGGCGATGAGCAGCGCGCGCAGCACCAGCTGCTCAGCTATCAGCTCGAAGAACTCGACAACCTTGGCCTGGGCGAGAACGAGCTGGAACTGCTGGAGCAGGAACACAAGAACCTGACCAACGCCGAAGCACTGTTCGGCATCTGCCGCCAGGTCATCGACCACTGCAGCGAGAACGACTCGGGCAACGTGCTCAATGCCCTGACCGCCAGCCTTAACCGCCTGACCGCCGTGCACAACGCGCCCAAGGCCCTGGGCGAGGCAGCCAGCATGATCGCCAGTGCGCAGATCCAGGTAGAAGAAGCGGTTGGCGAGCTGAACCGCTTCCTCGACAACTTCGACGCCGACCCGGCGCGCCTGCAACAGCTCGAAGAGCGCCTCGACACCATCTATACCCTCGCCCGCAAACACCGGGTGCACCCCACCGAGCTGGCTGGCTTGCAGCAGCGCCTGATGGAGGAACTGGAGAACCTCAACGCCAACGACGAATCGATCGAGCGCCTGGGTGAAGAACTGGCCGCCTATGCCCGCCACTACCAGGACAAGGCCGGCGAACTGAGCGCCCTGCGCCAGCAAGCCGCCAGCCAGCTGGCCCGTGCGGTGGAGCAGGAAATCCAGCGCCTGGGCATGCCAGGCGGGCGTTTCAGCATCGAGTTGCGACCCAACAGCAGCGACGAACTGCAACCCCAGGGCCTGGAGCAGGTCGAGCTGCTGGTCAGCGCCAACCCCGGGCAGCCGCTCAAGGCCCTGGCCAAGGTGGCTTCCGGTGGCGAGCTGTCGCGGATCAGTCTGGCGATCCAGGTGATTACTGCACAGACCTCGCGCATCCCGACCCTGGTGTTCGACGAAGTCGACGTCGGCATCGGCGGGCCAACGGCAGAGATCGTCGGCCAGCTGCTGCGCCGCCTGGGCGAGCGCGGCCAGGTGCTGACCGTCACTCACTTGCCGCAAGTGGCTGCCCAGGGCCATCACCACCTGTTCGTGCACAAGGTGCGCGACAGCGATGCCACCCACACCGCAGTGGCCAACCTGGGCAAGCGCGAGCGCGTTGAAGAGGTTGCACGCATGCTCGGCGGCATCGACCTGACCAAAGAATCCCTGGCCCACGCCCGCAAGATGGTGGTCACCAGCAAGGCCTGAAACGCGCAGCTATAAAAAGCTGCCAGCCAGAAAGCACGAAGGCGACCCCAGGGTCGCCTTCAGTACATATGCAGCAATGTAATAATTGCTTACTTTTTCTTGCGTACGTACAGGACCAGATTGTGGTCCACCAGCTCGAAACCGTGCTCTTCCACGATTTGCTTCTGGCGCTTCTCGATTTCACTGTCGAAAAACTCGATGACTTCGCCGGAATCGACGTTGACCATGTGGTCGTGGTGACCACCGTCAGCCAGCTCGAACACGGCGTGGCCGCCATCGAAGTTGTGGCGCACGACCAGGCCTGCGGCTTCGAACTGAGTCAGAACACGGTAAACCGTGGCCAGACCGACGTCCTCGCCTGCCTCCATCAGCGCTTTGTAGACATCCTCAGCACTCATGTGACGCTGCTCGGTAGAGTCGAGCATCTGTAGAATTTTCACTCGAGGCAGTGTCACCTTGAGACCGGCTTTGCGCAGTTCGCTATTTTCAACCATGGTCAGCTTTCTCGCCGATGCTGCTTCGCAGCTTCTCTGAATACGGGTATGATCGGGGTTTACGTTGTCCAGCCAAGATAGTGGAAGTCGCCCACCGATGCAAAACACCAAGCTCTTGCTAACCAGCCTCACCTTCGTGGGACTGCTCGCACTCGCCGGTTGCTCGTTCCCCGGGGTTTACAAAATCGACATCCAGCAGGGCAATGTCGTCACGCAAGACATGATAGACCAATTGCGCCCCGGAATGACCCGTCGGCAAGTACGGTTTATCATGGGCAACCCGCTGATCCAGGATACGTTCCATACCAATCGCTGGGATTACCTGTACAGCCTGCAGCCTGGCGGCGGTGAGCGCCAACAGGAGCGCATGAGCATCTTCTTCAACGAGAACGATCAGCTCAGCAGCCTGTCCGGCGACTTCATGCCAGGTGTCAGCCGCGACCAGGAAATCCTCGGTGGCAGCGGCGATACGACTGTCAGCCCGACTGGCAGCACCGAACCCGCTGCGCAGGAAAAACCTGCCAAGCCAGGCTCGCTGGAAGACACCATCCAGAAAGACGTCGATACCATTGAGGTTATCCCGGTGCCGGTGCCCGAGCCACTGGATACCTCGCCGCAGTAAGCCTGCAGCGCGTACAAAAAAGCCCGGACCCGTCCGGGCTTTTTATTGCCTGAAATTCAGCGCTTGGCTTTCTTGAAGACCCTTGCAACCTTGGCCGCGCGCTGCTTGCGCACCTCTTTCGGGTCCGCCAGCAAAGGCCGATAAAGCTCGATGCGATCACCCGCCTCAACCTTGTGTGCTTCAGGATTGGCGATCACCCGGCCAAAGACCCCGACCGGGCAGGCCTGAATATCGGCCTCGGGAAAATGCGCGGCGATCCCCGACAGTTTTACTGCTTCATTAATAGTCGCACCCGCCGGCACCTCAACACTGAGCAGCACCTGCCGCTCAGCCACGGCATACACCACCTCGACGGTCAGCAAGGCTTCAGACATGGAGCTGCTTGGCACGCTGGCAGAAAGCATCGACAAGAGTGTTGGCGGCCTGGTTGAACAACGGCCCCAAGGTGGCACGCACCAATGGCCCGGCGTAATCGAACGACAGGTCGAGGCTGATCTTGCAGGCTTTCTCGCCCAACGGCTTGAACACCCAGACACCATGCAGCTGGGAAAATGGCCCTTCTTCAAGGTTCATTTCGATGGACTGGCCCGGCACCAGCACATTGCTGGTTACAAACTGCTGGCTCATCCCGCCCTTGGCTACCTCAAGGCGTGCGCGCATGTGCGTGTCGCTTTCTTCGATCACGGTGCTGGACGAACACCAGGGCAGGAACTCCGGGTAGCGCGCGACATCATTGACCAGGTCGTACAGGGCCTGGGCGGGATATGGCAGCAGGGCCGAACGTTGAATATGGGTAGTCATCCAGGGGTCGATTCCAAAGCTGAGCGGCAAACGCAACCCGAATGCCGATGGGCGCCATTGAGCGCATCAAGTGCGCGCATTGTCCGGGATTCACGGCAATGGCTCAAGCGCACCGCTACCCATAGCCGACAGCGCGGCGACTGCCTATAATGCCGCCCCTATGGCTAAACAAAAGAAACATCCGACAGGGACTATCGCGCAGAATAAAAAGGCGCGTCACGATTACTTCATCGAGCACAAGTTCGAGGCCGGATTGGTCCTGTCCGGTTGGGAAGTAAAAAGTCTGCGTGCCGGCAAGGCGCACCTGACCGACAGTTACGTGGTGCTCAAGGATGGCGAGGCCTGGCTGATGGGCAGCCATATCACGCCGCTGACAGCCGCCAGTACTCACGTCATCGCCGACCCGACACGTACCCGCAAACTGCTGCTCAACCGTCGAGAGCTGGAACGCCTGCATGCGGCTGTCCAGCAGAAGGGCTACACCTGCGTGGCCTTGTCGATCTATTGGAGCAAGCACTTGATCAAGTGCGAAATCGCACTGGGCAAGGGCAAGAAGGAATACGACAAGCGCGATACCCAGCGCGAGCGCGATTCCGACCGCGAGTTGCAGCGCGCGGTACGCAACAAGGGCAAGGAAGACTGATTCCAGCCTGAAGCGCCCTCATCGCGGGGCAAGCCCGCTCCTACAGGGGCGAGTTTGCCCCACGATTGCTAGCGCCCGCTGCGCCGCTCCGCCCGCGCCACCCGCTGAACCTCCTGGCGCACTTCATCGAGCACTTCCTGCACATAGGTGATGTGCCGGCTGGAGACTTCGCGTGCATCTTCGGCACGCCCTTCGACAATCGCCAGGTACAGCTCGCGGTGCTGGCTGATGAGCATGTCGCGGGTTTCGCTGCGCTGTTTGTACATGCCGCCGATGTTGGTCACCACGTTGCGCTTGAGCAGGTCGAACAGGCCACGAATGGTGTGCAACAACACCGCGTTATGACTGGCTTCGGCGATTGCCAGATGAAAACGCGCATCGGCCGCGCCCTCTTCGGCCCGGTCGACTTCATCAGCGCGGGCGTAGCAATCCTGCAAAGTGTCGAAGGCCGCCTTGAGCCGCAGGCGATCCGGCTCGGTGGCGCGGATCGCCGCATAATAGGCGCAGGATGCCTCCAGGGTATGCCGGAATTCCAGCAAGTCGCGCTGCGCTTCAGGGTTGCTTTCGAGCAACTGCAGCAGCGGGTCACTGAAGGTCGAGCCGAGCGATTCGGCCACATAGTTACCACCGCCCTGGCGGCTGACCAACAAGCCCTTGGCCACCAGCTTCTGGATCGCTTCGCGCAACGACGGTCGTGACACGCCGAACTGCTCGGCCAGCGCCCGCTCGGCAGGCAGGCGCTGACCGGCCGTCAAGGTGCCTTCGAGAATCATCCCTTCCAGCCGTTCGACGATATCGTCGGACAAACGGCGTTGGCGGACCTGATCAAAAACCATCACATGCTCTCCACAATCCCGAGTGCGTTCGGGGCTGTCTATTCTGGCGCATCCGCGACCCGCCGACACTAATCAGTTGGCAAATTTCCCTGCCGTTCAGGCCCGCTCCCCTTCAACCATCCCAAGAAAAGTTTCCTGGGACAAATTGACACAGCCACTTCGAGGCTTTTAACCTAGCGCCTCGACATTGTAAATTGGTCTTACCAATTATCCAATGCCAGTGCCTGACCAACAACAATTAGGGGCCACCCCATATGCAAACCTGGCAACAGCTTTACAGTCCGCTTGGTAGTCTTGGCCTGTCCGCGCTCGCGGCAGTCATCCCGATCGTGTTCTTTTTCCTCGCGCTGGCGGTGTTCCGCCTCAAGGGTCACGTGGCTGGCAGCATCACGCTGGGCCTGTCGATCCTGGTGGCGATCTTTGCTTTCCAGATGCCTGCCGACATGGCCCTTGCCGCCGCCGGATACGGCTTTGCCTATGGCCTGTGGCCGATTGCCTGGATCATTGTCGCCGCAGTGTTCTTGTACAAGCTGACGGTCAAGAGCGGCCAGTTCGAAGTGATCCGCAGCTCGGTGCTGTCGATTACCGACGACCAGCGCCTGCAGGTGCTGTTGATCGGTTTCTGCTTCGGCGCCTTCCTTGAAGGTGCGGCAGGTTTCGGCGCCCCGGTGGCGATCACCGCCGCCCTGCTCGTGGGCCTGGGCTTCAACCCGCTGTACGCCGCCGGCCTGTGCCTGATCGCCAACACCGCGCCTGTGGCCTTTGGCGCCCTGGGCATCCCGATCATCGTGGCCGGCCAGGTGACCGGTATCGATGCGTTCAAGATCGGCGCCATGACCGGCCGCCAGCTGCCCTTGCTGTCGCTGTTCGTACCGTTCTGGCTGGTGTTCATGATGGACGGCCTGCGCGGCGTCAAAGAGACCTGGCCAGCCGCCCTGGTGGCCGGCCTGAGCTTTGCCGTGACCCAGTACTTCACCTCGAACTTCATTGGCCCGGAACTGCCCGACATCACCTCGGCCCTGGCCAGCCTGATTTCCCTGACCCTGTTCCTCAAGGTCTGGCAGCCCAAGCGTTCGTTCGCCGCCGCCCCCGGTAGTGTTGGCGCCGCTGTGGTACAGAGCGGTGGCAGCCAGCCTTCGCCGTACAGCTTCGGCGAGATTTTCAAAGCCTGGTCGCCATTCCTGATCCTCACCGTGCTGGTCACCATCTGGACCCTTAAACCGTTCAAGGCCGCTTTCGCCACCGGTGGTTCGATGTACAGCTGGGTATTCAACTTCGCCATCCCGCACCTTGACCAACTGGTGATCAAGACCGCACCGATCGTCGCCACCCCGACGGCGATCCCGGCGGTGTTCAAGCTCGACCCGATTTCTGCCACCGGTACCGCGATTTTCTTCTCGGCGCTGATCTCGATGCTGGTGCTGAAGATCAATTTCAAAACTGGTCTGACCACTTTGAAAGAGACCTTCTTCGAACTGCGCTGGCCGATCCTGTCGATCGGCATGGTCCTGGCCTTTGCCTTCGTCACCAACTACTCGGGCATGTCGTCGACCATGGCCCTGGTACTGGCCGGCACTGGCGCGGCGTTCCCGTTCTTCTCGCCGTTCCTCGGCTGGCTGGGCGTGTTCCTGACCGGTTCCGATACTTCGTCGAACGCCCTGTTCAGCTCGCTGCAGGCCACCACCGCGCACCAGATCGGGGTCAACGACACCCTGCTGGTGGCCGCCAACACCAGCGGCGGCGTGACCGGCAAAATGATTTCGCCGCAGTCGATCGCCGTGGCCTGCGCCGCTACCGGCCTGGTCGGCAAAGAGTCGGACCTGTTCCGCTTCACCCTCAAGCACAGCTTGTTCTTCGCCACTATCGTTGGCCTGATCACCTTGATCCAGGCTTATTGGCTGACCGGCATGCTGGTTCACTAAAGTGTCAGGGGCCGGGCGCGTTGTGGCGCGCCCGGCAGCTCCCCTTCAACCAACGCTGCGAGACCCCATGATCATTTCTGCCGCTACCGATTACCGCGCAGCAGCCCAACGCAAGCTGCCGCCATTCCTGTTCCACTACGCCGACGGCGGTGCCTACGCCGAGCACACGCTGCGCCACAACGTCGAAGACCTGGCAGGCATCGCCCTGCGCCAGCGCGTATTGAAGAACATGTCCGAGCTGAGCCTCGAGACCCAGCTGTTCAACGAAACCCTGAGCATGCCGGTGGCCCTGGCGCCGGTCGGCCTAACCGGCATGTACGCACGCCGCGGCGAAGTCCAGGCGGCGCGGGCGGCAGCAGCCAAAGGCATTCCGTTCACCCTGTCGACGGTGTCGGTGTGCCCGATCGAAGAAGTGGCGCCGGCCATTGACCGGCCGATGTGGTTCCAGCTCTACGTGCTCAAGGATCGCGGCTTCATGCGCAACGCCCTGGAGCGCGCCAAGGCTGCTGGCGTCACCACCCTGGTGTTCACCGTCGACATGCCGGTGCCAGGCGCCCGCTACCGCGATGCGCACTCCGGCATGAGCGGCCCGAATGCGCCGCTGCGCCGGGTCTGGCAGGCCATGACCCACCCGCAGTGGGCCGTGGATGTCGGCCTGCTGGGCAAACCCCATGACCTGGGCAACATCTCCGCCTACCGCGGCAGCCCCACGGGGCTGGCCGATTACATCGGCTGGCTGGGCGCCAACTTCGACCCGTCGATTTCCTGGAAAGACCTTGAGTGGATCCGCGAATTCTGGGAAGGCCCGATGGTGATCAAGGGCATCCTCGATCCGCAAGATGCCAAGGACGCCGTGAAGTTCGGCGCCGACGGCATCGTTGTCTCCAACCACGGCGGCCGCCAGCTCGATGGCGTGCTGTCCAGCGCCCGCGCCCTGCCGGCGATTGCCGACGCGGTCAAAGGCGATCTGAAGATTCTCGCCGACTCCGGCATCCGCAGCGGCCTGGACGTGGTGCGCATGATCGCCCTGGGCGCCGACACCGTGTTGATCGGCCGCGCATTCCTCTATGCCCTGGCCACCGCCGGTGAAGCCGGGGTGAAGAACCTGCTGGAGCTGTTCGAAAAAGAAATGCGCGTGGCCATGGTGCTGACAGGCGCCAAATCGATCAGCGAAATCACCCGCGACTCGCTGGTCCGCGAACTGGGTGCCTGATAGCCGCGCCTTCGAATCACCGCCTGATTGACCGGGGCACGCGGCGCACCAGACGCCACGGCCCCGCGAGGAGATTGCATGAGTCTGCCCGCCGCGTTTCTCGACTCGGTAGCACGCCTGATACCCGCCGAGCGCCGTTTCGACGATCCGCTGTCGACCCTGGCTTTCGGCACCGATGCCAGCTTCTACCGGCTGATTCCCAAGCTGGTGGTACGGGTCGAATCCGAAGATGAAGTGGTCGCCCTGCTCAAGCTGGCACAGCGCGAGCGCGTGCCGGTCACCTTCCGCGCCGCCGGCACCAGCCTGTCCGGCCAGGCCATCAGCGATTCGGTGCTGATCGTGCTCGGCGATAACTGGAACGGCCGCGAGATTCGCCACCAGGGCCAGCAGATCCGTCTGCAACCGGGCGTGATCGGCGCCCAGGCCAATGCCTGGCTGGCCCCGTTCGGGCGCAAGATCGGCCCGGACCCGGCCTCGATCAACGCCTGCAAGATTGGCGGTATCGTCGCCAACAATGCCAGCGGCATGTGCTGCGGCACCGCGCAGAACACCTATCACACCCTGGCCGGCATGCGCCTGGTGCTGGCTGACGGCACGCGCCTGGACAGCGAAGACCCGGCCAGCGTCGCCGCCTTCGAACAGAGCCACGCCGACCTGCTCGATAAGCTCGCGCGCCTGGCCCGGGACACCCGCGCCAACACTGAGCTAGCCGCCAGAATTCGCCACAAGTACCGCCTGAAGAACACCACCGGCCTGTCGCTCAATGCCCTGATCGACTATGACCAGCCGCTGGATATCCTCAGCCACCTGCTGGTCGGCTCCGAGGGCACCCTGGGCTTTATCAGTGCCGTGACCTACGACACGGTGATCGATCACCCGAACAAAGCCTCGGCACTGATCGTCTTCCCGGATGTAGAAACCTGCTGCAACGCCGTTACCGTACTCAAAAGCCAACCGGTATCGGCGGTGGAACTGCTCGACCGACGCAGCCTGCGCTCGGTGCAGGACAAGCCCGGGATGCCGGCCTTCGTCCAGCAACTGTCCGATGGCGCCTGCGCACTTTTAATCGAATCCCGCGCAGCAACCCAGGCGCTGCTGCACGAGCAACTGGCGCAGATCATGGCCTCGCTGGCCAGCTTCCCGGTGGAGAAGCAAGTTGACTTCACCGAGGACGCCAAGGAGAACGCCAAGCTCTGGGCCATCCGCAAAGACACCTTCCCCGCCGTTGGCGCGGTGCGCAAGACCGGCACCACGGTGATCATCGAAGACGTGACCTTCCCGGTCGAGCAACTGGCCATCGGCGTCAATCGCCTGATTGCGCTGTTCGACAAACATCACTATGACGAGGCGATCCTGTTCGGCCATGCCCTGGAAGGCAACCTGCACTTCGTCTTCACCCAGGGCTTCAACAGCGCCGAAGAGGTCGCGCGTTACCAGGCCTTCATGGACGACGTGGCGCAACTGGTGGCGGTCGAATTCGGCGGCTCGCTCAAGGCCGAACACGGCACCGGGCGCAACATGGCGCCCTTTGTCGAGCTGGAGTGGGGCAGCGATGCCTACCAGTTGATGTGGCAGCTCAAGCGCCTGCTCGACCCCAATGGCATTCTCAACCCGGACGTGGTGCTCAGCGAAGACCCGCAAATCCATCTGAAAAACCTCAAGCCGCTACCGGCGGCTGACGAGATCGTCGACAAGTGCATCGAATGCGGCTTCTGCGAGCCGGTCTGCCCGTCCAAGGGGCTGACCCTGAGCCCGCGCCAGCGCATCGTCATGTGGCGCGATATCCAGGCGAAAAAACGCGCTGGCAGCGATACCCGCGAGCTGGAACGCAACTACCAGTACCAGGGCATCGACACCTGCGCCGCCACCGGCCTGTGCGCCCAACGCTGCCCGGTGGGTATCAATACCGGTGAGCTGGTGAAAAAGCTGCGCGGCCAGGCTGCCGAACACGTGAAGACTGCCGATTGGCTGGCTGACAATTTCCATACCGCCCTCAGTGGCGCGCGCCTTACCTTGCAAGCCGCCAACGGCGCCCGTCGCCTGCTTGGCGCGCCGCGCCTGAGTCGCCTGAGCGCCAGCCTCAGTAAGCTCAGCCACGGCCGAGTACCACAGTGGACGCCGGCCATGCCACAACCGCTAAAAGCGGTGCAGCTCAGCCCGGCCAGCAACGATGCGCGGCCCCGAGTCGTCTATCTGGCCGCCTGTGTTTCAAGGGTGATGGGTCCGGCGGCGGCGGATCGCGAGCAAACCTCGTTGCTGGACAAGACCCGCGCCCTGCTGGAAAAGGCCGGCTATCAAGTGGTATTCCCGGACAACCAGGACAACCTGTGCTGTGGCCAGCCGTTTGCTTCCAAGGGCTATGCCGAGCAGGCCGAGCACAAGCGCCAGGAGCTGATCAACGCCCTGCTGCACGCCAGCCGCGGCGGCCTTGACCCGATCTACTGCGATACCAGCCCGTGCACCTTGCGCCTGGTCCAGGATCTCGCCGAAACGCGCCTGGACCTGTATGACCCGGTGCGCTTCATCCGCACCCACCTGGTCGACAAGCTGGAGTTCACCCCCCAGGACGAGCCGATCGCCGTACACGTGACCTGCAGCACCCAGCACCTGGGTGAAAGCCAGGCGCTGATCGACCTGGCGCGGCGTTGCAGCAAACAGGTGGTGATTCCCGAAGGCATCCATTGCTGCGGTTTTGCCGGTGACAAGGGCTTTACCACCCCGCAGCTCAATGCCCATTCGCTGCGCAGCCTCAAGGATGCGGTGCAGTACTGCAGCGAAGGCATCTCTACCAGCCGCACCTGCGAGATCGGCCTGTCGAACCATGGCGGGATCGATTATCACGGGCTGGTGTACCTGGTGGACCGGGTAACCCGGGCGCGGGCTATCTGAACCTTTGTGAGAGCGGAGCAGTCCATCAAATTAGGCCCCCCTTTCCCGAGGCCTTCCCAGCCAAGGAGATTCACATGAAGCGTACTGCGATTTCCGGACTGTTCATTGCCGCCGCACTGCTTGCCTCCCCTGTGTTTGCGGAAGAAGACCTGTGCGCCCTAAACCTGCAGAAGATTGAAGATGCCACGGCTACCGCCGGAGCTACCTCCGAAGGTATGGACAACGCCGTGGCCGAGCATGTCAAGGACGCCAAGGCTGCCCAGGCAGCGGGTAACACGAAAGACTGCATTGCTATTACCAGCAAGACTCTGGAGCGCCTGGAGAAAACCGAGAAAGGCAGCAACGGCCAATAACCCGTCTGCCGGGCGATGTCAGACCAGCAGTCGACGTCGCCCGACCGATGGCGTATACTGGACATCGAGCGTTGAAAAACGCTTACAGCTAGAGCGCAACACATGGGGCCGATTAGGATTCGACGCCGGTAGTGAAACTCTAGGTGCATGCCGAGTTGGTAACAGAACTCGTAAATCCACTGTTGCAACTTTCTATAGTTGCCAATGACGAAAACTACGAGGGTTACGCTCTCGCTGCGTAAGCAGCCGAGCCCGCTCTCCTGGTAGCTTCGGCTCCAGCAATCACTAGGGGATGCCTGTAAACCCGAAGTGATTGTCATACAGAACAGGATCGCCGTGCAGTACGTTGTGGACGAAGCGGCTAAAACTTACACAACTCGTCCAAAGCACCCTGCCCGTCGGGCGGCTGCGGATTAACTCAATAGACACGGCTAAGCATGTAGTACCGACAGCGGATCACTGGCGGACGGGGGTTCAAATCCCCCCGGTTCCACCAAATACGCAAAACGAAAAAGGCATCTGGCGCTTGCGCAGATGCCTTTTTTGTTGCCCGCAGAACCCTGACTGAACCCGCCTGTCGGCCATCGACACGCTGCGGACAAAACCGTGCTCATCCTATTGGCGCAGCGGTCGATAAACACCTGGAAGGACCGCCCCGTCTCGTATCCTTGTCGACTCCGGGGGGCCGCAACCACCACAGAACAGGAGCAGGCATGAAAGTCTGTATGACCCACCGCGAGACCTTCTACCACGTTCTCAAGGCAGTGTTTGACGCCTGCAATAAAAAGCCGGTCATCGCCGAGCTTGGCGTCTTGCGCGGGCAAAATGCGCTGAACCTCTATAACGCCCTCAGCCCTGAACAGATGGTCTTGATCGACAGCTGGAGCCCCTCGGCCACCGAAGCCTACAGCCCGTTCGACCAGCTGCCACCTTGGGTTGACCCTGTAGATAGCTATGATTACTACTATGGCGGCTCGCTTTATGACATGGCCACCTGGGACAACCTGTATGAAGAATGCCAGGGCAAATTCGCCGACAAGCCCAACGTCACCCTCATTCGCGCCGAGACGATCGACGCCATTCCTGAGATCCAGCCAAGAACCGGTATCGAGAAATTCGACCTGATCTACATTGATGCCAACCATCAATACGAGTACATCCTGCGCGACATGATGTACTACCAGGACCTGCTGGCCGATGATGGCTTCATGCTTCTCAACGATTGCTGCCATAGCCTGCAAGGCACCAAGCAGAACCTGGGTGTACTGGAAGCCCTCAGCAGCTTCCTCAAGCGTTCCGACTTCGTGCCTGTGGCCGTGACCAACACTGACTGGTCGGATGTCATCCTGGTCAAAAAGAACTCGATGATGCTGCAACTTGTGGACATCGCCATCACCAACTCGGATATCCCGTTCGTCGAAATCCCGCATCAACTGATGTCCGCCGCCCGGGTTGTTTACGGCAAGCAGCGCACCAACATCAGCTTTGCCTGATCCGGCGTACTTCAAGGACGAAACCATTGCGCCCATTGATTATCCTGACCCTGCTCCTGCTGTGCGGGTCGCTGCAGGCCGCACCTAAGTGCGAGGACTTCCTCGGCACATTGGGCGCGTACCCCAAGGGCATCCAATACCAGGGCTGCCATCAGGACATCGAAGGACAGACGGCGCCCTTGATCGCGACCTACAAGGTCAGGGGCGCCGAAGCAGCGGTGGCCGAGGCCCACCTGCAGCAAACCTATGGCATGGGCCGCCTGCAGTTTTTCTGCTGCATGTGGGACTCGCTGCGCCACTTCCACCGCGACCCACACAGCGGCATCAATTACCAAGTCCTCATGGCCTCCGAAGAGACGCTGGCCAACCAGCGCTCGCAGTGGGCACAGATCGAGTTCTTCTACATCACCGTCAGCGTCGATACCCTCGAGCCCTGAGCGGCCATCAGCCCTTGGCGTACTGCAGCAGCACCTCCAGCGGATGACGCAACTGGCGCTCAGCCATGCGCTTGACCTGGCTGCGGCAGGAATAACCGGTGGCCAATGCTTCCCCCGGTTTATCCAGCTTGCCGGCCCAGGATTGCTCGAAGATGGTCCGCGAGGTGTCCTGGTTGCGCGCCTCATGGCCATAGGTACCCGACATGCCGCAGCAGCCGGTAGCCTCAGTAACGAGCTTCAGCCCCAGGCGGGCGAATACCTGTTCCCACTGACGGGTGCTGGCCGGCACGTTGGTTTTTTCGGTGCAGTGGGCCAGCAGGCGGAAGGTTTCGCTGGCGCCCGCAGCCTGTTCAGGCAGCACGTCGATCAACCATTCCTGCGGCAGCAGCACCTTCGGGCAATCGCTCAGACCTTCGACCTTCTGGTATTCCTGGCGATACACAAGAGTCATGGCCGGATCGAGGCCGACCAGCGGCACGCCGCAATCGGCCAGGGCCTTGAGCTGGGTGGCGTTACGAATCGCCGCTTTGCCAAAGGCTGCGAGGAAGCCCTGGACATGCAAGGGTTTGCCGTTGGCGCTGTAGGGCGCGAGGAACACCTTGTGACCCAGTCGATGGGCCAGTTCGATGAACGACGCCAGCAACGGTGTTTCGAAGTAGCGGGTGAAGGCATCCTGAACCAGAACGATGCTGCGCTCGCGCTGGGCAGGGGTCAGCTCGCGCAGCGCGGGTACGCTGGCCGCGCGCACGTTGCAGCGGGTCAGGGTGTTCTGCAGGTTGTAGCGGCTGATCAGCGGGCTGTCGAGCATGCCGACATGGCGCTCAAGCAGGCGGCTGACCCACTTCGAACCCATCACCGCGTTGTACAAGCCTGGCGCATAGGCCATGTAGGGAATGCTGAACTCCAGCGAACCGATCAGGTAGTCACGCAGCGGGCGCTGATAGCGGCCGTGGTACAGCTCCAGAAAGCGTGAACGAAATTCCGGCACGTTGACCTTGATCGGGCACTGCCCCGCGCAGGATTTGCACGCCAGGCAGCCAGCCATGGCTTCGTAGACTTCGTGGGAAAAGTCAGCCTCGCCACGGGAGCGGGCCTGGTTGTTGCGCAGGCGCTTGGGCAGCTCCTTGAGCCAGGAGGTCTTGTTCTTTGCCGCCGCCAGCACATCGATGCTGGCCGCACCCTGTAGGCGCAACCATTCGCGGATCAACGAGGCACGACCCTTGGGCGAATGCTGACGCTCACGGGTGGCCTTCCACGATGGGCACATGGCGTCGTTGGGGTCGAAGTTGTAGCAGGCGCCGTTGCCGTTGCAGTGCACGGCACTGCCAAAGCTCTGCCACACCCGCTCATCGATCTGCCGGTCAAAGTCGCCGCGCATCGGTGCTTCGTTGACCTTTATCAGACCCTGTTCGCTGTCCAGCGGGGTGCAGATCTTGCCGGGGTTGAGCTGATTGTACGGGTCGAAGGCGCCCTTGAGCGATTGCAGCGCCGGGTACAGGGCGCCGAAGAAATCCGGCACGTATTCCGAACGCAGGCCCTTGCCGTGCTCGCCCCAGAGCAGGCCGCCGTAGCGATGGGTCAGCGCCGCCACGGCATCGGAAATCGGCTTGACCAGCGCCGCCTGGGCTGGATCTTTCATGTCCAGCGCCGGGCGCACGTGGAGCACGCCGGCATCGACGTGGCCGAACATGCCGTAGGCCAGGCCGTAGCTGTCGAGCAAGGCACGGAAATCGGCAATGTAGTCGGCCAGTTGCTCGGGCGGTACGGCGGTGTCTTCCACGAACGGCTGCGGGCGCACTTCGCCTTCAACGTTGCCAAGCAGGCCCACCGAGCGCTTGCGCATGGTGTAGACGCGGGTCACCGCTTCGGCGCCTTCAGCCAGGGTGTGACCCAGGCGCTCGACGCCGGTATCGGCCTGCAGGTGGGCGACGAAAGCTTGCACCCGCGCGTTCACTTCGGCCGGATCATCACCACAGAACTCCACCAGGTTGATGCCCAGGGTCGGGCGCTCGGCTTCGGCGGGGAAGTACTCGGCGACGCTGTGCCAGACGATGTCCTTCATCGCCAGCATCAGCACCTTGGAGTCCACCGTCTCGATCGACAGTGGCTTGTGCGCCATCAGCGCATTGGCATCGCGCAGGGCATCCATGAAGCTGCTGTAGCGTACGTTGACCAGCACGGCGTATTTCGGAATCGACAGCACATTGAGCTTGGCCTCGACCACGTAACCCAACGAGCCTTCGGCACCGCACAGCACGCTGTTGAGGTTGAAGCGGCCCTGCTCGTCGCGCAGGTGCGCGAGGTCGTAGCCGGTCAGGCAGCGGTTGAGCTTGGGGAAGATGGTCTCGATCAGTTCGGCCTGGGTTTCCTGAATCTGCCGGGCCATGCGGTACACCTCACCGCTGCGGCCTTCTTGTGCACAAGCCTGCTCCAGCGCCTGGTCATCAATCGGCAGGCTGTGCAGGCGCTCGCCGCCGAGCAGCACACTGTGCAATTCGAGCACGTGGTCGCGGGTCTTGCCGTAGGTGCAACTGCCCTGGCCGCTGGCATCGGTGTTGATCATGCCGCCGACGGTGGCACGGTTGGAGGTCGACAGTTCCGGGGCGAAGAACAGCCCGTGGGGCTTGAGCGCGGCGTTGAGCTGGTCCTTGACCACCCCGGCCTGTACCCGCACCCAACGCTCCTCGACGTTGATCTCGAGAATGTTGTTCATGTGCCGCGACAGGTCGACGACGATGCCGTCGGTCAGCGACTGGCCGTTGGTGCCGGTGCCACCGCCACGCGGGGTGAGCTTGATCTGGCGAAAGCGCGGTTCGGCCATCAGCGTAGCGACGCGGGCCACATCCTCGGCATCCAGCGGAAACACCGCCGCTTGCGGCAGGCGCTGGTAGATCGAGTTGTCGGTGGCGAGCACCGTACGGGTAGCGTAGTCGGCGCTGAACTGGCCACGGAAACCGCTGGCGCGCAGGGCGGCGAGAAAATCGGCATAGTCGCCAGCGGGGGCGCTGGTCGGCAACTGGGCGATCATCAAAGGATGGCCTCTTTAATTTGGCTAATCACGGGAATATCGGAACACTTGCTGGCTGAGCATAATTAGGTCAGCCTCAAGACACTGATATGCCAATGATCCCGGAGCGCGACGCTGCGGACAACTGGATATTTCTGCCGCTATCGATGACTTTTACGAATGAATTACCGCCATCTCACACCGTCCATGTCATTGCTGCTGGCGTTCGAAGCCGCCGCCCGGCATGAAAGCTATACCCGCGCCGCCACCGAGCTGTCGCTGACCCAAAGCGCGGTGAGCCGCCAGGTGCAGGCGCTGGAGCAGCAACTGGGCCTGACCCTGTTCCGCCGAGAAGGCCGCCAGGTGCGCCTGACCGATGTCGGCCGGCTGTATCAACGGGAGATGAGCGAAGCCCTTGGGCGCATTCGCAGCGCCACCTTGCAGGCCATGGCCTATCAGTCCGGCGAAGGCAGCCTGCGCCTGGCCACCCTGCCGACCTTCGGTTCCAAGTGGCTACTGCCGCGCCTGCATGAATTCTACAAATTGCACCCGGGCATGCTGGTGCACATCAATTCGCGCATCGAAGCCATCGATTTCGAAACCAGCGGCATCGACGCCGCCATTGTCGTCGGCAATGCCGATGTGCCCGGGCTGGTCTGTCATCGCCTGCATGCCGAAGAGTTGCTGGTGATTCTGTCGCCGGAGACTGCCGCCAGCCAGGCCGACTGGTCGCCGCCGCGCCTGCCTGAGCAATTGCTGCTCAACGTGGCCAACAACCCCAACGCCTGGGGCGAGTGGTTTTCCCATCATGGCCTGGCGCACCGCAGCATGCGCCTGGGGCCAAGCTTCGAGCTGACCTCGCACCTGATCCAGGCGGTGCGCGCCGGCATCGGCATCGGCCTGGTGCCGCGCATCCTGGTGGCCGACGAGCTGGCCAGCGGGGAGCTGGTCAGCGTCGGCGCGCCGTTTGCCAGCCAGCGCAGCTATTACCTGATCTACCCGCCGCGCAACCAGTCGCTGCCGTCATTGGTGGCATTTCGCGGCTGGTTGCTGGGGCAGATCTGACGCCGGGCTCAGATGCTCAGGCAGATCTTGCCGAAGTGCTGGTTGCTTTCCTGGTAACGGAAGGCCTCGACGATCTGTTCCAGCTCGAAGGTCTTGTCGATCACCGGGCGCAGGCCATTGGCATCGATGGCGCGGACCATCGCCTGCTGCTGGGCGCGGCTGCCAACCAGCACACCCTGCAGGCGGATCTGCCGCACCAGCGCCTGGACCAGCGGCAGGTTGCCCGCCACGCCGGTAAGAATGCCGATCAACGACACATGCCCGCCGATACGCGCGGCGATCATCGACTGCTCCAGGGTCGCCGGGCCACCGACCTCGATCACGTGATCGACACCGCGGTTGGCGGTGAGCTGGCGTACTTTCTCGCCCCAGGCCGGGGTTTTGCGGTAGTTGATCAGGTGGTCGGCGCCCAGGGCCTTGAGGCGTTCGAGCTTGTCGTCGCTGGAGGACGTGGCGATCACCGTGGCGCCCGCCAGCTTGGCGAACTGCAGGGCGAAAATCGACACGCCACCGGTGCCTTGCACCAGCACGGTATCGCCTGGCTTGAGCGAGTCGTCGGCCATCAGCGCACGCCAGGCAGTCAGGCCGGCGGTAGTCAGGGTCGCCGCTTGCGCGTGGCTGTAGCCCTTGGGTGCATGAGTAAAGGACGTCGCGCGAGCGGTGACCTGTTCGCGGGCGTAACCATCGATGCCGTCGCCCGGAACGCTGGCGAAACCTTCGACCAACGGCTGGCCGTCCAGCCAGTCCGGGAAAAACGTACTGACCACCGAATCACCAACAGCGAACTCGTTGACGCCAGTGCCCACTGCGGTCACCACGCCAGCGCCATCGGCCATGGGAATACGCGGCGCAGTCGGGCCCCACATGCCGCTGACCACGGCAAAGTCGTGATAGTTGAGCGAGTTGGCATGCAGGCGCACGCTGATTTCGCCGGCTTGCGGGGCGGCTGCCTCGCGGGTGCCTACCTGCACCTTGTCGTAACCACCGCCGGTCTGGACGATAATGGCCCTGCTGGTCATGGAAACCTCCTGAGTCGATTCGGCAAATAGCTGACCAGTCTTCGCCCGACCCTGCCCCAGGTCAAGCACGAGCGCTTGCATAGCGCGCCAGCAAACCACAATAATGCGACTAATTATCAATTACTCGATATTGCCCCGCCATGCCCGCTCCCGATCATGCTGCCCTGCACGCGCTCTACAGCGAACATAACGGTTGGTTGAAAAACTGGCTGCGTACCCGCCTGGGCAATGCCGCCGATGCCGCCGACCTTGCCCAGGACACCTTTATCCGGGTATTGAATGCACGCAATGCAGACACCATTCGCGAGCCGCGCAGCTACCTGGGCGCCATCGCCCATGCGCTGATGATCGACAAGTTTCGCCGCAAGGCGCTTGAACAGGCCTATCTGGACGAACTGGCGCTGCGCCCGGAGCGGGTCGCCGAATCACCGGAAAGCCGCTTGCTGATCCTCGAAACCCTGCTGGCGGTGGACCAGATGCTCGATGGCCTGGGCGAGCGCACGCGCTCTATCTTCCTGGCCGTGCAACTCGAAGGCCTGAGCTATGTGGCTACCGCCGAACGCCTGGGGATATCGGTGACCACGGTGAAAAAACACCTGATCCGCGCCATGACCCACTGCCTGCTGCTCACGGACGACTGACATGGCCCAGCCGCTGGACTATCGCACCCTCGAAGCTGCCGCCACCTGGTACGTGCAGCTCAACGCCGCGCCGCCCAGCGCTGCGCAGTTGCAGGCCTGGCAAGACTGGTTGGGCAAGAACCAGGCCCATGCCCAGGCCTGGGCGCGGGTCGAAAAGCTGCAGCGCCAACTGGGCCGGCTGCCCGCTGATGTCGCCCTGCCGACGCTTGCCGGCGTGCGCGCCCGGCGCCGCGCCGTGCTCAAGACCCTGGCGCTGCTCATGGCCGTTGGCGCAACCGGCTGGGCGGTACAGCAAAGTACACCGGGCCAGGCGTGGATGGCCGAGCTGCGCACCGGCAAGGGCCAGCGCCGCCAGGTGCGCCTGGACGATGGCAGCCAGCTTGAACTGAACACCGACAGCGCCGTGGATATCCGCTACGACAGCCAGCAACGCCTGCTGCGCCTGTACAGTGGTGAGATCATGGTGCAAACCGCCCCTGACAGCGCGGCGCGCCCGTTCATGGTCGAAACCGCCGAAGGCCGGGTGCTCGCCCTCGGCACGCGCTTCAACGTGCGCAGCGACAATGGCCTGAGCCGGGTCAGCGTGCTCGAACATGCGGTGCAGGTGCGCCCGCTCGACCAGCCGCTGCTGATGCTGCGCCTGGAGGCCGGGCAAAGCGTCAGCTTCAACCGCACGCAGATTGCTGCCGCCAGCACCGCCCTGCCCGGCACCGGCGCCTGGACCCAGGGCATGCTGACCGTGATCGAATGGCGCCTGGCCGATTTCATCAGCGAACTGCGCCGCTACCGCCCCGGCGTGCTGCGCTGCGCCGAGGGCATCGCTGACCTGCGCCTGTCAGGTGCCTTTCGCATCGACGACACCGACACGATTCTGGAAAACCTCGGCGTGTCGTTGCCGGTCAGGGTGCGTTACATGACTCGCTACTGGGTCAGCATTGAAGCTGTCTGAAGAAATTTCGTACAAAGGGTTGCCGATTTTCATTCTCATTCGGCTACGCAGTTAAAGCGGCAAATTTCGACCGCCCCTCTGCCCAGCCAATCGAAGGAAATCCTGCATGACCCCGACTTGTCCGCGCGCCCCTCGCCCGCTGGTTCGCGCTGTCCACCTGGCGCTGTTCGGCCTGACCCTGGCACCGTTGCCGCTGCTCGCGCTGCTGCCGACCCAGGCCATGGCGCAAAGCGCCAGCACCCAGTTCCAGATCGCCCCGGGCCCGCTGGGCACTACCCTGAGCCTGTTCGCCACCCGCGCCAACATCACCCTGTCGTTCGATGCGCGCCAGACTCAAGGCCAGCAGTCGGCCGGCCTGCGCGGCACCTACTCGGTCGAGGAAGGCCTGGCGCGCCTGCTCAGCGGCACCGGCCTGCAGGCCCAGCGTCAGTCCAACGGCGGCTACGTGCTGGTGCCCGCCAATACTGGCGCGGCGATGGAACTGGGCGCCACCAGCATCAATGCTCAAGGCCTGGGTGAAACCACCGAGGGTACGCATTCCTACACTACCGCAGCGACCCGTACTGCGACCAAGCTGCCGTTGTCGATCCGCGAGACGCCACAAACCATCACCGTGGTTACCCGCCAGCAGATGGACGATCAGGGCGCCCAGAGTATTTCCGATGTGCTGCGCAATACCCCCGGCGTCTCGGCGCAAACCTATGACAGCGACCGCACCGAGTTCACCAGCCGCGGCCTGGTGATCACCAACTACCAGTACGACGGCGTCAACACCGTGTATGACGGGGTGTACGGTGAAGGTACCGCGCATGTCGACATGTCGATCTATGACCGTGTGGAGGTGCTCAAGGGCGCCACCGGCCTGATGACCGGCTCCGGCGACCCGTCGGCCACAGTCAACCTGATCCGCAAGAAACCGACCGCGCAGTTCCAGGGCTCGCTCACCGGCAGTGCCGGCAGCTGGGACAACTACCGCGGCGAAGTCGATGTCTCCGGCCCGATCAACAGCAGCGGTAGCGTGCGTGGGCGCTTCGTCAGCGCCCAGCAGGACAAGAAGGGCTACCAGGACCATTACCAGCAGAACAAAGAGGTGTACTACGGCATCCTCGAGGCCGACATCACCCCGGATACCCTGCTGACCGTCGGTATCGACCAGCAGACCACCACCCCGCGCGGCAGCTCCTGGACCGGCAACCCGGTGTACTACACCGACGGCGGTCGCACTGACTTCTCCCGCTCGTTCAACCCGGGCGCCGACTGGAGCCGCCGCGACTTCCAGAACCGCACCTACTTCGCCTCGCTGGAACAGGCGCTGGCCAACGACTGGTCGCTCAAGCTCAGCGTCAACCAGTTGCAGAGCGATCACGACACCCGCCTGGCCTCGGCCAGCGGTGGCGCGCCGGATCGCAATGGTGACGGCATGTACTTTTTCTGGGGCCGCTGGGAAGGCCACCGGGTGCAGAACAGTGCCGACCTGAATATCTCCGGCCCGTTCACCCTGTTCGGCCGCCAGCACGACCTGGTCGTCGGCCTTGACACCAACCATTCGCGCCAGACCGGCGCCACCTGGGACACCGGCGAATTTGGCACGGTGCCCGGCAGCATCTTTGACTGGGACGGTCACATCGGCGTGCCGGACTTCCCGAAAAACGGCAAGTACGAACAGAAAAAGAGCCAGAACGGCGCCTACATCGCCACCCGCCTGCACCCGACCGATGACTTTTCAGTCATCCTCGGCACCCGGGTCAGCACCTTCAAGTACAGCGACAACTACGATTACGACGGCCTGAACCCGAACTTTGCCGACAGCCAGGCCAGCTACAAGCAACACGGCGTGGTCACGCCCTACGCCGGAGTGGTCTATGACCTGAACGACACCTACTCGGTGTACGCCAGCTACACCTCGATCTACCAGCCACAGAGCAACAAAGACAGCAACGGTGCCACCCTCGACCCGGTCGAAGGCGACAGCTACGAAACCGGCCTGAAAGCGGCCTACTTCGACGGCAAGCTCAACGCCAGCCTGGCGCTGTTTCGCATCGAGCAGGACAACGTCGCCGAGTCGATCGGCACCAACCCTGCGACCAACGAGGGCATCTACAAGGCCACTAGCGGCGCCACCACCCAGGGCATCGAGCTGGAAGTGGCCGGTGAGCTGCAGGAAGGCTGGAATCTCTCGGCCGGCTATACCTACGCGCGTTCACGCGATGCCGACGAGCAGCGTATCTATGGCTTCCCGATGAGCACCAGCAAACCTGAACACCTGGTGCGGCTGTTCACCACCTACCGCCTGCCGGGGGTGCTGGACAAGGTGACAGTGGGGGGTGGAATCAACTGGCAGAGCGCGTTCTACGGCAAGATCTACAACCGCTCGATCGAGGATTACAGCTTCATCAAGCAAGGCGGCTATACCCTGGTCGATCTGATGACCCGTTATCAATACAACGAGCAGCTGAGCTTCACGGTCAATGCCAACAACGTCTTCGACAAGCGCTACCTGACCGGGCTGGGCAACTTCGACACCACCTACTTCGGTGATCCGCGCAATGTGATGCTGACGACGCGCTGGGAGTTCTGAGGCCCCATCGCGGGGCAAGCCCGCTCCTGCGCACCGAATGCAGGAGCGGGCTGGACCCGCGATGAATTCAACTCAATTGTCGAGCATCACCTGCAACGCCCGGCAATCCGCTGCATGCCAGTCGGCCAGCTCTGGCCAGGGGTTATCCGGCAGGTTCACCAGAATCGTCCGCGCCCCCGCCGCCCGGCCGCAGTCCAGGTCAAAGCGGTAGTCGCCGACCATGATCATCTCGCCCGGTGCCACGCCCCAGGATTCGGCCAACTGCAACAAGCCGCCAGGATGCGGCTTGGGCGGTGCTTCATCACGCCCGACCACGTGCTCGACGGCAAAGCAGTCGGCCAGGCCGATTGCCTCAAGGGTGATATGCGCAAGCTCCCGGGCATTGCGGGTAAGGATACCCAGCTGGCAACCGCGCGCCGCCAGCTCGCGGACCAGCTCCACGGCACCAGTAGCCGGGCGTGAACCAATCGCCAGCTCACGTTCATGCTCCAGCAACCAGGCGTGCTTGGCTGCGGCTTCATCGGCCGGCAGGGCCGCCAGGTGGGTGAGGATGTCGTGGGTCTGGGGAATTTCCAGCGCCACCTTGATCGCGGCAAAATCATGCACGGCAACGGTCAGGGTGCCGTCCATGTCGAACACCCAGTGGCGAATCTGCTGCAGGCTCATTGCCAGTCCTGGCGATGACGAATCAGGCCTTCCTGGCACGACGAAGCCACCAGTTGCCCGGCCTGGTTGTAGATGTTGCCGCGGGCAAAACCACGGGCATTGCCGGCCCACGGGCTGTCCATGGCGTACAGCAGCCACTGGTCGGCGCGCAGGTTGCCGTGGAACCACAGCGCGTGGTCGAGGCTGGCGATCTGCATGTCCTTGTGCCACACCGATTTGCCATGGGGCAGCAGCGAGGTGGTCAACAGGCCAAAATCCGAGGCATAAGCGAGCATGTACTTGTGCAGCGCCGGCACGTCCGGCAGGTTGCCGTCAGCACGGAACCAGACGTACTTGACCGGCTCGCCGGGCTTGGGGTTGAACGGATCCTCGGCAGTTACCGGACGCATTTCGATCGGCTTGGCGCAGAGCATCTTGTCGCGAATGGCTTCAGGCAGGCGATCGGCCATGCGCTTGGCCAGCTCGACTTCCGACGGCAGGTTTTCCGGGCCGACCACCTTGGGCATCTGGCTCTGGTGCTCGAAGCCTTCCTCGTCGTACTGGAACGAGGCGCTGCAGGTGAAGATGGTCTTGCCCTTCTGGATCGCCGTCACCCGCCGGGTGCTGAAACTGCCACCATCGCGTACGCGGTCGACCGAATAGACCACCGGCATGCTGGCGTCGCCCGGGCGCAGGAAGTAGCCGTGCAGCGAGTGCACGTGGCGCGCCTCCTCGACCGTCTGGCTGGCCGCCGACAGCGACTGGCCCAGTACCTGCCCACCGTACAACTGACGAAAGCCCAGGTCCTGGCTTCGCCCGCGGAACAGGTTTTCCTCGATCGATTCCAGGCTCAACAGGTCAACCAGATCGTCCAACACGTGGCTCATTCAAGATTCTCCAAGGCAATGCGCAACTGCGGCAAATAATACAGGGTTTGTCATTGCCGGCCCGTATGTTGTGCAATTCAGCCGCGCAGGGTGGCCTGCCACTGGGCACGGTCGATGCGGTACAACACGTGCGCTCGCAAAGGGTCGCCAGGCTCTAGCCTGGGGTGTTCGAAGCTGCCGACCAGGTCCTGCTGCATGCCGATGGCCTGCATGACTTTTTGCGATGGCAGGTTGCTCTCGGTGGTGAACGACACCACCTGCTCCAGGCCCAGTTGAGCGAAGGCGCAGCGCAGGCTGGTCCAGGCCGCTTCACTGGCAAAACCCAGCCCCCAGTGGCGCCGGGCCAGGCGCCAGCCGATCTCCACCGCCGGGGTAAAATCGGCGGCAAAACTCACGTTGAGCAGGCCGGTCATGCCGATAAAGGCGCCGGTGTCCTTGCGCTCCAGGGCCCACAGGCCAAAGCCGTATTCATTGAAGTGGCCGCGAATCCGGCCGATCAGCGCAGCGCTCTCGACCCGGGTCAAGGGTGCAGGAAAGTAACGCATGACCTGCGGGTCGGCGCACATCGCGGCGAACTCCCTGAGGTCGTCATCCTGCCATTGGCGCAACAGCAACCGTGCGCTTTCCAGTTGCAATATCGGGGTCATGCTCGGCTCCTTATCCACAGCCTGCTGTTTATAGCGTAGGTAACAACCTCGGCTCCAAGCTATTTTTCACATCCCTTTCACTGGTTCTGAACCTGACCTTTTCTACAGTGCGTTCACTCTTGAACCTGCCTGAAGTGGTCCTATGTCATCTTCCCACCTGACGCCTGCGCTTACCGCCAGCACTGCCACCCAGCGACGACGCGGCGCTCCCTGGCGCCAACCGCTGACCGGGCTGGGCCTCCTGCTCGCCCTGGTCATCCTTGCACTGTGGTGGACATCGAGGACACCGATCGTGGACCTGGGCAGCGACAATCAGATGCACAACAGTGGTGTTTACAGCGAATGGGCCAAGGGCGCGGTCATCGTCCTGATCCGCCATGCCGAACGTTGCGACCGTTCGCACAACCCGTGCCTGGACGACCCCAGCGGTATTACCCTCGACGGTAGCCAGGCCGCCAGTGAAGTCGGTCACGGTATCCAGCGCCTGGGCCTGGACAACGCCCAGGTCCTGAGCAGCCCGGAGGTGCGCACCCAGCAAACCGCGCACTTCATGTTCGGCAAGGCGATCGCCAGCGAGGACTGGCTCAAGCAATGCGACAAGGGTTTTGCCGATGCTGCCTTCAAACACAAGCGCGCCGACCATAACCTGGTGCTGGTCACCCACAGTGGTTGCATCGATCATCTTGAGCGGCAGTTGAATGTGCCCGGTGGTGAACGCTCCAGCGCCTATGCCAGTGCCTTGTTCGTGTCCATGGGCAGCAACGGCAAGGCGCGCATCCTTGGCCAGATGAACGCCAATGAATGGCGCAAACTTGTCGCCAGTGCAGGAATGTAAAGCATGCCGGGCCCCTCTCGCCGCGCCTTCTACCTGAGCAACCTGGGTTTGCCGCTGCTGCTGGCGGCCGTGGTTTTTTTGCTGTTCGACCTCACCAGCCTCGACCGGCTGATCAGCAACCTGCTGCTAGACCCGGCCAGCGGCCAGTTCCCGCTGCTGCACAACCAATGGTTCGAGAAAGTGACCCACAAGTGGCCGCGCATCCTGCCGAACTGGACCGGCGAGCTGGCAGTCATCGGCTCGCTGTTGTCGTTTATCTGGCCACGCTTTGCCGCTTATCCACAGTCCACTGCCAGCCGCATGCTGAACACCTGGCGTATCGCTGCGGTGCTGCGCTTCACCACCCGCTACCGACGCGACTTGCTGTTCGTGGTGGTGGCTTTTGCCCTGAGCACCACGGTCATCCATTACCTGAAAAGCCACACCAGCGTGTACTGCCCGGTGGAGACCACCCTGTACGGTGGCAGCGAGCTGCGCCAGGAATGGTTCAACAACTTTAGCTGGCTGGACAAGGCCGGTGCCGGGCGTTGCTGGCCGGGTGGCCACGCCTCCAGCGGCTTTACCTTGCTGGCGCTGTACTTCGTTGCCCGACGCCATCGCTGGGCGCATGCGCGCAAACTGCTGGTGGCGGTGTTGTTGCTGGGGCTGGTGTTTGGCACCACGCGTGTCCTGCAGGGCTGGCACTATATGTCGCACACCTTCTGGGCAGGGATTTTCGTCTGGCTGACGACCTGGCTGACAGCGCTGTTCTTTTACGGCCGGCTGGCATTACAGGCTCCCGCGCGGGTGGCGACCAGCGCACGCACGCCGGCGTTGATCAACGCCACGCCAGCATCACTACGCCCAGAGTAACCAGGCTGATACCGGCCCACTGGCGCAAGTCAAGCCGCTCGCCCAACAGGGTTACGCCAAGTACCGCCACCAGCACCACGCTGAGTTTATCCACAGGCGCCACCTGTGACGCCTGGCCCAACTGCAGGGCTCGGAAGTAACAGATCCACGAGGCGCCGGTGGCCAGCCCCGACAACACCAGAAACAGATAGCTGCGGGCCGGGATCGAACTCAGCGACTGGTACTGGCCGGTGGCATACAGAATCAGCGCCAGGCTGATCAGCACCACCACCGTACGCAGCAAGGTGGCGAAGTCGGAGTTGATGCCGCTGATGCCGACCTTGGCGAAGATCGCGGTCAACGCGGCGAACACGGCGGACAACACCGCCCAGAAAGTCCAAGAAGCCAACACCATGAATACGCCTGTGCCAGGGAATGCCCTCATTGTAGAAGCTGGCGCTAGCGCCTGGGTAACTGGCAAGATCAGCTTCTGTCTCGCTCAAGACCCTGCCATGCCGCTGCCGCTGATCTACCACGACGACTACAGCCCGGACTTCCCTGCCGAGCATCGCTTTCCGATGGACAAGTTCCGCCTGTTGCGCGATCACCTGGTCGCCAGCGGGCTGACCACCGACGCGGCGTTGCTACGCCCCGAGATTTGCCCCAACGACATCCTCGCCCTGGCCCATGACCGCGCTTACATCGAGCGTTACATGAACGGCGAGCTGTCGCGCGAAGACCAGCGCCGTCTCGGCCTGCCCTGGAGCGAAGCCCTGGCGCGGCGGACCGTGCGGGCGGTCGGCGGCTCGCTGCTGGCTGCCGAGCAGGCACTGGAGCACGGCATCGCCTGTCACCTCGCCGGTGGCACCCATCACGCCCATTACGATCACCCGGCCGGTTTCTGCATCTTCAATGACCTGGCGGTGATCAGCCATTACCTGCTCGCAGCCGGACGTGTGCACAAGGTGCTGATTTTCGATTGCGACGTGCACCAGGGCGACGGTACCGCGCGCATCCTCCATGACACCCCGGACGCGATCACCGTATCGCTGCATTGCGAGCAGAACTTCCCCGCGCGCAAGGCCGAAAGCGACTGGGACATCCCTCTGCCGCGCGGCATGGGCGACCAGGCGTACCTGAAGGTGGTCGATGACGCGCTCAACTACCTGTTGCCGCTGTACCGCCCGGACCTGGTGCTGTACGACGCCGGGGTCGATGTGCACAAGGACGACGCCCTGGGTTATCTGCAACTGACCGATGAAGGCGTCGCCGCCCGTGACCAAAGCGTGCTGCGCCACTGCCTGGGCCGGGACATTCCGGTGGTTGGGGTGATTGGTGGTGGCTACAGCAAGGACCGCGAAGCCCTCGCCCGCCGCCACGGCATACTGCACCACAGCGCCAGCCGTGTGCTGGGTTACTCACAATGACTGTGGAACCGCCTGTGGATAACCTGCGGGAAAGCCCCTCAAGGCCTTTAACCACATGGCCTTGAGGTCGCTGTACGTTTTTTGACCAGTGATTCCGGACGCCACGCTAAGGTAGAATGCCGGCTCTTTTTCCCAGCTTGCAGCCGACCATGACCGACACCCGCACCACCGACCGCCCACACGTTGCCATTATCGGAGGCGGGCCGGCCGGGTTGATGGCCGCCGAAGTGCTGAGCCAGGCCGGGGTCGCCGTCGAACTGTACGACGCCATGCCCTCGGTGGGGCGCAAGTTTCTCCTGGCCGGCGTCGGTGGCATGAACATCACCCACTCCGAGCCTTACCCGGCGTTCATCGCCCGCTATGCCGAGCGCACGCAAGAAGTTGCCCGCCTGCTCGAAGGCTTCGATGCCGATGTACTGCGCCAGTGGATTCACGACCTGGGCATCGAAACCTTCGTCGGCAGTTCCGGCCGGGTCTTCCCCCGCGACATGAAAGCCGCGCCGCTGCTGCGCGCCTGGCTCAAGCGCCTGCGCGATGCCGGGGTCGTTATCCACACCCGCCATCGCTGGCTGGGCTGGAATGCCGATGGCAGTTTGCGAATCGCTTATCCACAGGGCGAGCTGGCGCTAAAGCCGACGGCCACCGTGCTGGCGCTGGGCGGCGGCAGCTGGGCACGCCTGGGTTCCGATGCGGCCTGGCTGCCCTGGCTGCAAGCGCAAGGCGTGCAGATCGCGCCGTTGCAGGCGGCCAACAGCGGTTTCGAGGTCGAGGGCTGGAGCGCGCTGCTCAAGGACAAGTTTGCCGGCACGCCGCTGAAGAACATCGCCCTGAGCCTTGCCGGCCAGGCGCCGCGCCTGGGCGAATGCGTACTCACCGCACACGGGCTGGAAGGCAGCCTGGTGTACGCCTGGTCGGCGCAGATCCGCGAAGCGATCAACCGCGATGGCAGCGCCAGGGTGCTGGTCGACCTGCTGCCCAACCGGCCTGTGGACAAAATCCAGCAGGCCCTGGCCAAGCCGCGGGGGTCGCGCTCGATGGCCAAGCACCTGCACAGTCAACTGGGGCTGGACGGGGTCAAGGCGGCGTTGTTGCGTGAGCAGACCGATCAACCGACCTTTGCTGACCCGGCCTTGCTGGCGCAGGCGATCAAGGCCTTGCCGATCACCCTGGTGCGCCCTCGCCCGCTGGACGAAGCGATCAGCAGCGCGGGCGGGGTAACCTTTGAAGCGCTGGATCAGCGCTTGATGCTCAAGCAAGTGCCCGGCGTGTTCTGTGCCGGCGAGATGCTCGACTGGGAAGCGCCGACCGGCGGCTATCTGCTGACAGCCTGTTTTGCCAGTGGGCGCAAGGCCGGGTTGGGCTTGCTGGACTGGCTCAAGGCTTAAGGGAAGGCTTCGCCTTCCATCGCCGGCAAGTCCGGCTCCCACAGGTTATCGCGGCCCTCTGTAGGAGCGGGCTTGACCCGCGATGGCGTCTTCAAGGCTTGCGCTTGCGCGGCCCGGTATTGAAGGCCGGCACTTTGCGTACCGGCTTGGCCTGCGGCGCTGCTGCTGGCGCTTCAGCGCTGTCCATCCAGCGCCCGAGGCTGCGCTTGCTGCTGCTTTCCTTGGGCTTCTTCGGCTTTTTCGGTTTCTTCAGCACCTGGCCGCTGGCATCGGTCATCGGCACCTTGTGGTCCGGAATGAAATCCGGCTCTTCGTGGCGTGGCAAGGTCTTGCGGGTCAGGGTTTCAATCGCCGACAGCAGCTGCACTTCGTCGGCGCACACCAGCGAAATCGCCTCACCGCTATTGCCTTTGCGCCCGGTACGACCGATGCGGTGAATGTAGTCCTCGGCGACGATCGGCAGGTCGAAGTTGACCACCAGCGGCAGGTCGTCGATATCCAGCCCGCGCGCCGCCACATCGGTGGCGACCAGGATCTGGATCTCGCGGGCCTTGAAGCTGTCCAGGGCACGCTGGCGGGTTGCCTGGGGCTTGTCGCCATGAATGCCGTCGGCATTGACGCCCTGGCCGCGCAGGCGCTCGACCAACTGGTCAACGCCATTGCGGGTCTTGGCGAACACCAGCACTTGCTTCCAGCGCTGCTTGCGCATCAAGTGGCTGAACAGCTCCGGCTTGCGCTTCTTGTCCACCGGCACGATCCATTGTTTGACCGTGCTGGCGGTGACGTTGCGCGGGCTGACTTCGATGCTCAGCGGGTCATTGAGGGTCTGCGCGGCGAGTTGGCGGATCTCGTCGGAAAAGGTCGCCGAGAACAGCAGGGTTTGCCGGCGTGCCGGCAAGGCCGCGTACACCGCGCGCAACTCTTCGGCAAAACCCAGGTCGAGCATGCGGTCGGCTTCATCGAGCACCAGCGCCTGCAGCTGGTTGAACTTGACCGCGTTCTGGCGGAACAGGTCGAGCAGCCGGCCCGGGGTGGCCACCAGCAAGTCGATGCCCTTGCGCAGCTTCATCATTTGCGGGTTGATGCTGACGCCGCCGTACACCGCATAGGTGCTCAGCGGCAGGTGTTCGGCGTATTCGCGAATGTTGGCGTGAACCTGTTCGGCCAGCTCACGGGTCGGCACCAGCACCAGCGCGCGCACCGAGTTGCTGGCGACCTTGGCCCCTTCCAGGGTCAGGCGCTGCAGCAGCGGCAGGGCAAAACCTGCGGTCTTGCCGGTGCCGGTCTGGGCGGCGGCCATCAGGTCGCGGCCGGCCAGTACGGCAGGAATGGCCTGAGCCTGGACCGGCGTCGGGGTGTTGTAGTCCAGGCGCTCGAGCGCGCGCAGCAAGGGTTCGATCAGGCCGAGTTTGGCGAAAGTCATGGCAATACCGTCAGGGGAATTCAGCAATGGCGGCAGTTTACCTTGTTCAGGCCCGGCGCGTGCCGCCATCGCTATCAACCTTGCGGTGCAAAGCGCACCTTGAGCAGGCGATCGAGCCCTTCACCCAGGTAGAACGAAAAGGGCCTGCCACTCTGGTAGGCAATCGCCCGACATGCAGCGAATGCTTCGGGATCGCTACGGATGAAAAACAGGTAAGGCTGGGCCCTGACGGTGCCAATCTTACCGAACTCGAACACCAGTCGGTCGGTAGTCTCCGGGCGCTGGATGCGCACCCGCATGTCGCCCATTTCCAGGCGCTCGAGCAATCGCTGCTCATCGAACGACAACTGCGCCGGCGCCCGCAGTTCTGCACCGCTAGGCATACGCAGTTTCATCTCGCCGCGCAGATCGGCACCACTGACATTGAAGTCAGTGACCTCGAAGGGCAAGGCGCCATGTAGCCTGGCGCTGGCCTCGCAGATCATATCGGCCTGCGGCTTTTGCGCAGTCGCCTGATCATTGCGCCGTAGCTGCACATCGATTTGCGAAGGAAAGCTGAAGTGCAGCGGCAACGACATCTCGCCGAGTGCGACGACGTCATCGGACGCTGGGCCGAAGTCGTAAACACCCAGGCCCACCTTGCGCGCCTGGCGCATGTCGACCAGCAACCGGCCACTGAGCCGGACCTCTTCCCGAGCGGGCTCGAATGACTCGAACAGCGCTCGCAGTTGCTGACGCTGTTTGGCGTCCAGAAGATCCTTGGAAAAACGCACCTGCAGCGCCTGCCGGTTGCCAGGTTCAAGGCGCAGTTCGAGCTTGCCCGCCGGGATCGGCCAGGGGGCCATGGCTTGGCGCACGGCCTGCAAATAGGCGGCCTCGATTTCGAAACTGTTTTCCAGAGAGATGGGTTCCTGGAAATACAGGGTCATGAAGGTTTGCTTACCGTCATACAGCATGACCACGCCCATTACGAGCAAGGCCACACAAGCAAAAATCTTCACTGCCTTCCTGGCAAAACGTCCTTTCATTTACACAGTTCACCTTCCACTTCGCCAACAGTTTTGGCTTTTTCCACTGCCGGCCGGCGCCACTGCGGCACACCGATCAGCACAACGGCGCCAATGATAACCGCCATTGCCACGCATTCCTCGAAACCAATTTGCTCACCGGCAAAAACAATCCCCAGCAACACCGCCACCGCCGGGTTGACGTAGGCATAGCTGGTGGCCGCGGCCGGGCGCACATGCTTGAGCAGGTACATGTAGGCGCTGAAGGCCAGGATCGAACCGAAGAACACCAGATAGGCCAGCGCCCCCCAGCCAGCGGCGGTAGGCATCTGGGTCATGCGTTCGCCACTCAGGGCGCTGCCGAGCAGCAAGACCACGCCACCGACAAGCATTTCTGCGGCGCTGGCCATCGGCCCGGCGGGCAGCGGCAGGCTTTTGCTCCAGACCGAACCGAAGGCCCAGGAGGCGGCGGCAAACAGGATCAGCGCAGCGCCGACCGGGCTGGCCTGCAGGTTGGAGCCGAGGTTGAGCAAGGCGATGCCGACCAGGCCGAGGACAATCCCGGCCCATTCCAGACGGGTGTTGCGATGGCCCCAGAGCAGGCCGAACATCAAGGTGAACAGCGGCACTGTGGCCACCGCCAGCGCTGCCACGCCTGAAGCTACACCGGCATGTTCAGCCAGAGTTACGCCGCCGTTGCCGCAACTGAGCAGCAATACGCCGATGACACTCGCCGCCCGCCATTGCGGCCAGGTCGGCGCCGGCACGCCGCGCCAGCGCAAAAAGCCGTAGAGCAAGGAGCCGGCAATGACGAAACGCACTCCGGCCATCAGCAATGGCGGCCAGGATTCGACGCCGATGCGAATCACCAGGTAAGTCGAGCCCCAGACCAGGTACAAGGCGAGAAAGGCGCCGATCAAGACTAACGGGAAGCGACGGGAGGCAGGCATGGGGGGCTCGAATTATGGATGTCGGGCAGTTAGTTTAGAAAGGCAGCGCAGTAAACATAAGTTACAAAACCTGTTTAAACGAACCGTACACTTTTGAAACAACGGATCTTTTGGCCTTGCGCCTTGGAATCAACAACTCGCCCCTGGAAACCCATGGACAAATACGATCGCATGCTCCTCAGCGCCCTGCTGGACAACGGCCGCGCCTCCTTCGCCGAGCTCGCGCGCAAGGTCAATCTCTCCGCTCCGGCGGTGGCCGAACGGGTGGCCAAGCTTGAGGCCAGCGGGGTGATTACCGGCTACCAGGCCAAGGTCGACCTGGAGAAGATCGGCCTGCCGATCCAGTGCGTGATCGAACTGCGCCTGGCCAGCCATGGCAACCAGCAAACCTACGAAGAACTCACGCAGATTCCGCAACTGACCGAGTGCCACCGGGTGACCGGCGACCCCTGCGTGATCATGCAGGCGGCAGTGGGTTCGATGCCGGAACTCGAAGAGCTGATCAACCGGGTCGCCCGGTTCGGCTTCAGCAAAACCTCGATCATTCTCTCCAGCGCCGTGGAACGGCGCTTGCCGCTGGGCCACCTGGAACACAACGGCAAGAAGGCCTAGCGATAGGTTTTAAGCGCTTCGCCGATCTTCGCCGCGGGGACTTTCTGCAGGCTGCAGAACAATTGGTGGGAAACGCCGTTGACGCCCTGCTGACGCAATTGTCCGGCCAGGTGCTGGGCGAGGTTGGCGGCCATTTCGGCATCGGCCATGGCCCGGTGCGCGGTGCCGGTGTCAGGCAGGCCGGCCCAGCGGGTCAGAGTGCCCAGCTTGTGGTTAGGCGCCGAGGGCATCAGGCGCCGCGCCAGCAACATCGAGCAGGCGAAACGCTGGCTGCGGCTACGGCCGATCTGCGCCAGCTCGTAGTCCCAGAACTTCTGGTCGAACGAGGCGTTGTGGGCGAGCATCGGCGTATCGCCAACGAACTCGGCTACTTCGTTCATCACCCGGGCAATTGGCGGCGCGCTGCGCAGCATGGCGGTGGTGATACCGGTCAGGCCGGCGACAAACGCCGGTACCGGTACCCCGGCATTCATCAGGCTTTGGTAGCGCTCGACGATGCGCCCGCGTTCCAGCATGACCACCGCCACTTCGGTGGCGCGGCAACCGGCGCCGGGTGAAATGCCAGTGGTTTCAAAGTCGATGACAGCGATACGTTCCAAAACGACAACCTCAAAAATCTTAATGCTTGAGCAGCAGGCTGCCCTCGATGGGCACATATCGGCTGGCAGCGCGAATCAGTGAATTGGCGGTCAGCCCCGGCACGCCATAGGCAACGGCCTGAATGCCGTGACGGCTGATGACCCGTTCCAGCAGCAGGTCGAAATCGCCGTCGCCGGAGGCCAGCACCACCTCATCGACCCGCGCGGCGGCATCGATCACATCGAGGGTGATGCCCACGTCCCAGTCGCCCTTGGCCGAGCCGTCGCTGCGCTGGATGTAGGGTTTGAGTTTGACCGTGAAACCGAGGTTGCGCAGGATCTGTTGAAACTGCTGCTGCTTGCTGTCGCCGCGGTCGATGGCGTAAGCCACCGCCTCGACGATCTGCCCGTGCTGGCTGATATCGGCCCACAGCGCCGCGTAGTTGAAGTGGCAACCGTAGGCCTGGCGCACGGTGTAGTAGAGGTTTTGCACATCGGCGAATACCGCGATCTTCTTCACCGCTTTTCCTCATGGCGCCACGGCGCTGTTGCCGGCCGCCGCACACCGGGGCCGTTTCGGCGCCCAGTATGCCAGCCCGCGGGCCATGCGGGTAAGCGCGGTCAGACGAAGCTGTCGTCGTCGCCGCCGAAGAAGCCGCCGTCATCGCTGCCGTAGTCGGTGTCGATGAAGCCGCCCTGGTCGTTGCCATAGCCGCCGTTGTCAGCGGTCAGGCGCTGCTCGTCGTTGCTGCCCCAGCCGCCGCTATCGCTGGCGGGTGCTGGTTCTTCCTTGATCACTTCGACCACCTCTTCAGGTTGCGAGTGATGATTGAACAGGCTGCTGATGCCCTGGGCCAGCATCACCCCGCCGGCCACGCCTGCAGCAGTTTGCAGCGCGCCACCAAGGAAGCTGCTGGCACCGCCGCGGGCCGGGGCCTGGGCGGGAGCTGCGTTGAAGCCCTGCTGCTGGGCCGGCGGGTTGAACGAGGGGCGCGACGGTTCGCGCCAGCCGCCACCACTGGAAGGAGCGCTGGCCGCCTGGTTTTGCACCGGCTGCGGGTCGCGGGTGCCGCTGCCGAAGATGCTCGACAGGAAGCCGCCACTGCTGCTCGGTGCGGTAGCGGCTACCTGGGCCTTGGCCTGTTTGAGCTCGGCCTGCAGTTGCTTGTTCTGTTCATCCAGGCGCTTGAGCGCCGCTTCCTGCACCAGGATCGCCTGGGCCATGTAGTAAGGCGCCGCCGGTTGCTGCTGCAGGTGCTCGCCAATGCGCGCCTGGGCCTGGGCATCACGCGGCACGGCCGGATCTTCGGCCTGCTTGAGCCGACCGAACAGGCCGTCGATCAGGGTTTGTTCTTCACTGTTCATGGGCAACCTCACTGCAAAAGCGGAAAAACGGGTACCGGTAAAATGGGGTGCCGAGGCGCCAGATTCAACACAAGCCGGGATTAAACTTTCTTCAGGTTGGCCAGCGCCTGGGCTAAAGTGACGCCCTGCTTTTATTCAATGCGATATCGACCGATGAATCCGCTTAGTGTTCTGCGCGACTCCCTGTATTTCTTCCGCCGTCACCTGCTGAGCATTGCCCAGTTGTGCCTGCCGCTGGTGGTGCTCGAAGCCCTGTGCGCCCAGTTGCTGTACCAGCAACTGGGCAAGGACGCCTCGCCAGGCTACGGCATGCTGGTCAGCCTGCTGTTCTACCCGCTGTACAGCGCCGCGCTGATCCTCTACCTCGACAGCCGCAGCAACGGCTACGCCCCGCTCAAGCGCAACCTGCTGGCCATGGCCTTGCGCCTGTGGCCGTCGTTTGCGCTGATGGTGATGCTCAGCTCGTTGCTGATCATGGCCGGCGCCGCGCTGTTCATCATTCCTGGTATCTGGGTGATGATCCACCTGGTGTTTGCCGAATACGCCCTGGTATTGCGCGGCCAGCCACCGATCGAAGCCATGCGTACCAGTTTCCAGATGACCACCGGCAACTTCTGGCGCATCTTCAGTTGCGTCCTCGGCGTAATGGCAGTGCTGTGGCTGATCGACGGCCTGAGCATGATGCTGGTGCCCGAGCCTTCGCCGCTGGCGCAACTGGCTCTGGATAGCGGCAACGGTTTTTTGCAGCTGTTCAGCACCGTAGTGATGTTCCGCCTGTACATGCTGGTCAGCGAACCGGCGACAGAGCCACCGCTGTCCTGACTGGTTAGCCGATGACCCGACTACTGCGCAACGCCCTGCTGACCCTGCTTGTTGTGATCGCCCTGCTGTGGCTGCTGGCCAGCCAGCTGAGCTGGCAACCTGAACCGCGCGAGAGCCTGGCGGTCAGTTGCCGGGCCAGCACGGCGGCGCTGGTACCTGGCCAGGTGCTCAAGGTGATGACCTGGAACGTGCAGTACCTGGCCGGCAAGCGCTACGTATTCTGGTACGACCAGGGCCGCGGCGACGACACCCGCCCTACCCCTGAAGACCTCGCCTTCAACCTTGATGAAGTGGCGCGGGTAATCCGCGCCGAGCAGCCGGACATCGTCCTGCTCCAGGAACTGGACAACAACGCCAAGGCCAGCGGCTACCAGGACCAACTGGCGCTGCTGCGCGAACGGCTGGTGGATATTTACCCCTGCGCGGTGCAGGCCTACGACTGGAAAGCCGATTTCGTCCCCGACTGGCACATCTTCGGCAGTGTCGGCCGCAGCCTGGCGACCCTGAGCCGCTACCCGATCAAGCAGGCCGAGCGCCTGCAATTGCCGGTCGACGCCAGCAATGCCTGGCAGCGCTTGCTGCAACCGCAGCAGGCGATTGTTGCCAGCTACCTGCCGCTGCGCGATGGCGGTCAGCTGGCGGTGCTCAACACCCGCCTGGCGACCTTCGAAGCCGGCAGCGATATCCAGCGCCAGCAGGTGCAACAGGTGACGCGCCTGCTCGACAAGCTGGAAAGCCAAGGCACGCCGTGGTTGATCGGCGGTGACTTCAACCTGCTGCCGCTCGGCCAGTACCGCCGCCTGCCGGCCGAACTGCGCGGCCAGTACGGTGCCGACAGCGACCTGCATCTGCTCTGGGACAAATACCCGATGATCCCCAGCAACGCCGAAGCCAGCGGCGCCGACCGCGCGGCCTGGCTGACCCACTACCCCAACGACCGCAACCTGCAAGGCCCGGACCGCACCCTCGACTACCTGTTCCACAGCCCGAAACTGCAGCGTCTGGGGGCACGGGTAATTCAGCAGGACACCCTGGAGATTTCCGATCACCTGCCAGTGACGGCGCGCCTGCTATTGCCGGCGCAGCCGTGACTACTTGCGCGGCTTGGCCCGCGCCGTGGCTTCGGCCACCAACGGGTCATCCGGCCAGTAGTGCTTGGGGTAGCGCCCTTTGAGGTCTTTCTTCACTTCGGCATAGGTACTGCGCCAGAAGTTGGCCAGGTCCTGAGTCACCTGTACCGGCCTGCGCGCGGGCGACAGCAAATGCAGCAGGACTTGCTGACGGCCCTGGGCGATGCGCGGAGTTTCGGCCAGGCCGAACAGTTCCTGCAGACGCACAGCGAGAATCGGCGGGGTTTCGCTGTAGTCCAGGCGAATGTTCGAACCCGAGGGCACACTCAGGTGCACCGGCGCCTGCTCATCCAGGCGCTGGGGCAGCGGCCAGGGCAGCAGGTTGCGCAAGATCGACGCGAGGTCGAGCTGGGCAAAATGGCTCAGGCGGGTGACCTTGCCCAGGTAGGGTTGCAACCACTCGGACAGGTTCGCCAGCAGCGCGGCATCGCTGAGGTCCGGCCACTCGCTTTCACCACGGCTTGCCAGGTCGAGCTGGCGCAACAGCGCCACCCGCGCCTGCCACTGGCGCAGCTCGGGCGTCCACGACAGCAACTCCAGACCCTTGCGCCGCACCAGTTCCAGCAGTGCCTTGGCGCGGGCGTCTTCATCCAGGCCGGTCAAAGGTTCGCGGCTGAGCACCAGCTCACCGACCTTGCGCTGACGCTCGGCACGCAAAACGTTCTCGCGTTCGTCCCAGTCGAGGATATCCAGGCTGCGCACCTGTTCGGCCAGCACCCCGTCGAACAGCGCCGGGTCGAAATCGGCAGCCAGGTAAATGCGCTCCTCGCGCTGGCCCTGACGGCTGCCCAGATCGGCGATCACCAGCCACGAATGTTTCATCAAGGCATCGGCTTCGCCAAACAACGCAGCGCGACCGTTGGCCAGGCGATACTCCGCACCGCCGGCACGCCGCTGCTGCGCAACGCGGTCGGGATAGGCCAGCGCCAGCAGGGCGCCGAGCCAGCGCGAATGCTCGGGGTCGGCGACGGCTGCAGTGGCTTTGCCGCGCAGGTTACCGCGGTACTGGCGGGCCAGTTGCCGGGCGCGCTGCACACCGCCCTGCGCGCCTTTGGCCGCGCGGGTTTCGCCGCTGAGCAGGGCCAGGCGACTGTGCAGGTCGGCACCGCCACCACGCAAAATATCGCGCTCACCGAGCAAGGCGGCGACATCGCAGGCCATGTCGGTCAGGCCCAGGTCCTGGCCGCGCAACAGCAGGTGGGCGATGCGCGGATGCGCCGGCAGTTCGGCCATGGCCTGGCCGTGGGCGCTGAGGCTGTCCGGGCTGTCGGCCTTGAACGCGCCCAGACGCTGCAACAGCTCCAGCGCCTGGCCATAGGCGGCCGCAGGTGGCTGATCGAGCCAGCGCAGTTGTTCGGGGGTAACGCCCCAGCGCGACAGTTGCAGGGCCAACCCAGCCAGGTCAGCCTGGAGGATTTCGGCCGCGCCATAGGCCGCCAGTTGCTCGTGCTGGGCTTCGGACCACAAGCGATAACACACGCCGGGCTCCAGGCGCCCAGCGCGGCCAGCACGCTGGGTGGCGCTGGCGCGGGAGATGCGCTGGGTGTCCAGACGGGTCATGCCGCTACCAGGATCAAAGCGCGGCACCCGCGCCAGACCCGCGTCGACCACCACGCGCACACCGTCGATGGTCAGGCTGGTCTCGGCGATGTTGGTCGCCAGCACCACTTTGCGCAGGCCGGCGGCTGGGGTGTCGATGGCGGCGCGCTGGGCATTGAGATCGAGCTCGCCATGCAGCGGGCACAGGAGGATATCGCGGCGCTCGCCCAGGGCCTCCTGCAGTGACTGATGCACGCGGCGAATCTCCGCCTGCCCCGGCAGGAACACCAGTACGCTGCCCGACTGGTCGCTGATGGCCTGCAGCACCGTGTCGACCACCCGCGGCTCGATGAACTCGCCTGCCTGGAACGGCCGGCTCCAGCGAATATCCACCGGGTACATGCGCCCTTCGCTACTGACCACCGGAGCATCGTCGAGCAGGCTCGACAGGCGCTCGCCCTCAAGGGTCGCCGACATCAGCAGGATTTTCAGCGGCGGGTCGTCACGCAACAATTCGCGACCATTGAGGCTCAGGGCCAGGGCCAGGTCAGCATCGAGGCTGCGCTCGTGGAATTCGTCGAAGATCAGCAGGCCCACTCCGTCCAGCGCCGGATCGGCCTGCAGGCGGCGGGTGAGAATCCCTTCGGTGACCACCTCGATGCGCGTGTTCGGCCCGACCTTGCTGTCCAGGCGGATGCGGTAACCAACCGTTTGCCCGACCTGCTCACCCAACTCGCTGGCCAGCCGTTCGGCCGCCGCCCGCGCCGCCAGGCGCCGAGGTTCGAGCATGAGGATGCGCTGCCCGGCCAGCCACGGCTCATCGAGCAGCGCCAGCGGTACGCGGGTGGTCTTGCCGGCGCCAGGGGGCGCTTCGAGCACCGCTTCGTGGCGCTGGCTCAAGGCGGCGCGCAAGGCTGGCAGTACGGCATCGATCGGTAATGATTTCATGGTGGCCCTCAAACAATCCGCCGAGTATAACGGCGAACCGAGCCTGCCTTATCATGGTCTTAGCTGTAGATACAGGCTCTTTGCCTGTATCTTTGTCGCCTTCATTCCGGAGACTTCCATGCGTATTCCCTCCCGTGTCATTGGCGGCGTCGTGATCGCCACCCTGCTGAGCCAACTGACCGCCTGCGGCACCCTGTTCTTCCCCGACCGGCGCGGCCAGATCGAAGGCAAGATCGACCCGGTGGTCGCTGCCCTCGACGCCATCGGCATTCTTTTCTATGTGATCCCGGGCCTGATCGCTTTCGGCATCGACTTCGCCACCGGCGCCATCTACCTGCCCGGCGGCACCACCGCCCAGGTCGCGCCTGAAAAACTCAATGAAGCCATCAGCGTCGACGGCAAGGTCGACAACAGCAAGCTGCAGGCTATTCTCGAAAGCGAACTGGGCCAGCGCCTACCGCTCAACGACCCGCGCCTGATCCAGCACAAGGGTAGTGTCGAGCAACTGGCCATGTACGGCCTCAAGCCCGCTGCTTGATCTCTGACAGGAAGCCACTTTAGGCATGACTCCCTCGGCTGAACACCAACGCCTGCTGCGCCTGGCCACCCGCGCATCGCTGGCGGTGGCCAGTATCCTGATCCTGACCAAGGCGCTGGCCTGGTGGCTCAGCGGTTCGGTCAGCCTGCTGGCCGGGTTGACCGACTCGGCGCTCGATGGCGTCGCCTCGTTCCTCAACCTGCTGGCGGTGCACTACGCCCTGCGCCCGGCCGATGACGACCACCGTTACGGCCACGGCAAGGCCGAGGCCATGGCCGGCATGGCCCAGGCGCTGTTCATCGGCGTCAGCGCGGTGCTGATCGGCGTGCAGGCGGTTGAGCGGCTGCAGAATCCGCAGCCTCTGGGTGACACCGGCATCGGCATTGCGGTGATGCTATTGTCGCTGGTGCTGACCATTGCCTTGCTGATGCTGCAGGGCAAGGTGATCCGCATCACCGGCTCGACAGCGGTGCGCGCCGATTCACTGCACTATCGCTCCGACCTGCTGCTCAACGGCAGCATCCTCGTTGCCCTGGTGCTGGCGCGCTTTGGCTGGCCACAGCTGGATGCAATCTTCGGTCTGGGCATTGCCCTGTACATCCTCTGGAGCGCCCTCCAGATTGCCCGCGAGAGCAGCTCGATCCTGATGGACCAGGAGCTGCCGGGCGACATCAGCGAACAGATGCTCGCGCTGGCCTGCAGTGTGCCGGGGGTGCGCGGCGCCCACGACTTGCGTACGCGGGTGTCGGGTAGCCACTGGTTCGTGCAATTGCACCTGGAGTTGCCCGGGGACCTGCCGCTGACCCAGGCCCATGCCTTGTGTGACCAGGCAGCGGCGGCGATCAACAGCAAGTACCCCAAGGCTGAAGTGCTGGTGCATGCTGATCCGGTGATGTGAGGCAGTTGGCAAGGCTGCTCTTTGCCAGCGAGGGGCTGCGCAGCAGCCCCCGGTTCAGTTGACGCTATACCCCCGCCCGCTCAAACAAGCACTCTGCGCCCGCCGATAGTTATCGGCCACCTGCGCCGACGGCGCGTAGCTGGCCGCAGCCGGGTCAAAACCGGTCTGCTGCACCGCCCAGCGATGGCATTCGTAGCGGTCGCGATCAAGCTGCTGCGGGCTCTGGCCCTGCGCGGGATAAGCAATCACGTCATAACCTGGGCCGCTTCGGGCCGGCGTACTGGCCGCCGGCGGGTTGACCACCACGTACTCGCGGCTGTCTTCCAGGTACTGGTAATACGTCCCTGCCGCCAGAAAGAACAGCGCACTGCCTATCCACACTTGCTGGGCATAGTCGGGCAGGTAGTTGACCCGCACGCCATAGGGCGGAGTCACCACCACATAACGCGGGCCTTGCGGGCGATACCAGTAACCGCCGGAATAGAAGTAGTCATGCCCGCGATAGGGCACCTTCCAGTACTGCTCGGGGAAGTGTTCGATGGTTTGCCCCGGGCGGTATTGCGGCCCCGGCCCCCAGCCATTGCCGTGGCCATTCCCATGCCCGCCGCCACCGGCGTGGTAATAGCGGTTGTCGTTGCGCCGCGGGATATCCTGGTAATAGCCGGTGCGTGGCTCCTGGGTCTGGCGCACTTCATCGGGCCGCGACTGCAGGGGTGAAGCTCCCTGCCCCTCAGCCAGCAGCGGCAGATTGACACTCATGCACAGCACACCCACACCCGCCATACCCCAGACACGCGACTTCATACTTTCCTCTCGGACCGATAACAAGGGGCCTGTGATTACTCTATCAGGCCGTCTGCCAGGGGTTATCGGCCGCCAGATGAAATTTGAGTAATAAAAAAGGGAGACCCTGGGGTCTCCCTTTGAGAATTTTGTCCGTGCTCGGCGCTTGTGACACCGGCTCACCTCACGCCGTCTTGTGGACAGTGTGTAGCCCGGGGGCCGAGCACAACCTGGTGGGGTTGCTGGCCGCAGCTGGCCTGATTCGGCCCGCCGCACTGGACTGATGTCCGGGCAGTGATTCTGGTGATAAGAATACGGCGAAGGCAGCGGCAGAGGATTGCGAAGATTGCTCATTTAAATATCACTTGCGCAATTTTTGCCTACAGATTGATAATTCGACGCAATCGAAACAGAAAAGGCCAATCCCATGAGCAAGCTCGACCGTTATGACCTGAGCATTCTTGCCGAATTGCAGCGCGACGCGCGTATCTCCAACCAGGAACTGGCCGAGCGCATCGGCCTGTCACCTTCGCCCTGCTCGCGTCGGGTCAAGCAACTGGAAGACGACGGTTATATTGCCCGCCAGGTCGCCCTGCTCGACCGCAAGAAGCTCGGCCTGAGCCTGACCGCCTATGTGCTGATCGGCATGGACCGGCACACTCCCGAGCGCTTCGAGACCTTCGAGGCGGCGATCCGCAGCCTGCCGCAGGTGCTCGAATGCAGCCTGGTGACCGGGATGGATGCCGACTACCAACTGAAAGTCGTGGTGCCCGACATGGATCATTACCAGCAGTTGCTGCTCGGCCACCTGACCCGTATCGAAGGCGTGACCAGCGTGCGCTCCAGCTTTGTTCTCAACCAGGTACTGGCCAGCACCGAACTGCCGCTCACGCACCTGCGTTAGTCAGGCTGGCAACGGCGGCGTATAATCGCGCGCCTCAACCTGCCGGAGAGTATCGATGGATCCTGCGTTGTTCGAAGAATGGATGATGACCATCCTGGTCACCATCCTGATTGGTTTCATGGGTTTTATCGTCTGGGACCTGGCGAAAAAATCCAAGGCCGGCAAGTTCGGCACCTTCATCCTGTTTTTCGTGCTGGGCCTGGGCATCCTCGCCTTCATCATCAAAAGCGTGGTGATCGGCTTCATCGAAGGCGTCTAAAGCCTGGCCGGGACTTCCCGCCACTGGCCCTGATCGAGGCCATCCAGGCTCCAGTCGCCGATCCGCACGCGCACCAGGCGCAGGGTCGGCAAGCCGACGGCAGCGGTCATGCGCCGCACCTGACGGTTGCGCCCTTCCTTGATGACCAGCTCCAGCCAGCTTGTCGGTACGCTTTTGCGAAAGCGTACCGGCGGGTTGCGTGGCCACAGTTCGGGCTCGTCGAGCTGACGGGCCTGGGCCGGCAAGGTCGGGCCGTCGTTGAGCTCGACGCCATCGCGCAAACGCTGCAGTTGCTCCTCGCTCGGCTCCCCTTCTACCTGTACCCAATAGGTTTTCGCCAGCTTGTGCCTGGGGTCGGCGATCCGCGCCTGCAACTGGCCGTCGTTGGTCAACAGCAGCAGGCCCTCGCTGTCACGGTCCAGGCGCCCAGCCGGGTAGATGCCGGGGATGGCGATGAAGTCCTTGAGGGTCGCGCGCCCTTCGCCGTCGCTGAACTGGGTCAGCACGTCAAAGGGCTTGTTGAACAGGATCAACCGCGGCTCGGCCGGCGGCGCCTTGGCGTGGCGACGCGGGCCGGCGGGTTTGGCCGCGGGGCGCCGCGGCTTGGAGCGTGGGGGTAACGACATGGGGCCTCAGCGGAACGGCGGCTCGTCAAAACTGCGCAGTTTACGCGAGTGCAGCGAGTTGAGCTCGGTACGCAGCAGGTCGAGGGCAGCGATGCCGATCTTCAGGTGCTGGCTGACCGCCCGGTTGTAGAAGGCGTTGGCCGCTCCCGGCAGTTTAATTTCGCTGTGCAGCGGTTTGTCGGAGACGCACAGCAAAGTGCCGTAGGGTACCCGCAGACGATAGCCCTGGGCGGCGATGGTGCCGCTTTCCATGTCCACCGCCACCGCCCGCGACAGGTTGATCAACGGCCGTTCCTGCGCCCAGCGCAACTCCCAGTTACGGTCGTCGTAGGTCAGCACGGTGCCGGTGCGCAGGCGCTTTTTCAGCTCGTCGCCACGCTCGCCGGTCACTTGCGCCGCCGCTTCCTGCAAGGCCAGTTGCACTTCGGCCAGGGCCGGAATCGGAATGTTCGGCGGCACTACCCGGTCGAGAATCCCGTCGCGGCGCATGTAGGCGTGGGCCAGCACGTAGTCGCCGATGGTCTGCGATTGGCGCAGGCCGCCACAGTGGCCGATCATCAGCCAGCAATGCGGGCGCAGTACCGCCAGGTGGTCGGTGATGTTCTTGGCGTTGGACGGGCCGACGCCGATGTTGACCAGGGTGATGCCGTCGCCATCAGCGGCGATCAGGTGGTAGGCCGGCATCTGGTAGCGGTGCCACACCACTCCGGCAACCAGGGCCTGCGCTTCGCCGTTGTCCATGGCCTTTTCGATGATCACGTTGCCCGGCAGGACCATGCGTACGAAACGCGGGTCGTCACGCAACCGCTCGAGGCCGTGGCTGATGAACTGGTCGACATAGCGGTGGTAGTTGGTCAGCAGGATCCACGGCTGCACATGGCGCCAGTCGCTGCCGGTGTAATGCACCAGGCGGCGCAGGGAAAAATCCACCCGCGCGGCGTCGAACAGCGCCAGCGGCAACGGGTCGACGTTGGCCCAGTCGTACAGGCCGTCAGCGATGCCGTCGGTGGCGGCAGAAAGATCGGTGCTGGGGAACACCCGCGCCAGCGCCGCAGCCGTAATGCCCGTACCGGCCAGCTCATCGCCCTGCTCGACCACATAGGGGTAAGGAATGTTCTGCTGGCTGACGCCCACTTCAACCGTGACGGTGAAGTCGCGCATCAGCGGCTTCAATTGCTCCAGCAGGTAAGCCCGGAACGCCGCCGGCTGGGTCACGGTCACGCTGTAGGTGCCCGGCAACTGGACCTTGGCATAGGCGCGGGTGATCGCCGGCACTTCGCCATGGTACTGGTAGGTCAGGCGCAGCTCGGGGTAGCGGAACAGTGCGCGCTCCTCGGCATCCGGCTCGGTACGGTCCTTGAGGTAGCGCTTGAGCGCCTGGCTCAGGGCCGCGGTGGCTTGTTCGTGCAGGGCGGCGAGGCGATCGACGGCCTGCTCGGCGGTTGCTACGACAACGAAGGCTTCATCAGTACGGCTCACAATGTACTTCCTGTCTGACATGCATACGCCCATCTTGCCTATATCCGGCGGCAAAGGCACGCACGTTAGAGCGGCCAGTTCGGGGTCGAGCGTTGCACCAGCGCGGCGACGTCGACACCACGGGGCAGTACGCCATACACCCGGCCATTGCCGCCCAGGCGGCTGGCAATAAAGGCATCGCTGACCGCGGCGTTACCGGCTTCGAGCAGCAGCTTGGCCTGCAGGCCGACGGCGATGTCTTCGGTGAGCTGGCGGGCGCGGTACTGGATGTCCGCGGTGTCGGCAAAGGCCGCCTTGAGGTTACCGATATGTGCGGCCAGGCGCGGGTCGCCGTGTCCATCACCGAGCTCGGCGAACAACGTGTCGAGCACACCTGGCTCCTTGGACAGTGCGCGCAACACGTCCAGACACTGGACATTGCCCGAACCTTCCCAGGTCGAGTTGACCGGCGCTTCGCGGTACAGCCGCGGCAGGATGCTGTCTTCGACATAACCGGCGCCGCCCATGCATTCGGCCGCTTCGTTGATCATTGCCGGCGCACGCTTGCAGATCCAGTACTTGCCCACGGCGGTAATCAAGCGGGCAAAACGCGCCTGGTGCGGATCATCCGGCTGGTCGAGGGCACGGCCCATGCGCAGGCTCAGGGCCAGCGCCGCTTCGCTTTCCAGGGCCAGATCGGCCAACACGTTCTGCATCAATGGCTGCTCGGCCAGCAAGCGCCCGCCGACCTGGCGATGGGCACAATGATGGGCAGCCTGGGTCAGGGCCTGACGCATCAGGGCGCTGGAGCCGACCATGCAGTCGAAGCGGGTCATGGCCACCATCTCGATGATGGTCGGCACGCCGCGGCCTTCTTCGCCGATCATCCAGGCCAGGGCACCACGGAACTCGACCTCGCTGGAGGCGTTGGAGCAGTTGCCGAGCTTGTTCTTCAGGCGCTGGATATAGAACTGGTTGCGGCTGTCATCCGGGCGGTGGCGCGGCAGCAGGAAGCAGCTCAAGCCCTTGTCAGTCTGCGCCAGGGTCAGGAAGGCATCACACATCGGCGCCGAACAGAACCATTTATGCCCGACCAGCTCATAGGCCTGGCCCGGGCCGGGCGCACCCACCGGATAGGCACGGGTGGTGTTGGCACGCACATCGGTGCCGCCCTGCTTCTCGGTCATGGCCATGCCCAGGGTCACGCCGGCCTTGTGGCGATCGCCGACATTGCGCGGGTCGTATTCGGTGGCCAGCACTTTCGGCAGCCAGTACTCGGCCAGCTCCGGTTGCAGCTTGAGCGCCGGCACCGCGGCAAAGGTCATGGTCAGCGGGCAACCACTGCCGGCTTCGGCCTGGCTGTGCAGGTAGGTCATCGAGGCGCGGGCGACATGCGCGCCTTCACGCGGGTCGGTCCACGGCAAGGACGGCAGGCCATGCTCGATGGCCGTGCGCATCAGCTCATGATAGGCCGGATGGAACTCCACCAGGTCGATGCGATGGCCATAACGGTCATGGCTGCTGAACTGCGGCTTGTTCTGGTTGGCCAGAAAGCCTGCGGCCATCAGCGGCCCGCCGGCCAGGGCACCGTACGCGTCGATGCGCTCCTGCGCCCAACCCGCCCCGTAGCGCCGCGACCATTCCTGCAGTGGCAGGTCGATGCGGTACAGGTTGGCCCCATCCAGGGACGGCGGCTGGTTGGTGACCTCATGGGTTTCAGCGTACTGGTGCAGGTTCATCGAGGGGCCTCCTGGATCCTGGCGTGACTGAATTTTCAGTGAATCACGCCCTGCCCCCCTGTCAAAGTGACAAAAACGCCTAACTAGCCGTGGTTTAACCCTGGCCGAGGCATGCCCAACTGCGCCTGGGGCGGGCTCAAGGGCACGCTCAGGTTCAGCTCGAAACGGCTGCCCAGGCCCGGGTTGGATTCGTGCTGCAGGCGTGCACCGATCAACTCGACCAGCTGCCGGCAAATCGCCAGGCCAATGCCCAAGCCGCCGTATTCACGGGTCATCGAACCGTCGACCTGGAAGAAGCGCTGGTACAGCGTGGCTTCGTCCAGGCAGTCAAAACCGATGCCGCTGTCGCTGACACTGATGCTCAGGCCCAACAGGTCCGGCCCCAGCCGTGTGCCGCGGGCCTGCAACATGACTCCACCCTGGTGGGTGAATTTGATGCCGTTGTCCATCAGGTAACCCAGGCACATGGCCAGCTTGTGTCGATCGCCGATCAGTACGTCAGGCAGCTCCGCCGGGATATCCAGGCTCAGGTACAGGCCCTTGGCCATGGCCGGCGCGGCGTATTCGGCACGCACTTCCTGCAGCAGCGAGCGCAGGCTGAACGGTGCATTTTGCGCGCTGAGGCGGCCGGCCTGCAGTTCGGTGAGGATGAGGATGTCATCGACCATGCCCATCATGTCCTGGGCCGCGGAGCTTGCGGTGTGCTGGTACTGGGCCAGCTCGCCGTCCAGCGACATGGTCTGCATCAGTTCCAGCGAACCGATCACACCGTTCATCGGCGTGCGCAGTTCGTGGGTGACGGTAGCCAGGAACTGGTCCTTGAGACGGTTGCTGTTGGCCAGCTCGATGTTCAGCTGTTCCAGGGTACGGCCGGTTTCGCGCAGGGTGCGGGCCTGCTCGTCGCGCATGCTGTTGATGCGGTCGGCCAGGGCCAGGGACAACAGGCCGACCTCCAGCGCCGAACCGATCTGGCTGGCATACATGGTCAGGAACACGTTCGGCAGGTAACCCAGCACCATCAGGGTGTTGACCAGGCCGCCGAGCAAGAATGCCGACCAGGCGATGATGAAGTAGCGGGCCACGCGCAAACCGCGGCGCCAGGCGAAAATCCCGGCGGCGAAAATGCACACAGTAAACAGCAGGGCCAAGGCGGTGGCCAGGCGCAGGGCAACACCGTAGCTGCTGGTCAGCGACAACAGCATGACCAGCGCGCCGCAGCCCATCAGCACCTTGAGCACTGCATCGAAGACACGGCTGTGATTGCTCAATTGCAGGAAACTGCGGGCAAACTGGCAACCGAACAAACCTGCCGCGCCGATGAACATCGGCGTGGCGGCGTTCGCCCACCAGGGACTGTCCGGCCAGAAATACGCCACGCCAGCGCCGTTGACCGACACCTGGTACAGGCCGAACGAGGCGATGTAGAGGATGTAATACAGGTAACTGGTGTCGCGTACGCTCAGGTAGATGAACAGGTTGTACACCAGCATCCCCAGCAATACGCCGTAGATCAGGCCCAACACGTACAAGCGGGTGGGCTGTGCTTCGAGGTAGGCCTGGGCCGACCACAGGGTCAGCGGCGCTTGCACCGAACCTTCGCTGTGCAGGCGCAAATAAGCGGTGGTGGTCTGGCCGGGGGTGAACGGTAATTCGAACAGGTAGTTGTTCTGTTTGATCTGCCGGCTGGCATAGGGCAAGGCGTCGCCGGTGCGCTGGGCCAGGTGGAAGGTGCCGCTGGCGTCGGCCAGGTAGAGTTCCAGGTGATCGAGCGGCGGGTAGGCCAGTTCCAGCAACCAGGCGCGGGGCGCAGCCGAGGGCAAGGCGGTGTAGCGCAGCTGGACTTTCAGCCAGAACACCGAGGTGGAGTAACCGGCGTTGAGGACCTCGGCACGATGCGGGCGAAAATGCTCGGCGAACGAGGGCGCACTGACCTGCGCAATGCTGGCATTGCCATCGCGGTCTTCGAACACTTGCATCACTTGCCCCAGCGGCAAGCTGCGGGTGGAGTCGTCGAAATCGACCGCCGGGGCCAGTAACGGCAACCAGCCCAGCACAACAATCAGCAAATAGCGCATACAGCCCCAGCATGGCCTGTCCCGGTCGCGTCGCGTAGCCTCCTGTCCGTTTGAGGCGATGCAATCCGGCAGTAACCGTTATCGGTTTATTCGAGCACTCTAGCATAGCTTTCCGAGCCTGCCAGATGCCACTGAAAACTTTACGCCGAAGGCTCTAGAACGCCACTTTCAGCGATTTCACAAGTACAGTTCAAACGCCCGTTGAAAAATCCCCGGCGCCGGGGCGGACCCAGCAAAAGCGTTTGGTGATAAGCTCGCGCACCATGAATACCTACAGCTCCCGCCCCGTTGTCCTCTGTCTCTCCGGCCACGACCCCAGTGGCGGTGCCGGCTTGCAGGCAGATATCGAAGCCCTGATTGCGCAAGGCTGTCATGCCGCTCCGGCCGTGACCGCCCTGACCGTTCAGGATACCGTCAATGTCACTGACTTCCGTGTCCTCGACCGCGAGTGGGTACTGGCCCAGGCCAATGCCGTGCTGGCCGATTCGACCGTAGCGGCGGTCAAGCTGGGCATGCTCGGCTCGACCGAAATGGTCGATACCGTGGTCGAACTGCTCAGTGCCCACCCGCACCTGCCGCTGGTCTGCGACCCGGTCCTGCGCGCTGGCGGTGGTGGCCGCCTGGGCAAGGATGAAGTCGGCTACGCCATGCGCGAACGCCTGCTGCCGCTGGCAACCATTGCTACCCCCAACCTTCCCGAAGCGCGCATCCTGGCCGAGCTGCCCGACGGCAGCGCCGATGAATGCGCCGAAAAACTCCTGCCGTTTGTCAGACACCTGCTGATCACCGGCGGTCACGGTGACGAACACGAAATCCACAACCGCCTGTACAGCCGCGACGGCCAGCGTCATACCTGGACCTGCCAGCGCCTGCCCGGCAGCTACCACGGTTCCGGCTGCACCCTGGCCAGCGCCCTGGCCGGCCGCCTGGCCCTTGGCGAGCAACTGCAAAGCGCGGTGCGTTCGGCCCTGGACTACACCTGGCGAACCCTGCGCGACGCCGAGCAACTGGGCAAAGGCCAGTACGTGCCGCGCCGCCTGCCCCTGGATTTCTGTTCCTGATCTTCGCTTGAGGTCTACACCATGAAGTTACGCGGCCTGTATGCCATCACTGACAGCCAGTTGCTGGCCGGCAAGTTCCTGCCCTATGTCGAAGCGGCGCTTGAAGGCGGCGTGACCTTGCTGCAGTACCGTGACAAAAGCCAGGACGAGTCCCGTCGGCTGCGCGAAGCCGAAGCCCTGGCCAAGCTGTGTGAGCGCTACAAGACCCAACTGATCATCAACGATGACGCCGAACTGGCCGCACGCCTGGGCGTCGGCGTGCACCTGGGGCAGACCGACGGGCCGTTGACCCCGGCGCGGACCCTGCTCGGGCGCAACGCCATCATTGGTTCAACCTGCCACGCGCAACTGGACCTGGCCGAGCAGGCCGCCCGAGAAGGCGCCAGCTACGTCGCCTTTGGCCGCTTCTTCAACTCGGTGACCAAGCCGGGCGTGCCCGCCGCCGACATCGCCTTGCTGGAACAAGCGCGCACCCGCATCAAGCTGCCGATCTGCGTGATCGGCGGCATCACCCTCGACAACGCCGCCCCGCTGGTCGCCCACGGCGCCGACCTGCTGGCGGTGATTCATGGCCTGTTCGGCGCCGACAGCACGCAGGAAGTCACCCGCCGTGCCCACGCCTTCAACGCCCTGTTCGCATCTGCCTGATTGAGAGAGCCCATCATGTCTCGTTCCGAAACCCTGTTTGCCAACGCCCAGAAACACATCCCCGGTGGCGTCAACTCGCCGGTGCGGGCGTTCAAGAGCGTTGGCGGCACGCCACTGTTCTTCAAGCATGCCGCTGGCGCCTATGTCACCGATGAAGATGACAAACGCTACGTCGACTACGTTGGTTCCTGGGGCCCGATGATCCTTGGCCACAGCCACCCGGACGTGCTCGACTCGGTGCGCAAGCAGCTGGAACACGGCTTGTCTTACGGCGCGCCAACCGCCATGGAAACCGAAATGGCTGACCTGGTCTGCTCGATCGTGCCCTCGATGGAAATGGTCCGCATGGTCAGCTCCGGCACCGAGGCGACCATGAGCGCCATCCGTCTGGCCCGTGGCTACACCGGCCGCGACAGCATCATCAAGTTCGAAGGCTGCTACCACGGCCACTCCGACAGCCTGCTGGTCAAAGCTGGTTCCGGCCTATTGACCCAGGGCGTGCCAAGCTCGGCCGGCGTGCCGGCAGCCTTCGCCAAACACACCCTGACCCTGCCGTTCAACGACATCGACGCGGTCGAGAAGATGCTCGCCGAAGTCGGCCAGGAGGTCGCCTGCATCATCGTCGAGCCGGTAGCCGGCAACATGAACTGCGTGCCACCGGCGCCGGGCTTCCTCGAAGGCCTGCGTACGCTGTGTGACAAGCATGGCGTGGTGTTGATTTTCGACGAAGTGATGACCGGCTTTCGCGTCGCCCTGGGTGGCGCCCAGGCGCACTATGGTGTTACTCCGGACCTGTCGACCTTCGGCAAGATCGTCGGCGGCGGCATGCCGGTCGGTTGCTTCGGCGGCAAGCGCAAGATCATGGAACAGATCGCGCCGCTGGGCCCGGTCTACCAGGCCGGCACCCTGTCGGGCAACCCGCTGGCCATGGCCGCCGGCCTGACCACCCTCAAGCTGATCAGCCGCCCGGGCTTTCATGACGAGCTGAGCGCCTTCACCAGCCGCCTGCTCGATGGCCTGCAACAGCGCGCCGATGCTGCTGGCATCCCGTTCGTCACCACCCAGGCCGGTGGCATGTTCGGCCTGTACTTCAGTGGCGCCGACGATATCGTTACTTTCGATGACGTCATGGCCAGCGATGCCGAGCGCTTCAAGCGCTTCTTCCACCTGATGCTCGAAGGTGGCGTGTACCTGGCGCCAAGCGCCTTCGAAGCCGGCTTTACCTCGATCGCCCACGGTGACACCGAGCTGCAGATCACCCTGGATGCGGCTGAGAAGGCGTTTGCCAAGCTGTAATTCAGTGGACCATCGCGGGGCAATCGTGCGCCTGCAGGCGCACGATTGCCCCGCGATGGGGCCTTGCAAAGCAGAAAATCGAGTAAAGACTTTGTAAGGTAGGCGCTGCTTATCCCATAATGTGCCACCAGACACTTTGGCCGCAGCTTTGCAGAGGTATGTCGATCCCCATGAACCGCACCGGCCGCGCCCTCGCCCTGGGCTGCCTGTTGCTTCTTCAGCCCCTGCTGGCCACGGCAGGCGGTAACTCGTTGCTGATTCCGGCAACGGGCCGCTGCACCCTCGATTCCCAGCCCGAAGACCTGCCGCAAGCCCTCGCCGCCTGCCAGGACGCGGCAAAGTCCGGGGATGCCCAGGCCCAGTACGAGTTGGGTGAGTTCTACTACGAGGGCACCAACACCCCGCGCGACCTCAACCAGGCCCTGAGCTACTTCGAGCAAGCCTCGCTGCAAGGCCACGCCGAGGCGCAATACCGCCTGGGCAGCATGTTCTACAAGGGTGAAGGTGTGGCGGCCAACAATGTGCAGGCCTACATCGTGCTGAAGATGGCGGCGGTCAACGGCGCCGAAGATGCCCTGGACATGGCCGACGAGGTGTCTGCGAAGATGCCCCGCGATGAACTGGAAGTCGCCACCCAGGTGCTGGGGCAGATTTTCCGCAAGTACCTGCTGGAGCTGCAGACCGCCGAAGGCCGCACGCCCTTCTCGCCGCTGCCCTGATCCCCGCTTACTTTTCCGGCATTGGCATCGGGAATGGCATTACATTGCCAGTACCGCGTGCTTCGCTGATCTTCGGCGTGCCCAGACGCTCCACCTCGTCGATACGCACGATCGAATGCATCGGCACAAAGCTGCGCACCACGCCTTCGAACTGGGCCTTGAGCTTTTCTTCGCTCGGGTCGACCACCACCTGGGTGCGCTCGCCAAAGACAAACTCCTCGACCTCAAGGAAGCCCCACAGATCGCTTTGGTAGATCTGTTTGGCGTACATCTCGTACACCTGGCCCTGGTTGAGAAAGATCACTTTGTAGATCGGAGCTTCGCGTTTGGTCATTTTTGGCGGGGACAATCAAGGGTGGTAAAGAAGTCGCAAACTATAACATAGGCACCGGGCCGACAACGCTAGGATCCACGGCGCCGGGCCCTTATAATGTGCGGTTCTTCGAATTACCAGATGATCTCCCATGGCCAAGAAGCTTTACATCGAAACCCACGGTTGCCAGATGAACGAGTACGACAGCTCGCGCATGGTCGATCTGCTGGGTGAACATCAAGCCCTTGAAGTCACGGCCCGCGCCGAAGACGCCGACGTCATCCTGCTCAACACCTGCTCGATCCGCGAGCGTGCCCAGGACCGGGTGTACTCCCAGCTGGGCCGCTGGCGTGAACTCAAGGACCTCAAACCGGACATGGTCATCGCCGTCGGCGGCTGCGTGGCCAGCCAGGAAGGCGAGTCGATCCGCAAGCGCGCGCCGTATGTCGACGTGGTCTTCGGCCCGCAGACCCTGCACCGCCTGCCGGAGATGATCGACGCGGCGCGCACCACGCGTCTGCCGCAGGTCGATGTGTCGTTCCCGGAGATCGAAAAATTCGACCACCTGCCCGAGCCACGTATCGACGGCCCCACCGCCTATGTCTCGGTAATGGAAGGCTGCAGCAAGTACTGCACCTTCTGCGTGGTGCCCTACACCCGCGGCGAGGAAGTCAGCCGGCCGTTCGACGACGTGCTGGCCGAGGTCATCCACCTGGCCGAGAACGGCGTGCGTGAAGTCACCCTGCTGGGGCAGAACGTCAACGGCTACCGCGGCCAGACCCACGACGGCCGCCTGGCCGACCTTGCCGAGCTGATCCGCGTGGTCGCCGCCGTCGATGGCATCGAGCGCATCCGCTACACCACCTCGCACCCGCTGGAATTTTCCGACAGCCTGATCCAGGCCCACGCCGAGGTGCCGGAGCTGGTCAAGCACCTGCACCTGCCGGTGCAATCGGGCTCCGACCGGGTGCTGGCGGCGATGAAGCGCAACCACACTGTCCTCGAATACAAGTCCAAGTTGCGCAAGCTCAAGGCGGCGGTACCGGGCATCTGCATCAGCTCGGACTTCATCGTCGGCTTCCCCGGCGAAACCGAGAAAGACTTCGAGCAGACCATGAAGCTGGTGGCCGACGTCGGTTTCGATTTTTCCTACTCGTTCGTCTACAGCCAGCGCCCGGGCACCCCGGCCTCGGACTTGCCGGACGAAACCCCGGAAGAACTGAAAAAAGAGCGCCTCAAGGCCCTGCAGCACCGCCTCGACACCCAGGGCTTCGAGATCAGCCGACAAATGGTCGGTACGGTCCAGCGCATTCTGGTCACCGACTACTCGCGCCGCGATCCTGGCCAGTTGCAGGGGCGTACCGAGAATAATCGTATCGTCAACTTTCGCTGCGACAATCCCAAGCTGATCGGCCAGTTCGTCGATATCCATATCGACGACGCGCGCCCACACTCGCTGTTCGGCTCGCTGGCCCACTGAGCTGTCCTGCCGGGCCTGGTTACAGGCCCGGCGACCCTTGATCGTTTCAGCGCTTTCGCCCTGCAGCGGCTAGGGTTATCCTTGAGACCATATCCTTTGCCGTTGGGCGGCTGAAAAACGACCTTGAACGCACCTATCGAACCACATCGTTTCATCCTCGAGCCTTTCGAGGCCCATCGCTTCGCCAACCTGTGCGGGCAGTTCGACGAGCATTTGCGCCTGATCGAACAGCGCCTGGCCATCGAAATCCGCAACCGCGGCAATCAGTTCGAACTGATCGGCGAACCCAAGCACACCTCCTCTGCCGAGCAACTGCTGCGCCGCCTCTATCGCGAAGCCAAGGCCACCGAGCTGTCGCCGGAAATGGTCCACCTGTACCTGCAGGAATCGGCCGTCGAAGAGCTGGAGAACCCGGCCGTCAACGAAGTCAGTGTTTCCTTGCGCACGCGCAAGGGCATGATTCGTCCGCGCGGGCTGAACCAGCAGCGCTACGTGAAGGAAATCCTCGGCAACGACATCAACTTCGGCATCGGCCCGGCCGGTACCGGCAAGACCTACCTGGCCGTGGCCTGCGCGGTTGATGCCCTGGAGCGTGAACAGGTGCGACGCATCCTGCTGGTGCGTCCGGCGGTCGAAGCGGGTGAAAAACTCGGCTTCCTGCCCGGCGACCTGGCACAGAAGATCGACCCGTACCTGCGCCCGCTGTATGACGCGCTGTACGAGATGCTCGGCTTTGAACACGTGGCCAAGCTGATCGAACGCCAGGTGATCGAGATCGCACCGCTGGCCTACATGCGCGGCCGCACCCTGAACAACAGCTTCATCATCCTCGACGAAAGCCAGAACACCACGGTCGAGCAGATGAAGATGTTTCTCACCCGGATCGGTTTCGGCTCCACCGCGGTGATCACCGGGGACATCACCCAGGTCGACCTGCCGCGTGGCACCAAGTCGGGCCTGGCCCATGTCATCGAGGTGCTCAAGGGCGTGCCGGGCATCAGCTTTACGCACTTCCAGCCCAAGGACGTGGTCCGCCACCCGTTGGTGCAGCGCATTGTCGAGGCCTACGAGCGCTTCGACAGCCAGCAGCAGAACCCGACCGAAGGCAAACACCGCGATGCTTGAGCTCGATCTGCAGCTGGCAAGCGATGCGAACCACCCGACCGAAGATCAATTCCGCCAATGGTGCGAGCTGGCCCTGCGCCAGCGCACGGCCGACTCGGAAATGACCATCCGTCTGGTCGATGAAGCCGAAGGCCGCGAACTGAATCACACCTGGCGGCACAAAGACTACGCCACCAACGTGCTGTCGTTCCCGGCCGATGTGCCTGACGAGTTGCTCGACATTCCGCTGCTCGGCGACCTGGTGATCTGCATCGCCGTGGTCGAACGCGAGGCTGTCGAACAGGGCAAGGCGCTCGAGGCCCACTGGGCGCACCTGGTCATCCATGGCTGCCTGCACCTGCTGGGCTACGACCACATCGACGACGATGAGGCCGAGGAAATGGAAGCACTGGAACGAACGTTGCTTGCTGAACTGGGTCATCCGGACCCGTACGCCGACGACGAACACGACGACAATTCAACACTGATATCTGCAAAGGATCACGAGTAACCGCCATGAGCGAAGATCGATCGAGCAACGGGCAAAAGTCCTGGCTGGGCAAACTGACCCAGGCTTTTGCCCACGAGCCGAAAAACCGTCAGGAGCTGCTTGAGCTGCTGCGCGAAGCCCATCAGAACAAGCTGCTCGACAGCGAGGCGCTGACCATTGTCGAGGGCGCCATCCAGGTCGCCGACCTGCAGGTGCGCGACATCATGGTGCCGCGCTCGCAGATGATGAGCATCAAGGCGACCCAGTCGCCGCGTGAGTTCCTGCCGGCGGTGATCGACGCCGCCCACTCGCGCTACCCGGTGGTCGGCGAAAGCCACGATGACGTGCTCGGCGTGCTGCTGGCCAAAGACCTGCTGCCGTTGATCCTCAAGGAGAACGGCGACAGCTTCAACATCAAGGACCTGCTGCGCCCGGCCACCTTCGTGCCCGAGTCCAAGCGCCTGAACGTGCTGCTGCGCGAGTTTCGCGCCAACCACAACCACATGGCCATCGTCATCGACGAGTACGGCGGCGTGGCGGGCCTGGTGACCATCGAAGACGTCCTCGAGCAAATCGTCGGCGACATCGAAGACGAGCATGACGTCGAGGAAGACAGCTACATCAAGCCACTGCCCAGCGGCGACTTCCTGATCAAGGCGCTGACGCCGATCGAGAACTTCAACGAGTTCTTCGACAGCCAGTTCTCCGACGACGAGTTCGACACCGTCGGCGGCCTGGTGATGAGCGCCTTCGGCCACCTGCCCAAGCGTAACGAGACCACCGAGATCGGCCCGTACCGTTTCCGTATTCTCAACGCTGACAGCCGCCGGATTCACCTGCTGCGTCTGACCCCTATTACCCGTTAAGGACAACCATGCGCTGGATCACCCGCCCCGGCTGGCCCGGTAACCTGCTGGCCGTGGCGGCCGGTGCAATCACCACCCTGGCCCTGGCGCCGTTCGACATCTGGCCGCTGGCATTGCTTGCGGCCGGCCTGTTCTACCTCGGCCTGCGCGAGCTCAGCCCGCGCCAGGCCCTGGGCCGCGGCTGGTGCTTCGGCTTTGGCCTGTACGCCGCCGGCACCAGCTGGATCTACGTCAGCATCAATACCTACGGCGGCGCCACGCCGCTGCTGGCCACCGGGCTGTTGCTGGCGTTCTTTGCCGCCATTGCCTGGTTCTTCGCCCTGCCCGCCTGGCTCTGGGCGCGCTGGCTACGGCGCAACGAGGCGCCGTTGGCCGATGCCCTGTGCTTCGCCGCCTTATGGGTCGGCCAGGAGGCGTTCCGCGGCTGGTTCCTTACCGGTTTCCCCTGGCTGTACTCCGGTTACAGCCAGCTCGACGGCCCGCTGTCGGGCCTGGCGCCGCTGGGCGGCATGTGGCTGATCTCGTTCTGCCTGGCGCTGTGCGCGGCGCTGCTGTGCAACCTGCCACGCCTGCGCGCGCGCACGTCGTTTCTGGCAGTGGCCGTGGTCTTGCTGCTGGCCCCCTGGGCCATCGGCCTGGCGCTGAAAAACCACGCCTGGACCAGCCCGGCGGGCAAGCCGCTGACCGTTGCTGCGCTGCAAGGCAACGTCGAGCAGGAAATGAAGTGGAACCCCGAACACGTCAACGCTCAACTGGCCCTGTACCGCGACATGAGCTTCAGCTCCAAGCCGGTCGACCTGCTGGTGTGGCCGGAAACCGCGGTGCCGATCCTCAAGGACCAGGCCCAGGGCTACCTGGACATGATGGGCAACTTCGCCGCCGAGCGTAATACCGCCTTGATCACCGGGGTTCCGGTACGTGAAGTGGTGCACGAGCAACGCCGCTATTACAACGGCATCACTGTCACCGGCGAAGGCGATGGCACCTACCTCAAGCAAAAACTGGTGCCATTTGGCGAGTACGTGCCGCTGCAGGACATGCTCCGTGGCCTGATCGCCTTCTTTGACCTGCCAATGTCGGACTTCGCCCGTGGCCCGGCCGATCAGCCACTGTTGCAGGCCAAGGGCTATCAAATCGCGCCGTACATCTGCTACGAAGTGGTTTATCCGGAGTTTGCCGCAAGCCTGGCGGCCCGCAGCGATATCCTCCTGACCATCAGCAACGACACCTGGTTCGGCACCTCGATCGGCCCCCTGCAGCATCTGCAGATGGCGCAGATGCGTGCCCTGGAAGCCGGCCGCTGGATGATCCGCGCCACCAACAACGGTGTCACCGGCCTGATCGACCCGTTCGGGCGCATCACCGCACAGATCCCGCAGTTCGAGCGTGGCATCCTCTATGGCGAAGTGGTGCCGATGCAGCAACTCACCCCGTACCTGCAGTGGCGCTCCTGGCCATTGGTGATTCTCTGCGCGCTGCTGCTGGGCTGGGCCCTGCTGGCCAGCCGGATCGCCAAGACCGTCTAGTAGAACAGCTTGTAGCCGAGCAGGCCGACTGCCTCATTGAGCAGTTGGCCGCTCTGCCACAACGACTTGCCTTCCGGCAGCCAGCCACCGAAGGGTCGGGCATGGTCACGACCCAGAAAGCCCACCGGTGCCGGCACCACGACAAACCCCGCCTGCTCGAAGCTCCAGCGTGAACGCTGCATGTGCCAGGCCTGGGTCACCACCACTACGCGCTTGATCCCCAGAGGCTGCAACAACTCGGCACTCATCTGCGCGTTTTCCCAGGTGGTACGGCTGCGCTCTTCCTTCCAGCGCACGCTGACCCCGAGGTCTCGCTGCAAGGAATCGGCCATCAGCTGCGCTTCGCTGGGCGGCGTACCGTAATGCAATCCGCCGCTGGTCAATACTGGCAACCCCGAGGCCTTGGCCAGTTGCGCGGCGTAACGCATGCGCTCCATGGCCACGCCCGTGGGCTGGTCCTGCGAGTCCCAGGCAGGGTCGCCGCGCTCGCGCCCGGCCCCGAGGATGACGATGGCATCGGCCTGTTGCGCAAGCCCCGCCCACTGGCTGCTGGCCAGGGCCGGCTCGCTTTCCAGTTGCCGGGCAGCCTGCTCCACCACGATCGGCAGGCTCATCAGCCACAAGCCGCCCAGGCCCAGGACAAAGCACAGGGTCGACAGCCGCGGCCAGGAATTGCGCAGCCACCAGGCAGCAATCAGCAAAAGAAACAGGATGCCGGGCGGCATGATCATTTGTTTGATGAGATAGCGAATGGGCACAGGACACCTCCTTGGAGGTGCGCAGCCTAAGAGGAACGGCACCTGGCAACAATAGTCAGGTGCCGCTCCGGGAAGTTTTTGCTGCAGTGGCGCACTCCGCCTTGCGCCGGAAAAACCCGAACAGCTACTTGAAATGCAGCGTCCTGGACTTCGCTGTGGTAGCGGAGCGCTTGTCCTTGAGCCAGACAACTCTGGCCGCAGGTGGCGTCTCCACGTGTGGCAATGCGCCGACGCGTCCATGCCCGCCCTCCGGAAGGGATTCCAGATAGGCCTTGATCACTTCGAATTCAGCGCGGCTCAAACCACGCAACTCCAATTCAGCAGGCACTTCATCGCGTAATCGAACGGAGGTTCTGGCGACCTCGAGGGCCAGGCCCAGACGATCGATCAGCCGTTCGTAAAGCTCCGGTTTGGTTACTTGTTGCTGCGACTCTCCCATCCGTTCACCTCATTGAAGATAAATATATCTCCCCCCACACATGAGCTTAGCGTTACTCGCAAAAGCAGCCGGACGCCGCGACCAACGGCCCGCCGCGCCAAAGGCGGTGCAATCAGGGTTTCCCTCGGTGGACAGGGGTCATGTATGCTAGGGCGTTCACCATACTTGACACCGGATTGCCGATGCAGCGGTTTGATCGCTGCCTGGATAAGGTCTCCCATTTCTCAGCGCAAAGTAGCCATGCACGAACTCTATCAGCCCCGCGAAATCGAAGCCGCCGCCCAGTCTTACTGGGATGAGCGAAAGTCTTTTGAAGTCAGTGAACAGCCAGGCAAGGACACGTACTACTGCCTATCGATGTTCCCGTACCCAAGCGGCAAGCTACATATGGGCCACGTGCGCAACTACACCATCGGTGACGTGATCGCCCGTTACCAGCGCATGCTCGGCAAGAACGTCCTGCAGCCAATGGGCTGGGACGCCTTCGGCATGCCGGCGGAAAACGCCGCGATGAAGAACAACGTCGCCCCGGCCAAGTGGACCTACGAAAACATCGACTACATGAAGACCCAGCTCAAGAGCCTGGGCCTGGCATTCGACTGGTCGCGTGAAGTCACCACTTGCAAGCCGGACTACTACCGCTGGGAACAGTGGCTGTTCACCCGCCTGTTCGAAAAAGGCGTGATCTACCGCAAGAACGGTACCGTGAACTGGGACCCGGCCGACCAGACCGTGCTCGCCAACGAGCAGGTCATCGACGGTCGCGGCTGGCGTTCGGGCGCGCTGATCGAAAAGCGCGAAATCCCGATGTACTACTTCAAGATCACCGACTACGCCGACGAGCTGCTGGAAAGCCTCGACGAGTTGCCGGGCTGGCCTGAGCAGGTCAAGACCATGCAGCGCAACTGGATCGGCAAGTCCCGCGGCATGGAAGTGCAGTTCCCCTTCGACCAGGCCAGCATCGGCCACGCCGGGGTGCTGAAAGTCTTCACCACCCGTCCGGACACCCTGATGGGCGCCACCTACGTGGCCGTTGCCGCCGAGCACCCGCTGGCCACCCAGGCCGCCCAGGGCAACCCCGAGCTGCAAGCCTTCATCGATGAATGCAAGAGCGGCAGCGTCGCTGAAGCCGACATCGCCACCCAGGAGAAAAAGGGCCTGGCCACCTCGCTGTTCGTCGAGCACCCGCTGACCGGCGAGAAGTTGCCGGTGTGGGTCGCCAACTACGTGCTGATGCACTACGGCGATGGCGCAGTAATGGCGGTACCGGCACACGACGAGCGCGATTTCGAGTTCGCCCACAAGTACAACCTGCCAGTGAAGGCCGTGGTGCGCACCAGTGCCGGCGATGAAGTCGGCAACGAGTGGCTGGCCGCCTATGGCGAGCACGGCCAGCTGATCAATTCCGGCGAATTCGACGGCCTGGACTTCGCCGGCGCGTTCGACGCCATCGAAGTGGCGCTGATCAAGAAAGAGCTGGGCAAATCCCGCACCCAGTTCCGCCTGCGCGACTGGGGCATCAGCCGCCAGCGCTACTGGGGCTGCCCGATCCCGATTATCCACTGCCCGTCCTGTGGCGATGTGCCGGTACCGGAAGAGCAACTGCCGGTCATCCTGCCAGAAAACGTCGTGCCCGATGGCGCCGGCTCGCCGCTGGCGCGCATGCCCGAGTTCTACGAGTGCAGCTGCCCGAAATGCGGCACCGCGGCCAAGCGTGAAACCGACACCATGGACACCTTCGTCGAGTCGTCGTGGTACTTCGCCCGCTACGCCTCGCCTAACTACGAAGGCGGCATGGTCGACCCGAAAGCGGCCAACCACTGGCTGCCGGTCGACCAGTACATCGGCGGTATCGAACACGCGATCCTGCACCTGCTGTACGCGCGCTTCTTCCACAAGCTGATGCGCGACGAAGGCCTGGTCACCTCCAACGAGCCGTTCAAGAACCTGCTGACCCAGGGCATGGTCGTTGCCGAAACCTACTACCGCGTTGCCAGCAACGGCGGCAAGGACTGGTTCAACCCGGCCGACGTCGAGATCGAGCGCGACGCCAAGGCCAAGATCATCGGCGCCACGCTGAAAACCGACGGCCTGCCGGTCGAGATCGGCGGCACCGAGAAGATGTCCAAGTCCAAGAACAACGGCGTTGACCCGCAGGCGATGATCGAAGCCTACGGCGCCGACACCTGCCGCCTGTTCATGATGTTCGCCTCGCCGCCGGACATGAGCCTGGAATGGTCCGACTCCGGTGTCGAAGGTGCCAACCGCTTCCTGCGCCGCGTCTGGCGCCTGGCCCAGGCCCACGTGGCCCAAGGCCTGCCGGGCAAGCTGGATGTCGCCAGCCTCGATGACGGGCAAAAAGTGATCCGCCGCGCCATCCACGCAGCCATCAAGCAGGCCAGCACCGATGTCGGCCAGCACCACAAGTTCAACACCGCCATCGCCCAGGTGATGACCGTGATGAACGTACTGGAGAAAGCCCCGCAAGCCAGCGAACAGGACCGCGCCCTGCTGCAGGAAGGCCTGGAAGCTGTAACCTTGCTGCTGGCACCGATTACCCCGCACATCAGCCACGAGCTGTGGCAGCGCCTGGGCCACCAGGACGCAGTGATCGATGCGGCCTGGCCGGTACTGGACGAGAGCGCCCTGGTCCAGGACAGCATCGTCCTGGTCATCCAGGTCAACGGCAAGCTGCGTGGCCAGATCGAAATGCCGGCCGCGGCCAGCCGTGAAGAAGTCGAAGCCGCCGCGCGCAGCAACGAGAACGTGCTGCGCTTCACCGAAGGCCTGAGCATCCGCAAGGTCATCGTGGTACCGGGCAAGCTGGTCAACATCGTCGCCAACTGACAGGAAAAGCCGGCCCGCCACAGCGCGGGCCGGCGCACAGAATCGGCCCACAAGGGAGCTACAACATGATCAAACGCAATCTGCTGGTAATGGGCCTGGCCGTGATGCTCAGCGCCTGCGGTTTCCAGCTGCGCGGTACCGGCAACACGGAACTGGCGATCAAGGAACTGGACCTGAGCGCGCGTAACGCCTACGGCGATACCGTGCTGCAGTTGCGCCAGGCATTGCAAAGCAACGGCGTCAATGTCCACGCCGGCGCGCCTTACAAGCTGGTGCTGACCAACGAACAAGAGTCCCAGCGTGCGGCAACCTACGCCGGTTCCGGGCGCTCGGCCGAGTACGAACTGACCACCGTGCTGAGCTACAGCATCGAAGGTCACAACGACACCAACCTGCTCAACGACAAGCTCGAAGTGCGCAAGATCTACGTGCATGACGGCAACAACATCACCGGTTCCGACCAGGAAGCCAACCAGACCCGCAAGGAAATGCGCCGCGACCTGGTGCAGAACATGCTGGTACGCCTGCAACTGCTGACTCCGAGTCAGCTTGAAGGCCTGCAACAAAAGGCTGACGAACGTGCGCAAGCCGAAGCCGACGCCCTGGAAGCCGCCCGCCGTGCCCAGGACGAAACGCCTCAGCAGTCGCCGCTGCAACTGCCGCGCAACTGAGACTGAACGGGGCACTTCGGTGCCCCGTCTGCCATCATGAAACTCACTCCCGCCCAGCTCAACAAACACCTGCAAGGCAGCCTCGCGCCGGTTTACGTGATCAGCGGCGATGACCCGCTGCTGTGCCAGGAAGCGGCCGACGCCGTGCGTGCCGCGGCGCGCCAGCAAGGCTTCGATGAACGCCAGGTGTTCAGCGCCGACGCCAACTTCGACTGGGGCACCCTGCTCCAGGCCGGGGCCAGCCTGTCGCTGTTCGCCCAGCGCCGCCTGCTCGAGCTGCGCCTGCCCTCCGGCAAGCCTGGCGACAAGGGCGCGGCGGCGTTGATCGAGTACTGCGCCAAGCCTGCCGAAGACACCCTGCTGCTGATCAGCCTGCCCAAGCTCGATGGCAGTGCGCAGAAGACCAAGTGGGGCAAGGCGCTGATCGAAGGCCAGCACGTCCAGTTCGTGCAGATTTGGCCGGTAGACAGCCACCAGTTGCCGCAATGGATCAGCCAGCGCCTGTCCCAGGCCGGGCTGAGCGCCCAGCGCGACGCGGTTGACCTGATCGCCGCCCGGGTTGAAGGCAACCTGCTGGCAGCAGCCCAGGAGATCGAGAAGCTCAAGCTGCTGGCCGAAGGCAATCAGATCACGGTTGAAACGGTCCAGGCGGCGGTAGCCGACAGTGCCCGTTTCGATGTGTTCGGCCTGGTCGATGCGATCCTCAATGGCGAGGCGGCCCACGCCTTGCGCATGCTTGAGGGCTTGCGCGGCGAAGGGGTCGAGCCACCGGTGATTCTCTGGGCCCTGGCCCGGGAACTGCGCCTGCTGGCCGGGCTTGCCCAGCAGTTCAGCCAGGGCGTGCCGCTGGACAAGGCCTTCAGCCAGGCCCGGCCGCCGGTGTGGGACAAGCGCAAGCCGCTGATGAGCAAAGCCCTGCAACGCCATTCGGCGCAGCGCTGGAGCCAGTTGCTGCAGGATGCCCAGCGCATCGATGCGCAGATCAAGGGCCAGGCCCAGGGTTCGCCGTGGACCAGCCTGGCGCGCTTGTCGTTGTTGATGGCGGGGCAGCGCCTGGCTTTGCCGGCGGAGTGAAGCCGGGGGCTGCTTTGCAGCCCATCGCTGGCAAGCCAGCTCCCACGACCGTCCCTGTGGGAGCTGGCTTGCCAGCGATGGCTTCAACGCCTATATTGCGCCCCACACCCACCCTGCAGGACTCCCTGTCATGAGCAAAAAACCCGCAAAGCCCGGGCCCAACAAGGCCAAATCCATCGTCGCCCAGCCCTTGTTCCGCAGCCGCCAGGAACGCGCCGGCAAAGGCAAAGGCAGCTACCGCCGCGAAGCCTTCCAATCGAGAGATTGGGAGGCTTCTTACTTTTTGGCCGCATAAAGGCAAGAATCCGGCAGGCATGGTATGGTCGGCACCTGACCTGAAATACCTGGACCTGTGCATGCCCCTTTGTCTTTCCCGTCGCTGGCAACCTCGCCAGCTGATTGCCGCCTCCAGCCTCATCCTGCTTGTCGCCTGCGCGGAGAAACCCACCGCCGCCGATGCGCTGCCGCTGGCCCCTGCCCAACCGGCTCCAGTCGTCACCCTGCCCACCCCTGCCGTCGACACGCTCAGCGAGATCCAGCCGCTGCAAAGCTTCGCCCAATGGCAGGCGGGATTCCGCCAGCAAGCCCTGCAAGCGGGTATCAATGCCAGCACCTTCGACCGCGCATTCCTCGGTGTCACACCCGACATGGACGTGATCAAGGCCGACCGCAGCCAGCCTGAGTTTACCCGGCCGGTATGGGAGTACCTCGATGGTGCGCTGTCGCCACTGCGGGTACGCAACGGCAAAGGCCTGCTGGAAAAACATGCCGAGTTGCTGAGCCAGATCGAACAACGCTACGGCGTCGACCGCAATGTGCTGGTGTCGGTGTGGGGAATGGAGAGCAACTTTGGCCAGTTCCAGGGCAACAAATCGGTTATCCGCTCTCTCGCCACCCTGGCCTATGAAGGCCGCCGCCCGGCATTCGCCCAGGCGCAGTTGATCGCGGCGCTGCAAATCCTGCAAAACGGTGATATCCAGCCCGACGCCATGAAGGGCTCGTGGGCCGGGGCCATGGGCCAGACCCAGTTCATCCCCACCACCTACAACACCCATGCCGTGGATTTTGACGGCGACGGCCGCCGGGATATCTGGAACAGCTCGGCTGACGCCCTGGCCTCGACTGCGCATTACCTGCAGAGCTCCGGCTGGAAACGCGGCGAACCCTGGGGTTTTGAGGTGCAGCTGGCGCCTGGCTTCGACTACTGGCTGGCCGATGGCAGCCAGCGCAAGCCGGTATCGGAATGGCTGCAGATGGGCCTGAAACTGCCCGCCGGCGTACGTTTGCCAGCCGGCAGCGAGCAGCTGTCCGCCGCCCTGCTGTTGCCGGCCGGTTATCGCGGCCCGGCATTCCTGGTACTGGACAACTTCCGCGCGATCCTCAAGTACAACAACTCGTCGTCCTACGCCATGGCCGTCGGCCTGCTCGGCCAGCGCTTCGATGGCTCGGGCTACATTGCCGGCTCATGGCCCAAGGATGACCTGCCACTGAGCCGCAGCGAGCGTGTCGAGCTGCAGACCCTGCTCAGTGCCCGCAACTACGACGCCGGCGCCGCCGACGGCATCATCGGCGCCAACACCCGCAAGGCCATCCGCAGCGCCCAGCAGGCCTTGGGCTGGCCGGCTGATGGCTATCCGACGCACAAGCTGCTCGATAGCTTGCGTCAGCGCTGAAGCACCTCGCGGGGCAGGTCACTCTGGCCTGCCCCGCGATGGCGCTCAAACAAATCCTGCTCCAGTCGCAAACACTTGCCATCGGCATCCAGGCACACCCTGGCCCCCATCGGCAACGTCAGGTTCGGGTCGCAATGACCACTGCGCCAGCCGGCCAGCACCGGCACCTGCAGCGGTGCAAAGAACTGGCGCAGCAAGGGCGCCAGCGCCTCTAGTGCAATCCCGGCGAAATCCCCGACCAGCACGCCACGAATCCCTTCGAGCTTGCCCGCCAGACGCAATTGCGTCAGCAGGCGGTCGACCCGGTACAGCGGCTCGTTGACGTCTTCGATAAACAGAATACCGCCATCACAGTGGAGTTCTGCCGGGGTGCCCAGGGTCGCGCACAACAACGACAGATTACCCCCCAGTAAAGGCCCGCTGGCAGTGCCTGGCAGGATGGTGGTCAATGGCCAGGCCTGAGGGTGCTCAAGACGGTCACCGGCGCCCAGCTGGCCGCGCAGCTGCTCGAACAGCGAAGAGAGTGTCGGCTCCTGCTTGTTGCCCAGCAGCTCCGACTTGAGCATGGCACCATGGAAAGACACAAACCCGGCATGACGGGCAATCGCCGTGTGCAGCGCGGTAATGTCGCTGTAGCCGACCAACGGCTTGGGATGCCGGCGCAGCAAGTCGAAATCGATGTTTTCCAGCAGGCGCATGCTGCCGTAGCCACCGCGCAGGCAGATGATGGCATCGACATCCTTAGCGGCAAATGCACTGTGCAGGTCTTGCAGGCGCTGCGCATCGCTACCGGCCAGATAACCCTCGGCGGCGGTCACTCCCGGGTAGATCCGGCAGCGATAGCCGCGCGCTTCGAACCACTGGTTGACCTTGAGCGTATCGACCTGGGCGGGACCTGCCGGGGCGATGATTGCGATCAGCCCGCCAGCGGGCAAGGCGCTCGGTAACGGCAAGGCATGCGCCAGCACGCCAGCCTCTTGAGTAAAAGGTAGGTTCATCCAGACAACTCCTTGTGTGGACAGGTCGGCAAACAAAAATGCCGATGTCGCTTTGCAGCAGACATCGGCATCGAGACAACCAGGCTGTCGATCAGAGCTTGATCTTGGCCTCATGCGCCTGCTGGTCGGCATGGTACGAAGAACGCACCAGCGGACCGGAAGCAACGTTCTTGAAGCCCATCTTGTAACCTTCTTCGGCGAACCAGGCGAAGGTGTCCGGGTGCACGAAACGCTGCACCGGCAAGTGGCTGCGCGACGGCTGCAGGTACTGGCCGAGGGTCAGCATGTCGATGTTGTGCTCGCGCATGCGATGCATCACTTCGATCACTTCTTCGTCGGTTTCGCCAAGGCCCAGCATCAGCCCGGACTTGGTCGGTACGTGCGGCACCAGTTCCTTGAACTTCTGCAGCAGGGTCAGCGACCATTGGTAGTCCGAACCCGGACGCGCGGCCTTGTACAGGCGAGGTACGGTTTCGAGGTTGTGGTTGAACACATCCGGCGGGGTTTCGGCGGTAATCGCCAGGGCCACATCCATGCGCCCGCGGTAGTCCGGCACCAGGGTCTCGAGCTGCACACCCGGCGACAGCGCGCGGATCTCACGGATACAGTCGGCAAAATGCTGGGCACCACCGTCGCGCAGGTCGTCGCGGTCCACCGAGGTGATCACCACGTACTTCAGGCGCAGGTCGGCAATGGCCACGGCGAGGTTCTTCGGCTCGTCGACGTCCAAGGGCTTCGGCCGGCCATGGCCGACGTCGCAGAACGGGCAGCGACGGGTGCAGATGTCACCCATGATCATGAAGGTCGCGGTGCCGCCCGAGAAGCACTCGCCCAGGTTCGGGCAGGAGGCTTCTTCGCAGACGCTGTGCAGCTTGTGCTTGCGCAGCAGTTGCTTGATGCGGTCGACTTCCGGCGAAACCGGGATACGCACGCGAATCCAGTCAGGCTTCTTTGGCAGCTCGTCAGTGGGGATGATCTTTACCGGGATACGCGCGACTTTTTCCGCGCCACGCAGTTTGACACCCGCCTCGACCTTCGGCCGAGGCGCTGGCGTCACGCTTTGCACTGGTTCTTGCACAACAGTAGTCATATTCAGAAGATTCCGCCCGTAAGGGTCGTCTGCTCAGCATAGTCGAGGTGCTTGACCAGCTGCCCGCGCAGCCTTGCCCTTACCTCAGAGAGTTCGATCGAGCCTGCCTGGTCGCGCAGCTGGGTCATGGCCAGCCCCGCATACCCGCAGGGGTTAATCCGGCGGAATGGCGCCAGGTCCATGTCCACGTTCAAGGCAAGGCCGTGGAACGAACAGCCATTGCGAATCCGCAGGCCGAGCGAGGCGATCTTCGCCCCGTCGACATAAACGCCTGGGGCATCGGCCTTGGCCGCCGCCTCGACGTTGTAACTGGCCAGCAACTCGATCAGGCAACGCTCGATGCGGCTGACCAGATCGCGCACGCCAAAACCCAGGCGGCGTACATCCAGCAGTAGGTACGCCACCAGCTGACCCGGGCCGTGATAGGTCACCTGGCCGCCGCGATCGGTCTGCACCACCGGGATGTCACCCGGTACCAGCAGATGCTCGGCCTTGCCGGCCTGGCCCTGGGTGAACACCGCCGGGTGTTCAACCAGCCATACCTCATCCGCGGTGCCCGGGCCACGCTGGTCGGTAAACCGACGCATGGCCTCCAGCACCGGCTCGTAAGGCAGCAGGCCGAGGTCGCGAAAGCCGAGGCACGCGGGCATCAGAGCACCATTTTCACGATTCCGGTCGCGCGCAGGGCGCTGTTGATATCGTGCAACTGGTCTTCACCCGTGGCGATGATGTGCAGTTGCACCGTGGTGTACTTGCCTTCCTTGCTCTGACGTTCAGCCAGGGTACTCATGTCGACCGTGGCGTACTTCTTGAGGATCTCGATCACCGTGTCCTTGAAATTGACCACGGTGTCGCCGATGACCTTGATCGGGTAATCGGCGCAGGGGAATTCGATTTTGTGCGACTTGTCAGCTTCGGTCATAGCAGTAACGGCCTCGTAAGCCGTGGCAACAACAACGCCCCCGCATGAGTGGCGGGGGCGTGGCAGGTCACGATATCAGTTGAACAACCCGTAGAAGAATAGCCGAATGCTATCCCACACACGACGGAAGAAACCACCTTCCTCAACGCCATCCAGCGCGATCAGGTCGGCACTGTGGACAACCTTGTCATCCAGTTTGACTTCCACTTTACCGATCACGTCACCTTTGTTGATCGGAGCGATCAATTGCGGGTTCATGGTCATGCTTGCGGCCAGCTTTTTCAATTGGCCTTTAGGCAAAGTCATGGTCAGGTCTTCGGCGAGACCGGCTTTGACCTGATTGGTTGCGCCCTTCCAGACCGGTGCCTGGGCAAGCTCGGTACCCTTCTGGTAGAAGGTCTGGGTTTCGAAGAAGCGGAAGCCGTAGGTCAGCAGCTTCTGGGTTTCGGCCGCACGCGATTGCTCGCTGTTGGTACCGAAGACCACGGCGATCAGGCGCATGCCGTCACGTACTGCCGAAGACACCATGCAGTAGCCGGCTTCGTCGGTGTGGCCGGTTTTCAGGCCGTCGACGGTCTTGTCGCGCCACAGCAGCAGGTTGCGGTTAGGCTGCTTGATGTTGTTCCAGAAGAACTCTTTCTGCGAGTAGATCGCATAGTGAGCCGGGTCTTCGTGGATGATCGCGCGCGCCAGCACTGCCATGTCGTGGGCCGACGAGTAGTGCTCGGGGTTCGGCAGGCCGGTCGGGTTCATGAAGTGGCTGTTGCTCATGCCCAGGTCGCCGGCGGTCTTGTTCATCATGTCGGCGAAGGCGTCTTCGCTGCCGGCGATGTGCTCGGCGAGGGCGACGCTGGCGTCGTTACCCGACTGGATGATGATGCCGTGCAGCAGGTCGCTGACGCTGACCTGGGTGCCGACCTTGATGAACATCCGCGAACCGCCGGTGCGCCAGGCGTTTTCGCTGACGGTGACCGGGTCGTTTTCGCCGATCTGCCCGCGGCGGATATCCAGGGTCGCGATGTAGGCGGTCATCAGCTTGGTCAGGCTCGCCGGAGGCAGACGCTGGTCACCATTGTTCTCGACCAGGATGTTGCCGCTGGAGGCTTCCATGAGCACGTAGGACTTGGCAGCCAGTTGCGGCGGCGACGGCATCATTTGCTCTGCCGCGAAGGCGGCGGGGGCAATCATCAGCGGTACAAGCAGGCAAAGGCGTTTGGCAAAGCTGGTTATGTTCATCCGTCTCTCGAAATGGCTAATGGGCTCATGCCCTCATGGGCAAAACGTTTACAGGCGCATGGCCTGACGGGCAAAACCGCCATTGTACATGGCGGCTGCGCCCGGCTGCATGACAAACCGATCAGTCCCCCCGATCAGTCTGCCGTGACGACTTTGGGCTGCCCCAGATTGGCCAGGCGCACGCTGTCCTGCATCTGCTGGGCTTCACCCTGGCTGTTGATCGGCCCCAGGCGGACCCGGTGCAGGGTCTGCTGGTTGCGCACGATCGAACTGATGAACACCGGTGCGCTGACCATGCTGCTGAGCTTGGAGCGCAGCAGTTCGGCGGCATCGGGGTTGGCAAAAGCGCCGACCTGCAAGTAAAGACCATTGCTGGCCATCGTGTTGTTGCTGGCGACTTGCAGGGGTACGACCGCAGCGGCGTGCTGCTGCGGCGGTGGCGTCCATTGCTCGACCGTGCCGGTGCTGGCCGGCAGCGCCTGGGTCTGGGCCACTTGCGGCTGGTCGAGGACCATCGGCGCCGGCTGGCCCCGCTGGGCCCACCATTGTTTCGGGTCGATGCCTTCGACGCGCACCCGCGCGGTGCCGGTCTCGGCATAGCCGAGCTTCTTCGCCGCCGCGTACGACAGGTCGATGATGCGGTCGGAATAGAACGGCCCGCGGTCGTTGACCCGCAGGATCACGCTGCGCTGGTTATCGAGGTTGGTAACCTTGACGTAGGCCGGCAGCGGCAGGGTCTTGTGCGCCGCGCTCATACCGTAGAGGTCATAGACCTCGCCGTTGGCGGTGTTCTGGCCGTGGAACTTGGTGCCGTACCAGGATGCCGTGCCCTCGGCGCGGTAGTTGCGCGAGTCGGGGATCGGGAAGTAGGTCTTGCCCAGCACGGTGTAGGGGTTGGCCTTGTAGTTGCCGGTGTGCACGGTCGGGGTCGCGTCGGGGATCTTCGAGACGTCGACGTCCCACCAGGGCGCGCCGTCCTTGTGGGCCCGGTTGATGTCCAGGCCGGGCTTGGCCCGCACGACATTGGCATTACCCTGGGTGGAGGTGCTCGGGCGGCTGCTCGAACAGCTCACCAGCACCAGGCCCAGGGCCGCGCAACCCAGCAGTTTCAGCGATGTAGCGGAGAACATTACGCGCATTACTTGGCGCCCCGTGCTTGAACCAGCAGGTCCGAGAGCTGATGCACTGCCATGGCATACATCACGCTGCGGTTATAGCGAGTGATCGCGTAGAAGTTTTTCAGGCCCAGCCAGTATTCCGGGCCATTGTCACCTTCGAGCCGGAAGGCGGTGACCGGCAGATCATCGCGCAGCGCATCATGACTCGACCAGCCCAGTGCCCGCAACTCCCCGACCGTCTTGACCGCGTCGATGCCCGGGCTCAGGCCCTCGTCGACGCGTTCGCCACGCACCGTGGCGCGGCTGACCACCTGTTCGCCGGCTACCCAGCCATGACGCTTGAAGTAGCTGGCAACGCTGCCGATGGCATCGTCCGGGTTGTTCCAGATATTGATGTGGCCGTCGCCGTCAAAATCCACGGCGTAGGCGCGAAAGCTGCTCGGCATGAACTGCGGCAAGCCCATGGCCCCGGCGTAGGAGCCCTTGAGGGTCAGTGGGTCGACCTGCTCTTCACGGGCCAGCAGCAGGTACTCGCGCAGCTCCTTGCGGAAGAATTCGGCACGCGGCGGGTAATCGAAGCCCAGGGTCGACAGCGCATCGATCACCCGGTAATTGCCGGTGTTGCGGCCAAAGAAGGTTTCGACGCCGATGATCGAGACGATCACCTGGGCCGGCACGCCGTACTCCTGTTCGGCGCGGGCCAGGGTGGCCTCATGCTGGCGCCAGAAGTCGACGCCGCGGGCGACGCGGGCGTCGGTGAGGAACATCGGCCGGTAGTCTTTCCAGGGTTTTACCCGTTCAGCCGGGCGCGAGATCGCGTCAAGGATCGACTGCTTGCGCTGAACCTCGCGAAACACCCCCATCAGTTGCTCACCGGCAAAACCGTAGTCGCGGGTCATTTCGCCGACGAACTCGGCCACCTGGGGCGAGCCGTCGTAGTCGCCGGCAGCAGCGCCTTGCGCGCCGCCGAGCAAACCTACAAAGCCGACCCAGGGCGCACAACGAGCCGCCCAGCCACGCATTGCTTGCATGTAATTCTTCACCTTATTCAAACCTGCGCAATCCATTTGCGATGCGTATGGATCGACATTAAAACCCCAAACGCTGACAGCAGCGTCACCAACGAAGTTCCGCCATAACTAATGAAGGGCAGCGGCACCCCCACCACGGGCAACAAGCCGCTGACCATACCGATATTGACGAACACATAAACAAAGAAGGTCATGGTCAGGCTGCCAGCCAGCAGCTTGCCGTAAAGCGTCTGGGCCTGGGCGGTAATCACCAGGCCGCGGCCGATCAGCAGCAGGTAGATCAAAAGCAGCGCGCAGATGCCGACCAGGCCGAACTCCTCGCCAAGCACGGCAATGATGAAGTCGGTGTGGCTTTCCGGGAGAAAGTCCAGGTGCGACTGGGTGCCCAGCAGCCAGCCCTTGCCGAACACCCCGCCCGAGCCGATCGCCGCTTTCGACTGGATGATGTTCCAGCCGGTGCCCAGCGGATCGCTTTCCGGGTCGAGAAAGGTCAGTACCCGCTGCTTCTGGTAGTCGTGCATGACGAAGAACCACATCGCTACCGCCACCGGCACTGCCGCCGCCACCACGCTGAGGATCCAGCGCCAGCGCAGGCCACCCATAAACAGTACGAAGGCGCCGGAGGCGAGGATCAGCAAGGCGGTACCCAGGTCTGGCTGGCGCACAATGAGGATGAACGGCAGGCCGATCAGGATCAGGCTGATCACCACGTGCTTCAAATGCGGCGGCAGCGAGCGCTTGGCCAGGTACCAGGCGATGGTCGCCGGCATGATGATCTTCATGAACTCCGAGGGCTGGAAGCGGATCACCCCGGGAATGTTGATCCAGCGCGTGGCGCCCATGGCGTTGTGGCCCATGACGTCGACCACCACCAGCAGGATCACCCCGACCACATAGGCAAGGGGCACCCAGCGCGCCATGAAACGTGGTTCGAGCTGGGCAATGACGAACATCGACACCAGGCCGATGCCGAACGAACTGGCTTGCTTGAGCAGCAGGTCCCAGTTCTTGCCGCTGGCCGAATAGAGCACGAACAGGCTGCCGGCAGCCAGGGTCAGCAGCAGGATCAGCAACGGGCCGTCGACATGGATGCGCTGCAGGAAGCTTGCGCGACGACGCATTACGTCCTCGCTGGAAAGCATGCGATCGAAATTGTTCTTCACTGGGCCGATTCCTGAACGACGGTGGCGGGAGCGAACTCGGATTTGAGCCGGCCATGCTCGTCGAGCAACCAGGCGTCCATTACCTGACGCATCACCGGCGCCGCGACGCGGCCACCCGCTTCGCCGTTTTCGATCATCACCGAAACCACGATCTTCGGGTTCTCTGCCGGGGCGAAGCCGACGAACAGGGCGTGGTCGCGGTGGCGTTCCTGAACCTTGTTGCGGTCGTACTTCTCGCCCTGCTTGATCGCTACCACCTGGGCGGTACCACTCTTGCCGGCAATCCGGTACTGGGCACCGGCGGCGGCGGCGCGGGCGGTACCGCGGGCGTTGTGCATCACCTGCTCCATGCCATGGGTGACCCTGGCCCAGTCGGACTTGTCACGCAAGACGATGTCTTCCATCGGGTTCTCGTCCACCGGTGGCTGGCCTTCGATGGTCTTGGCCAGGTGCGGACGGTTCCACTTGCCCTTGCTGGCGATCAGGGCGATGGCCTGGGCCATCTGCAGCGGCGTGGTCTGCATGTAGCCCTGGCCGATACCGAGGATCAGCGTCTCGCCCGGGAACCAGGCCTGGCGGCGGGTGGCGCGCTTCCATTCGCGAGTCGGCATCAGGCCGGCGGACTCCTCGAACATGTCGAGGGAGACTTTCTGCCCGAGGCCGAACTTGTTCATGTAGCTGGACAGACGGTCGATGCCCATCTTGTGCGCCAGGTCGTAGAAGTAGGTGTCGTTGGAGCGCATGATCGCCAGGTCGAGGTCGACCCAGCCGTCGCCGCTGCGGTTCCAGTTGCGGTACTTGTGGTCATAGTTGGGCAGTTGGTAGAAGCCCGGGTCGAACACCCGGCTGCTGGCGGTGACCACACCACTGTCGAGGCCGGCGATGGCCACTGCCGGCTTGATGGTCGAACCCGGCGGGTACAGGCCGCGCAGCACGCGGTTGAACAGCGGCCGGTCGATCGAATCGCGCAGCTCGGCATAGGCCTTGAAGCTGATGCCGGTGACGAACGGGTTGGGGTCGAAGCTTGGCTGGCTGACCATCGCCAGTACTTCGCCGGTATTTGGGTCGAGTGCGACAATGGCGCCGCGGCGCCCGCCCAGCGCGGCCTCGGCAGCTTCCTGCAGCTTGATGTCGAGGCTCAGGACGATGTCTTTGCCGGGGATCGGGTCGGTGCGCTTGAGCACCCGCAATACCCGGCCACGGGCGTTGGTCTCAACTTCTTCGTAACCCACCTGGCCGTGCAGTTCCGGCTCGTAGAAGCGCTCGATGCCGGTCTTGCCGATATGGTGGGTGCCGCTGTAGTTGACCGGGTCGAGGGTCTTCAGCTCTTTCTCGTTGATCCGCCCGACATAACCGACCGAGTGAGCAAAGTGCGCTCCCTGCGGGTAATGGCGCACCAGCTGCGCGACCACCTCGACGCCGGGCAGGCGGAACTGGTTCACCGCAACCCGGGCGATCTGTTCTTCGGTCAGCTCGAACAGGATCGGCACCGGCTCGAACGGCCGGCGGCCCTGGCGCATGCGCTTTTCAAACAGGGTGCGGTCGTCCGGGGTCAGCTCGAGCACCTCGACGATCACATCGAGTACCTGCTGCCAGTCGCCGGAGCGCTCACGGGTCATGGTCAGGCTGAAGCTTGGCCGGTTATCGGCGACGATCACCCCGTTGCGGTCGAAGATCAGCCCGCGAGTCGGCGGAATCGGCTGCACATGCACCCGGTTATTTTCCGACAGGGTCGAGTGATAGTCGTACTGGATCACCTGCAGGTAATACAGGCGGGCGATCAACACGCAAATCAGCAGGACGATCGCCACTGCACCGACCACGACGCGGCTACGCACCAGACGGGCGTCTTTCTCGTGATCCTTGAGGCGAATCGGCTGCGACATTGAAAAGGCTTAAGGCTTATTTGTGGTAGGGGTGCCCGGACAATACGGTCCAGGCGCGGTACAGCTGTTCGCCGATCAGTATCCTTACCAACGGGTGGGGCAGTGTCAGCGGCGACAGCGACCAGCGCTGCTCGGCCCGCGCACAGACTTCCGGCGCCAGCCCTTCGGGGCCGCCGACCATGAAGTTGACGGTACGCGAATCCAGCCGCCAGCGGTCCAGTTCGACCGCCAGTTGCTCGGTACTCCAGGGCTTGCCATGGACCTCCAGGGTGACAATCCGTTCCCCTGGCTGGACCTTGGCAAGCATGGCCTCACCCTCCTGACGGATCAGGCGGGCGACGTCGGCATTCTTGCCCCGGGTATTGAGCGGTATTTCCACCAGCTCCAGCGACAGCTCCGCGGGCAGGCGCTTGGCATATTCATGCCAACCGTCCTCGACCCACTTGGGCATGCGCGAGCCGACCGCGATCAGACGCAGACGCACGAGCCTTCCTTATTCCCGATCTTTCAGCTTGTCTGCAAAGTCGTGGGTGTTTTCCGGGCTGTGGTGCTTGCCATCGGCGGCACGGCTCTGCTCGGCACCCATCCACAGACGCTCAAGGTCGTAGAACTGACGGGCAGCGGCAGTCATCATGTGGACGATGACATCATTCAGGTCCAGCAGGACCCAGTCGCTGTCGCCCTTGCCTTCTTCGCCCAGTGGCTGAACGCCCTTGGCCTTGACCTGCTCACGGACCTTTTCCAGCATCGCGCTGATCTGGCGGTTGGAGGTACCGGTGGCGATGATCATGTAGTCGGTCAGGCTGTGCTTTTCTTTTACGTCGATAACCTGGATGTCCTGGGCCTTGACGTCTTCCAGGGCGGACTTGGTCAGTTCGACCAGCTCTTCGGCGCTGACGTTGTGTTTTTGCTTGGTCATATAAAACTCATTCAACTCAATAGTTTGAGGCGCTTCTCAGCACCCTCAGTTCGGCGCACGGTAAAGGTTGTGCGCATCGATGTAGGCCAGTACTGCGTCCGGCACCAGAAACCGCACCGACTTGCCGCTGGCCAGCAGCTGTCGGATCTGCGTGGCTGACACCGCAAGCGGCGTCTGCCAGACGAATGCAATATTCCCGGCAGGCCCTTCAAGGGCCTGCGGATCACTGACCGAACGTGCGGCCAGCAGGTTGCGCAAGGCATCCGGCGGCTCGACGTCGGCATCCGGGCGTTGCAGCACCAGGATGTGACAGTGTTGCAGCAATTCTTCCCAACGGTGCCAACTGGGCAGGCCGCAGAATGCGTCCCAGCCCAGCAGCAGAAACAGTTGCTCCGAGGCGGCCATTTCAGCACGCATCAGTTCCAGCGTTTCGATGGTGTACGACGGCTTGTCACGGGCCAGTTCGCGGGCATCGACCGACAGCGTAGGCACGCCCTGAACCGCGCACCGGACCATCGCCAGCCGGTCCTGGGCCGACACTTGCGGCGTATCACGGTGCGGCGGGCGGGCGTTGGGCATCAGCCGCAGCTCGTCGAGCGCCAGCACTTCGGCGACCTCCAGCGCACTGCGCAGGTGTCCGATGTGCACCGGGTCGAAAGTCCCGCCGAGCACGCCGATGCGCCGGGCGGGCGACATCGTCGAGACTGGGGCGAGCGGTTTGCGCTCGGCCAAGTCAGAGCGACTCCTGTCCGCGCAGCTGACCGTCGCCGATCACCACGTATTTTTCGCAGGTCAGGCCTTCCAGGCCAACCGGGCCTCGGGCGTGCAGCTTGTCGGTGGAAATCCCGATCTCCGCGCCCAGACCGTACTCGAAACCGTCGGCAAAGCAGGTCGGGGTGTTGATCATTACCGACGACGAATCGACCTCGGCCATGAACTGGCGAGCCTGCGCCTGGTGTTCGGTGACGATCGAATCGGTATGGTGCGAGCCATAGCGATTGATGTGTTCGATGGCCTGGTCCAGACCGTCCACTACGCGGATCGACAGAATCGCCGCGAGGTATTCGGTGTTCCAGTCCGTTTCGGTCGCCGGCAGCGCCTCTATGATTTTCAGCGTGCGCTCACAACCGCGCAATTCGACGCCTTTTTCCCGAAATTGGCGGGCCATTTCCGGCAGGAACTCGGCCGCGACCGACTGATCGACCAGCAGGGTTTCCATCGCCCCGCAGATGCCGTAGCGGTAGGTCTTGGCGTTGAAGGCGATGCGCCGGGCCTTGTCCAGCTCGGCGTGCTCAGCCACATAGACGTGGCAGATACCATCGAGGTGCTTGATCACCGGCACCCGCGCGTCGCGGCTGATGCGCTCGATCAGGCCCTTGCCGCCACGCGGCACGATGACGTCGACGAACTCCGGCATGCTGATCAGCGCACCGACCGCTTCGCGATCGGTGGTTTCGACCACTTGCACCACCGCCGCCGGCAAGCCGGCCTCGGCCAGGCCGCGCTGGATGCAGGCGGCAATGGCACGGTTTGAGTGGATGGCTTCGGAGCCGCCGCGCAGGATGGTGGCGTTGCCAGACTTCAGGCACAGGCTGGCAGCGTCGATGGTCACGTTCGGACGCGATTCGTAAATGATGCCGATCACCCCCAGCGGCACGCGCATCTTGCCGACCTGGATACCCGATGGCCGGTAGCTCATGTCGCGGATCGCGCCGACCGGGTCCGGCAGGCTGGCCACCTGGCGCAGGCCGACGATCATGCCGTCGATGCGTGCCGGGGTCAGCGCCAGGCGCTCGAGCATGGCCGCTTCCAGGCCATTGGCGCGGCCAGCAGCGAGGTCCAGTTCGTTGGCGGCGGTCAGCTCGGCGCGGGCAGCGTCCAGGGCGTTGGCGGCGGCTTGCAGGGCGCGGTTCTTTTGCGCAGTGCTGGCACGGCCGATCACGCGCGACGCCGCGCGGGCAGCGCGACCCAGGCGGGTCATGTAGTCAAGAACGGACTCAGTCATGGGCTCAGTGGTCTTGGCGAAGGGGAAAATCGGATGATTATAACTGTCGTGTGGCCCCACGCCCAGCGGTGACAGGCGGATGGTCGAAAAGAGTGCCGGCCCCTCGCTTCATAATGGCCATTCAGGGTTGGTTAAGACAGAAATTGCTATCATCGCCCACCTGTCCACCCGCGAACCTGCCCGCATGCCAGACTCCGCCCCCTGCCCGCCCAAGGCCCTGCCCGACAGCTTCTTCGACCGCGACGCTGGCGAATTGGCCAGGGCCCTGCTGGGCAAGGTCATCCGCCACCGCTACGGCCCGTACTGGCTGGCGGCACGGATTATCGAGACCGAGGCCTACTACCTCAGCGACAAGGGCAGCCACGCTTCGCTCGGCTACACCGAAAAACGCCGGGCGCTGTTCCTCGACGGCGGGCACATCTACATGTATTACGCCCGCGGCGGCGACTCGCTGAACTTCAGCGCCCACGGGCCGGGCAATGCGGTGTTGATCAAATCGGCCTACCCCTTCGTCGACGCCTTGTCGGATGACAACAGCCTGGCACAGATGCAACTGAACAACCCTGACGCCAGCGGCCAGGCGCGCCCGCCCGAACGCCTGTGCGCCGGCCAGACTCTGCTGTGCAAGGCCCTGGGCCTGAAAGTGCCGCACTGGGACGGCAAACGCTTTGATGCCGAGCAGCTGTTTGTCGAGGACTGCGGTATCAAAGTGAAACAAATTATCCAGACCACCCGCTTGGGGATTCCCCACGGCCGCGATGAACATCTGCCCTACCGTTTCGTCGACGCCGACTTTGCCCGCCATTGCACACGGAACCCGCTGCGCCGGGGCCAAGTCGAAGGCCGGGACTACTTTTTACTGACACAAGGAAACTGACACGATGGGCCCATGGCTCGACAGCCTGACCACCTGGCTCAGCGCCAACCCGCAGTGGCTGGGATTAGCGATTTTTCTGGTGGCCTGCGTGGAATGCCTGGCGATTGCCGGGATTATCGTCCCCGGCACCGTTTTGCTGTTCGCCGTCGCGGTACTGGCCGGCAGCGGTGCCTTGAGCCTGGGCGAAACCCTGTTGCTGGGCTTTGCCGGTGGTTTGCTCGGCGACGCGATCTCCTACACCTTAGGCCGGCGCTTTCACCAGAACATCCGCCGCTTGCCGCTGCTGCGCCACCATCCGGAATGGATCGGCAGCGCCGAAACCTACTTTCAGCGCTATGGTATCGCCAGCCTGCTAGTCGGGCGCTTCATCGGCCCGCTGCGGCCGATGCTGCCCATGGTCGCCGGCATGTTCGACATGCCGCTGCCGCGTTTTATCGCCGTCAGCCTGCTGGCCGGGGCCGGTTGGGCAGTGGCTTACCTGCTGCCGGGCTGGGCAACCGGCGCGGCCATGCGCCTGCCGTTGCCGGAAGGCTTCTGGCCACAGGCTGGGGTAGTGATGGGCGGCCTGGCGGTGCTGGTCGGCCTGAGCATCAACAGCAGCCTGCGCAGCATGCGCCGCGGCACCCGGCTGATTGCCGGGATGAGCTTGCTGGCCCTGACCGGGCTGTTTCTCGGCTGGCCATACCTGACCCAGTTCGACCAGGGCCTGATGACCCTGATCCAGGAGAACCGTAGCCGTGCCATCGACGGCACGGTGGTGCTGATCACCCGCCTCGGCGATTTCCGAACCCAGTTCTTCCTCGGCGGCCTGCTCACCGGCCTGTTATTGCTGGCCCGCCAGTGGCGCCCGGCGATTTTCGCCGGCAGCACCCTGATCGGCACGGCCCTGGCCAATGGCAGCCTCAAGTGGCTGTTTGCCCGGGCGCGCCCGGAGGTACTCACTGATCCGCTGACCACCTACAGCATGCCCAGCGGCCACAGCTCGGCGTCGTTTGCGTTCTTCCTGGTACTGGCGGTGCTGGCCGGGCGCGGGCAGCCGCCGCGCATGCGCCTGACCTGGATCATGCTGGGTTGCATTCCGGCACTGGCGATCGCGCTGTCACGGGTGTACCTGGGGGCGCACTGGCCGACCGACATCCTCGCCGGCGCCATGCTCGCCTGCTGCGTGTGCGCTACCAGCCTGACCCTGACCCAATACCGGCAACCGCTCACCGCCCTGCCGCTACGGGTCTGGTGGCTGATCCTGCCGGCCTGCGTCGCCCTGCTGGCGTTCTTCGCCCTGCACTCGCTGCCGCACGCCTTGCTGCGCTACCAGTACTGAGGCATCAGGCGAACAGCTCGCCTTGCAGCCGGTCAAGCAGCGCCTGGATAGCCTCTAGGCGCTTGTGCGGTGAGTCGATGGCCAGCAGGTCGAGTTTGTCTTCTTCAACGAACGGCAGCAGGTAGGCGAGCTGGTTGGCCAGGGCCTGCTGGCCGTGGACCGTCACCGGCATGCCCAGCGCCTCGACCATCGGGTGCTCGCCCAGGGCTTGCAGCAGCGCCAGCAAGTCGTGATGGTCATCTTCCAGCGGCTCGTCGGCAAGCTCCGGCAGCCACGACACATCAGCGACCAGCAACTGGTCCTTCTGCACCTCGAACGGCCCGACACGAAAGCGCCGGGTGCCTTCGACCCGAATCCCCAGCAGGCCGTTGTCCTGCTGCTGAAAATCGCGAATCAGCGCCTCGCAGCCAACCTGCGAGAAACCGCTGGGCGCAGCGCCAACCTGCTCGCCCTCAAGGATGCACACCACGCCAAAACCGCCGCCCTGCTTCATGATGCGACCGATCATGTCCAGGTAACGCGCCTCGAAGATCTGCAGATCGAGAAAGCAGCCCGGGAACAGCACGGTATTGAGCGGAAACAGGGGTAACGTCATTGCAACTCCTCAAGCAACCAGGCTAACCGCCAGTGGCAGGAATACCGCCGTGGCAACCCCCATCAGGCTCATCGCCAGGGCCGCGAAGGCCCCGCATTCTTCACTTTCCTGCAGCGCTACCGAAGTACCAACCGCATGCGCAGTCACGCCTAAAGCCATGCCGCGCGCTTCAGGGCTGTGCACACCACAACGCGACAGCAGCGCCGGGCCGAAAATCGCCCCGATCACCCCGGTGATCAACACGAACACCGCCGCCAGCGCGGCCACGCCGCCAATCTGCTCGGCCACCAGCATGGCAATCGGCGAGGTCACCGATTTTGGCGCCATGGTCATCAGGATCATGTGCTCGGCGCCAAACCACCAGCCCAGCAACAGGCAGGCGCCGGTGGCGAACACCCCTCCGATTACCAGCGTAGTAAAGGTCGGCCAGAACAGCTGGCGAATGCGCCGCAGGTTGAGATAGAGCGGCACCGCCAGGGCCACGGTCGCCGGGCCCAGAAGGATGTTCATGATCTCGGTGCTTTTGCGATATTCGCTGTAAGTCAGGCCACAGCCCAGCAGTACGCCAATGACTACCAGCATCGACACCAGCACCGGCTGCAGGAAGATCCAGCGGGTTTTTTCGTAGGCCGCCAGCACCAGCTGGTAGGCGCCCAGGGTGATGCCGATGCCAAACAGCGGATGGTGAATGACGGCGTTGACGGCGCCGCTCCAGTCCAGGCTCATGGCTGCTCCTCATGGCTGCCCTGGCGGGCCATCAGCTTGTGCATCAGCACGCCGACGAACACCAGGGTGAGCAGCGCCGACAGCACCAGGGCACCGACGATGGCCCAGAAGTCGGCGGCGATATCCGCGGCATAGACCATCACCCCCACCGCCGGCGGCACCAGCAGCAGTGGCAAGTAGCGCAGCAGGCTGTTGGCCGCCTCGCTCAGGGGCGCGCCCACCTCGCCACGCAGCATCAGGTACACCAGCAGCAACAGCAGGCCGATGATCGGCCCGGGGAGGATCGGCACCACCAGGTGATTGATCGCCGTTCCGAGCAACTGGAACAGCACCAGCCAGGTCAAACCACGCAACAGCATAAGCATCTCCTTGAGGCCTGGCGGCCATTATAAGCACGCTAACGACCGGGCTATAAGCCGATCTTCGCCGACTTGACCACTTCCTGCAGGCGTGCTGATCTTAGACTTTCGAATCTGCCGAAGTCATAACAAAACCAAAGACAATCTGGAGAGTCACAATGCCCTATGTACCTGTTGCAGAGCTTTCGCAGTACGTTGGAAAGGAACTGGGACGTTCCGAATGGCTGACCATCGATCAACAGCGCATCAACCTGTTTGCCGAGGCGACAGGCGACTTTCAGTTCATCCATGTCGACCCGGACAAGGCGGCAAAAACGCCATTTGGCAGCACCATCGCTCACGGTTTTCTCACCCTGTCGCTGATCCCCAAGTTGATGGAAGGCATTCTGGTTGTGCCTGAAGGCCTGAAAATGGCCGTCAACTATGGCCTGGACAGCGTGCGTTTCATCCAGCCGGTGAAAGTCGACAGCAAGGTGCGGCTCAAGGTCGATCTGGCCGAGGTGACCGAGAAGAAACCCGGACAGTGGCTGCTCAAGGTCACCGCCACCCTGGAAATCGAAGGCCAGGAAAAACCTGCCTACATCGCCGAACCGCTGTCGCTCTGCTTCATCTGAGCCAGGCACTGGGTGAAACCGTCCTGGCGACTGTTTCACCCCCCGCGTTCTACGGCATACTCGGGGCCTCACTTGTCCGGACCCCGCCATGCGCCCACTCGTTCCCCTTGCCCTGACCCTGCTACTGGCCGCTTGCGGTGACGGCGAACCCCTGTCGCCGCCTGATGCGCGCCTGCCCGATGGCGGCCGCTATCGGGGCGAGGTGGTCAACGGCCTGCTGCAAGGTGCCGGGCGCATCGACTACCCCAACGGCAGTTGGTACAAGGGCAACTTCCTCAATGGCCAGTGGCATGGCCAGGGTGAATGGCATGGCAGCAATGGCGAGGTCTACCGCGGCGGGTTCCAGCAGGGCCTGTTCCACGGCCTGGGGACCCTGAAAACACCGGGCAGCAGCTACACCGGTGGGTTCAAGCTCGGCCGCCGCGACGGCGAAGGCACCCTCAAGGAACCCGGCCTGCTTTACCGTGGCCAGTTCAAGGACGACCAGTACCACGGCGCCGGCCATCTCGAACTGGCTGACGGCAGCCAGTACCAGGGCCTGTTCGCCCGCGGCAAACCCAATGGCGAAGGCATCCGCAGCGACGCCAGCGGCAACCAGTTCAGCGGCCGTTTCGTCAACGGCCAGCTCGAAGGCAGCGGTACCTTCAACAGCGCCGAAGGCGACCAGTACATCGGTGCCTTCCATGACAACCGCCTGGAAGGCCGCGGCCGTTACGAAAACACCGATGGTGACGTGTGGATCGGCCAGTTCAAGGACGGCTCGCTCAGCGGCAAGGGCGAGCTGATCGGCAGCGACGGCAGCCACTACAAGGGTTATTTTCGCGACTGGCGGTTTTCCGGTAACGGGCGCCTGCAGTTGCCGGACGGCAGTGTCTATGTCGGCGGCTTCGAGAACGACACCTACCAGGGCAACGGCCGCCTGACCCTGCTCGACGGGCGCAATGAAAGCGGCCAGTGGCTCAATGGCCAGCGCGTGCGCGACGAGCACGGCAAACTGCTGCCCGACCCGCTGGAACTGGCGCTGCTCAACCAGGGCGGCCTGCTCGACCAAGCGCTGGCCAAGGTGCCGGCCTCGACCCCGGACATCGAACTCTACAGCCTGGCCCTGGGGGGCGATGGCAAACAGAGCGTGTTCCTGCGCGAGGCCGATTACGTCAGCAACATGCTCAAGAGCCGCTTTGGCGCGGTCGGCCAGATCAGCCTGGTCAACCACCGCGACCACCTCAGCGACCGGCCCATGGCCACCCGCGAGAACCTTGCCCGCGCCGTGCGCACCCTGGCCGAACGCAGCGGCCCGGAAGACCTGGTGTTCATCTACCTGACCAGCCACGGCAGCCACGAGCACGAACTGGTACTCGACCAGCCGCGCCTGCAACTGGCAGACCTGCCCGCCGATGCCCTGGCCACGACCCTGGCGCCCTTGAAAGACCGCGACAAGATCATTGTCATCTCGGCCTGTTATTCAGGCGGCTATATCGCCCCGCTCAAAGACGAGCGGACCCTGATCATGACCGCCTCGCGCGCCGACCGGGTGTCGTTCGGCTGCTCCGAAGAAGCCGACTTCACCTACTTTGGCGACGCCCTGTTCGCCCAGGCCCTGAACCAGACCGACGACCTGCAGCAGGCCTTCGAGCGGGCCAGCGCCAGCGTCTCCGAGCGCGAGGCCATTGAAGGCTTCGATGCCTCCGAGCCGCAGATCTGGGCACCCAAGGGCGTACTCGATCACTGGCAGCGCCTGCGCCAGCAACAAGCGCGCAAAGCCTTGCAAAGTGATGCGGGCAAGCAACAGGCCGAGCATGCAAAAAATGCTGGCAACCACTAAGCTGACTGTATCAAGGGAGAGACATCATGTACTTGACGCCTCAGCACATCCTGCTTGCCGGAGCCACCGGTCTTACCGGTGAACACTTACTTGATCGGCTGCTCAACGAGCCCACCGTCAGCCGCGTATTGGCCCCCACCCGTCGCCCACTGGCCGAACACCCGCACCTGGAAAACCCGGTGGGTGACCCGGCGGTGTTCCTCCCGCAACTGGCAGGTCGCGTCGACATCGCCTTCTGCTGCCTGGGCACCACGATCAAGCAGGCAGGGTCCGAGCCGGCCTTTCGCGCGGTCGACCTGGACATGGTCGTCGCCTTCGGCAAACGCGCCCGCGAGATGGGCGCGCGGCACCTGCTGGTGGTCAGCGCCCTGGGTGCCGACCGCAGGTCGCCGATCTTCTACAACCGGGTCAAAGGCGAAATGGAGGCCGCATTGAAGGCCCAGGACTGGCCGCAACTGACCATCGCCCGGCCTTCGCTGTTGCTGGGTGACCGCATCGAACCGCGGATGTCGGAACGCTTGGCCGGGCCGCTGTCGAAGCTGATCCCGGGCAAGTACCGGGGCATCGAGGCCTGCCAACTGGCCAGGGCGCTGTGGCGTTTGGCGCTGGAAGAGCAGGACGGGATCCGGATTGTCGAGTCGGATGAATTGCGCCGGTTGGGCAAGTAGCAATCGCGGGGCAAGCCCGCTCCCACAGAGTGTGTGGGAGCGGGCTTGCCCCGCGATCAGGCCAGCCGCTACAACCCGCCCGTCGCCTGAAAGCCAATTCCCAGCGCGGTCAATACCGACAGCGGCAGCAGTACGGTATCAAGCAAGGCACTGCCCGGCAGGTCCAGCCCGGGATACTTCGGCGCCTCGGCGCCAAAGCGGTCAATAGCGCAACAACCGCCCTGCAGTGCATACAGATCCAGGCGCGTACCGGCATACACCACCGGCGCGCCCGGCTTGGCCGCATCCAGGGTGCGCACGCTGGCGCAACCGCTAGCCATCACGCACAGCAGTATCACGCCCAGCAGGCGCTTCATTCATCCGCGCCCAGATGATGCTCGCCCCAACGCGGCAGCATGTCCTGGGGAATGTTCAGCAGGTTGAGGATCCGTGCGACAACAAAGTCGATCAGGTCGTCGATGGTCTGCGGCTGATGATAAAAGCCCGGCGCCGCCGGCAGGATCACCGCGCCCATGTTCGACAGCTTGAGCATGTTCTCCAGGTGGATGGTCGAGAACGGTGCCTCACGCGGCACCAGGATCAACTGCCGACGCTCCTTCAGGGTCACGTCTGCAGCCCGCTCGATCAGATTGTTGCAGGCGCCGGTGGCAATCGCCGACAAGGTCCCGGTCGAGCACGGCACCACCACCATCGCCGCCGGCGCGCCAGAGCCCGAGGCGACCGGCGACATCCAGTCTTCCTTGCCATACACGCGGATCTGCCCGGCGGCAGCGCCGGTGTACTCGGTGAGGAAGGCTTGCATGGCTTGCGGTTTGGCCGGCAGCAACACATCAGTCTCGGTGGCCATCACCAGTTGCGCGGCCTTGGAGATCAGAAAATGCACCTCGCGGTCTTCGCGCACCAGGCAATCGAGCAGGCGCAGCCCATACTGCGCCCCCGAAGCCCCGGTCATGGCCAGGGTGATGCGTTCCGGCCCGCTCATTTCAGCGCCTCGGCCAGCTTGCCGTGCAGGCCGCCGAAGCCGCCATTGCTCATGATCACCACCTGGGTGCCGGGCTTGGCCTGGCTCTTGACCCGTTCGATGATCGCTTCAAGGCTGTCGGCCACCACAGCCGGCACCTTGCATTCGGCGGCGGTGGCGGCCAGGTCCCAGCCCAGGTTCGGCGGTGCGTACCAGATCACCTGGTCGGCATCGTTGACGCTCTCGGGCAGGCCATCGCGGTGGGCGCCGAGCTTCATCGAGTTGGAGCGCGGCTCGATCACGGCAATCAGCGGAGCATCGCCGATGCGTTTGCGCAAGCCATCGAGGGTGGTGGCGATAGCGGTCGGGTGGTGAGCGAAGTCGTCATAGATGGTCACGCCCTGTACTTCAGCGACCTTTTCCATCCGCCGCTTGACGCTCTTGAACGCGCTCAATGCGGCAATACCCATGGCCGGTACCACGCCGACATGACGCGCCGCCGCCAAAGTAGCCAGGGCGTTGGCGACGTTGTGCTGGCCGGTCAGCTCCCACTCGACCACGCCCTGGGTTTCGCCTTCGAAGCTGACTTCGAAACGCGAACCGTCGGCGCTGAGCAGTTTGACCTGCCACTGCCCGCCTTCACCGGTGGTCTGCACCGGCGTCCAGCAGCCCATCTTGATCACGCGCTCAAGGGCCGGCTCGGTGGTCGGATGGATCACCAGGCCTTCGCTTGGAATGGTTCGCACCAAGTGGTGGAACTGTCGCTCGATGGCGGCCAGGTCTGGGAAGATATCCGCATGATCGAACTCAAGGTTATTGAGGATCGCGGTACGGGGACGGTAGTGCACGAACTTCGAGCGCTTGTCGAAGAAGGCGCTGTCATATTCGTCGGCCTCGACCACGAAGAACGGCGTGCCGCCCAGGCGCGCCGAGACCGAGAAATTCTGCGGCACGCCGCCGATCAGGAAGCCCGGGCTCATGCCGGCGTGCTCCAGCACCCAGGCAAGCATGCTGCTGGTGGTGGTCTTGCCATGGGTGCCGGCAACCGCCAGCACCCAGCGGCCTTGCAGCACGTGGTCGGCCAGCCACTGCGGGCCCGACACGTAGGGCAGGCCCTTGTTCAGTACGTACTCGACTGCCGGGTTGCCCCGCGACAGGGCGTTGCCGATCACCACCAGGTCGGGCGCCGGGTCCAGTTGGGCGGCGTCATAGCCCTGGGTCAGTTCGATGCCCTGGGCTTCAAGCTGGGTGCTCATCGGTGGGTAGACGTTGGCATCGGAGCCGGTGACCCGATGGCCAAGCTCCTTGGCCAGCACGGCCAGCGAACCCATGAAAGTGCCGCAAATACCGAGAATATGAATGTGCATGATCGACCTCGCAAAACGTCGAGGCAGGGTAGCCTAGGGCGCGACAAATCGCATCCTGTGTTTCGCTCAGGCGTCCCGGGCGATGCCGTGTTTGCGAAGTTTTCGATACAAGGTATTACGGCTAACCCCCAACTGCGCGGCGACATGGGTCATGTGCCAGCGCTGCTGCTCCAGCACTGCCAGCAAGGCGTTGCGCTCGGCGCTGTCCAGCAGCGGCGCGGGGTTATCCACAGGTGAGGAGCTTTTGATAAGTGTCGGCGGCTGGCGAACTACCGCCGGCAGGTCGGCAAACTCGACGCGGCCCTCTTCGCTCAGCGCCACCAAGGTACGCAACACGTTACGCAACTGGCGCACGTTGCCCGGCCAGGCGAAGTCGAGCAACGCCCGGCGCGCCGCAGGGTCCAGGCTTACGCTTTGCTCACCGGCCTCTTCGGCCAGGATGAAGTCGAGCAACTGCGACTTGTCGCTGCGCTCGCGCAAGGCCGGCAGATCGATTTCCAGGCCGTTGAGACGGTAGTAAAGGTCTTCGCGGAAACTGCCATCCTCGACCCGCTCGAGCAAGTTGCGGTGGCTGGCGCTGATGATGCGCACGTTGACGGCCTGCGGTTCGCCACCGATGGGCACCACCATGCGGTCTTCGAGCACGCGTAAAAGACGGGTTTGCAGGGCCAGCGGCATGTCGCCAATTTCGTCCAGCAATAGCGTGCCACCGTCGGCCTGCTGCAGCTTGCCGCGCATGCCCTCCTTGCGCGCCCCGGTAAAACTGCCGCCGCGATAGCCGAACAGCTCGCTCTCGATCAGGCTCTCGGGGATCGACGCACAGTTGAGGGCAACAAACGCCTTGCTGCTGCGTTGGCTGGCCTGGTGTACGGCTTTGGCGAAGGCCTCCTTGCCGCAACCGGTCTCGCCGCGCAGCAGCAATGGCACATCGCGTTCGAACACACGAACGGCCCGGCGAAAATCGTTCTGCAGGGCCGGATCGACCAGGCAGATACCACCGGGCTGCGAGGTTTTCGCCGGGGCAACAAACGGCGCCGCTGCCGGCGCCAGCGAACGCACCTGGCCGCGCAGACTGGCGAACAGTACCCGGCCGTCGCGGGTGCGTAGCGGCCAACTGGTGTTGGCCTGGGCAGTGGCGCGGCTGAACAACTCATCCTGCGCACAATCGAAGAACATATCCACAGGCTTGCCGAGCACACCGCCACGGATGGTGCCCAGCAGGTTCAAGGCGCTCTGGTTGACCGCGCAGATCCGCCCGTCGCCATCAAAAGCCAGCAGCCCTTCGCTGAACATTCCTACCGATTCGGCCTGCAGATGAAAACGCAGGAGGAACTGGTTATCGAAATAGCGCAAAAAGTAGCTGCTCTCGATCATCTTCGCCGAGAGGTTGACCAGCGCCATGGTGTGGAACTGGCTCTGGCGCGAAACATCAGCGCGGGCAGACGAGACATCGAGCACCGCCAGCAACTCGCCGTGCGGGTCGAACACCGGGCTGGCCGAGCAGGTCAGGCCGGTATGACGGCCACGAAAGTGCTCATCCTGGTGGATGGTTACCGCCTGGCGCTCGACCAGGCAGGTGCCGATGCCGTTGGTACCTTCACGTGCCTCGCTCCAGTCGGCACCCAGCCACAGCCCGGCGCGCTCGAAGATGCGCCGTTCGGTAGGCGCGGTGACGCAATTGAGGATGACCCCGCGGGCATCGGTGAGCAGCACCGCATGGCCGGCACCGGACAGCTGCTGGTGCAGGCTGTTCATCTCGTTGCCGGCGATCTGCAGTACCTGCTGCAAGCGCTCGCGGCTTTCCAGCACGCGGCCGTGCTCAAGCACGGTCGGGGCCATGCTCTGGGCCGGATCCAGGTGATAGTCCTCAAGGCAACGCAGCCAGGAACGGGCAATCGACGGATCGCTGCCGGGGCCCTGTGCCAGGGCCTTGCCCTGGGTCACGGTGAGGACTTGCCGGGCATGCCGGCTAAGGTGATTGCTCTGCACTTTTTATTGTTCTCCGCAGACGAGATAAGCCCAGCATCCTCCACCCGTCGGCGCAATGCAATGCTGGCTTGACCGTCGGGTCACGCTTTGTGTCAGCAACGGTACAAAGTGTCACCCAGGCTGTACCGGCGCTGCTACAGCGCCCTTCCTGCACCTGCGTAAAAACCTGCCAAGCCCTTGATTTAACTGGGGTCGGCAACACTGGCCCAACCCTTGCTCTATGCTTTACATCCTCCCCAACAAGCACAATAGCCAGGAGAAACATCATGCGTTATGCACATCCCGGTACCGAAGGCGCCAAGGTTTCCTTCAAGAGCCGTTACGGGAACTACATCGGTGGCGAGTTCGTTGCCCCAGTCAAAGGCCAGTACTTCGAAAACACCTCGCCGGTGAACGGCCAGCTGATCGCCGAATTCCCCCGCTCGACTGCCGAAGACATCGAAAAAGCCCTGGATGCCGCCCACGCCGCCGCTGATGCCTGGGGCACAACCTCGGTGCAGGCACGTTCGCTGATCCTGCTGAAAATCGCCGACCGTATCGAACAGAACCTCGAACTGCTGGCCATCACCGAAACCTGGGACAACGGCAAGGCCATCCGCGAAACCCTCAACGCTGACATCCCGCTGGCTGCCGACCATTTCCGCTACTTCGCCGGTTGCCTGCGCGCCCAGGAAGGCAGCGCCGCCGAAATCGACGGCAACACCGTCGCCTATCACATCCATGAACCACTGGGTGTGGTCGGCCAGATCATCCCGTGGAACTTCCCGATCCTGATGGCCGCGTGGAAACTCGCCCCGGCCCTGGCCGCCGGCAACTGCGTGGTACTCAAGCCGGCCGAGCAAACCCCGCTGGGCATCAGCGTGCTGCTGGAGGTGATCGGCGACCTGCTGCCGCCTGGCGTGCTCAACGTGGTGCAAGGTTATGGCCGCGAAGCCGGTGAAGCCCTGGCCACCAGCAAGCGCATCGCCAAGATCGCCTTTACCGGCTCTACCCCGGTCGGTTCGCACATCATGAAATGCGCCGCCGAAAACATCATTCCGTCAACCGTCGAGTTGGGCGGCAAGTCGCCGAACATCTTCTTCGAAGACATCATGCAGGCCGAGCAGAGCTTCATCGAGAAAGCCGCCGAAGGCCTGGTGCTGGCATTCTTCAACCAGGGCGAAGTGTGCACCTGCCCATCGCGAGCACTGGTGCAGGAGTCGATCTACCCGGCGTTCATGCAAGAGGTGATGAAGAAGATCAAGCAGATCAAGCGCGGCGACCCGCTGGACACCGACACCATGGTCGGCGCCCAGGCCTCCGAGCAACAGTTCGACAAGATCCTCTCGTACCTGGAAATCGCCGAGAAGGAAGGCGCCGAGCTGCTCACCGGCGGCAAGGTGGAAAAACTCGAAGGCAGCCTGTCGACCGGCTATTACATCCAGCCGACCCTGCTCAAGGGCACCAACCAGATGCGCGTGTTCCAGGAAGAAATCTTTGGCCCGGTGGTGAGCGTCACCACCTTCAAGGACGAAGCCGAAGCCCTGGCGATTGCCAACGACACCGAGTTCGGCCTCGGCGCCGGAGTCTGGACCCGCGACATCAACCGCGCCTACCGCATGGGCCGCGGCATCAAGGCCGGTCGCGTCTGGACCAACTGCTACCACCTGTACCCGGCCCACGCCGCGTTCGGTGGCTACAAGAAGTCCGGCGTCGGCCGTGAAACCCACAAGATGATGCTCGATCACTACCAGCAAACCAAAAACCTGCTGGTCAGCTACGACATCAACCCGCTGGGCTTCTTCTAAACGAGATACAGCGCGGCTCCGACCCGGGGCCGCGCTGGCTCGCTTCCTGCAAGACCATCACCAGACAAACCGGCACCCGCCGGTATTGATAAAAACAACAGGTGAATCCTATGCCAAGCGATCATACCGGCAGCGTGCCGGCAGGCTCTTCTGTCGACTTCGAAAAAGTCGGCTCCGACTATTTCCAACAACGTGAACTGAAAAAGGGCGCCGCCGGCTGGGTATTGCTGGTGGGCCTGGGCGTCGCCTACGTGATTTCCGGCGACTATGCCGGCTGGAACTTCGGCCTGGCCCAGGGTGGCTGGGGCGGCATGTTCCTCGCCACCTTGCTGATGGCGACCATGTACCTGTGCATGTGCTTCTCGCTGGCCGAGCTGTCGTCGATGATCCCTACCGCCGGTGGTGGCTACGGTTTTGCCCGCAGCGCCTTCGGGCCCTGGGGCGGGTTTCTCACCGGCACGGCGATCCTCATCGAATACGCGATTGCCCCGGCGGCCATTGCCGTGTTCATCGGCGCCTACTGCCAGTCGCTGTTCGGCATTGGCGGCTGGATGATCTACCTGGCCTTCTACATCATCTTCATCGGCATCCACATTTTTGGGGTCGGTGAAGCGCTCAAGCTGATGTTCATCATCACCGCCGTGGCCGCCATTGCCCTGGGCGTGTTCCTGGTGGCGATGGTGCCGCACTTCGACGTCAACAACCTGTTCGATATCGCCCAGACCGACGCCGTCGGCGCCAGCAGCTTCCTGCCGTTCGGCTATGTCGGGGTATGGGCGGCGATCCCTTACGCGATCTGGTTCTTCCTCGCCGTCGAAGGTGTGCCGCTGGCTGCCGAAGAAACCAAGAACCCCAAGCGCGACCTGCCCCGCGGCCTGATCGGCGCCATGCTGGTGTTGCTGGCCTTTGCCCTGCTGATCCTGGTGGTCGGCCCGGGTGGTGCCGGTGCCGAGGCGCTCAAAGCCTCCGGTAACCCGTTGGTGGAGGCGCTGTCGAAAGCCTACGGCGGTTCGACCTGGATGGGCGGTTTCGTCAACCTGGTGGGCCTGGCCGGCCTGATCGCCAGCTTTTTCTCGATTATCTACGCCTATTCGCGGCAGATTTTTGCTTTGTCGCGTGCCGGCTACTTGCCACGCAAGCTCTCGGAAACCAACAAGAGCAAAGCGCCGGTACTGGCCCTGGTGATCCCCGGGATCATCGGCTTTGGCCTGTCGCTGACCGGCCAGGGCGACCTGCTGATCCTGGTCGCGGTGTTCGGCGCTACGCTGTCTTATGTACTGATGATGGCCGCGCACATCACCCTGCGCATCCGTCGGCCAAAAATGGAGCGGCCGTATCGCACCCCGGGCGGCATCTTCACTTCGGGCGTGGCCCTGGTGCTGGCCTGCATCGCGGTGGTGGCCGGCTTTCTGGTCGACCCACGGGTAGTGATTGGCGCCGCGGCGATTTATGCGGTATTGATTGCCTACTTTGCTTTCTACAGCCGGCACCACCTGGTCGCCGGGACCCCGGAAGAAGAATTCGCCGCGATCCAGAAGGCCGAAGAGGCCCTGCACTGATCAACGCCACTTACGCCGCAGGCCAGCCCTGCGGCGTTCTGGAGAGTCTGTATGGCAAGTTTTGTTCACACGGCAGGCAACCAGACCTACCGTTTCGACAGCCTCAAGGAAGTCATGGCCAAGGCCAGCCCGGCGCGTTCGGGTGACTTTCTCGCCGGTGTCGCCGCCAGCAACGATGGCGAACGGGTGGCGGCGCAGATGGCCCTGGCCGACATCCCGCTCAAGCATTTTCTGACTGAAGCGCTGATCCCCTACGAAGACGATGAAGTCACCCGGCTGATCATCGACACCCATGATGCCAATGCCTTTGCCGCCGTCAGCCACCTGACCGTCGGCGGGCTGCGTGACTGGCTACTCAGCGAAGCCGCCGATGAAGACAGCCTGCGTGCCCTGGCCCCGGGGCTGACCCCGGAAATGGCTGCGGCCGTGTCGAAAATCATGCGCGTGCAGGACCTGGTGCTGGTGGCGCAGAAGATCCGCGTGGTCACCCGTTTTCGCGGCACCATGGGCCTGCGCGGGCGGCTTTCGACCCGCCTGCAGCCCAACCACCCGACCGACGAGCCGGCCGGGATTGCCGCGAGCATTCTCGACGGCCTGCTCTACGGCAACGGCGATGCAATGATCGGCATCAACCCGGCCACCGACAGCATTGCCTCGATCTGCGCCCTGCTGGAGATGCTCGACGCCATCATCCAGCGCTATGACATCCCCACCCAGGCCTGTGTGCTGACCCACGTGACCACCTCGATCGAGGCGATCAACCGCGGCGTGCCGCTGGACCTGGTGTTCCAGTCGATTGCCGGAACCGAAGCGGCCAACGCCAGCTTCGGCATCAACCTCAATGTGCTCAAAGAGGGTTACGACGCAGGTCTGAGCCTCAACCGCGGCACCCTCGGGCAGAACCTGATGTACTTCGAGACCGGCCAGGGCAGCGCCCTCTCGGCCAACGCCCACCATGGCGTCGACCAGCAGACCTGCGAAACCCGCGCCTACGCCGTGGCCCGCCATTTCAAGCCGTTTCTGGTCAACACCGTGGTCGGTTTCATCGGCCCGGAGTACCTGTACAACGGCAAGCAGATCATCCGCGCCGGGCTTGAAGACCACTTCTGCGGCAAGTTGCTCGGCGTGCCCATGGGCTGCGACATCTGCTACACCAACCATGCCGAAGCCGACCAGGACGACATGGACATGCTCCTGACCCTGCTGGGTGTGGCCGGAATCAACTTCATCATGGGCATCCCCGGCTCCGACGACATCATGCTCAACTACCAGACCACTTCATTCCATGATGCGCTCTACGCCCGCCAGACCCTGGGCCTCAAGCCTGCGCCGGAGTTCGAAAGCTGGCTGGCGCGCATGGGCATCTTCACCCAGGCCGACGGCCGGGTGCGTTTCGGTGACAACCTGCCACCGGCCTTCCGCCAGGCCCTGGCGCAACTGGGATAAGCGAGTCGACTATGGCCAATACTCCCCAACACGACAACAGCGCCAATCCCTGGCTGGAACTGCGCCGCCTGACCCCGGCGCGCATCGCCCTGGGCCGCACCGGCACCAGCCTGCCGACCGGCGCCCAGCTGGACTTTCAGTTCGCCCACGCCCAGGCCCGCGACGCCGTGCACCTGGCCTTCGACCATGCCGGCCTGCGCCAGCAATTGAGCGAGCGCGGACGTGAAAGCCTGCTGCTGCACAGCGCCGCCGCCGATCGTCACAGCTACCTGCAACGCCCCGATCTGGGGCGCCGCCTGCACGAAGATTCAGCACAACGGCTGCGCGAACACGCCCAGGCCAACCCCGGCGGCGTCGATCTGGCCATCGTCGTTGCCGACGGTCTCTCGGCCCTGGCCGTGCATCGCCATACCCTGCCGTTTCTCGCCCGCCTGGAAGAACAGAGCGCCGCCGACGGCTGGTCGACCTCTCCGGTGGTGTTGGTCGAACAAGGCCGGGTGGCGGTGGCCGATGAAGTGGGCGAGCTGCTCGGGGCGAAAATGACCGTGATCCTGATCGGCGAACGCCCGGGCTTGAGCTCGCCGGACAGCCTCGGGCTGTACTTCACCTACAACCCCAAGGTCGGCCTCACCGACGCCTACCGCAACTGCATCTCCAACGTGCGCCTGGAAGGCCTGAGCTACGGCATGGCCGCCCACCGCCTGCTGTACCTGATGCGCGAGGCCTGTCGGCGGCAGTTGTCGGGGGTCAATCTGAAGGACGAAGCCCAGGTGCAAACCCTTGAGTCAGACACCGATACAGCAAAAAGCGGAAATTTCCTGCTGAGTAAACCTTAAGAACATAGATTGCGCTTTCTAATTGCTTTCAGGCAGCATCTGCCAAGGCTGCCGGCGATTCGCCGCAAACTCCCATGGACCCTGAGGCCTGCTTATGCGAATCATCAAAGCAACCCTGGAACATCTGGACCTGCTTGCCCCGCTGTTCGTCAAATACCGCGAGTTCTACGGCCAGCTGCCCTACCCGGACTCCTCGCGCTCGTTCCTGAAAAAACGCCTGGAACGTGGCGAGTCGACCATCTACCTGGCCCTGCCGGACGATGACGACAGCAAACTGATGGGCTTTTGCCAGCTCTATCCGAGCTTCTCGTCGCTGTCGCTCAAGCGCGTGTGGATTCTCAACGACATCTATGTCGCCGAAGACTCCCGGCGCATGCTGGTGGCCGACCACCTGATGCGCGAAGCCAAGAAGCTGGCCAAGGAAACCAACGCCGTGCGCCTGCGGGTATCGACCAGCAGCGACAACGAAGTGGCGATGAAAACCTACGAATCCATCGGTTTTCACGAAGACACCGAGTTCAAGAGCTACATCCTGCCTATCCACTCGGACTGATCCGGGCGCAACGGCAGGCGCGATGCCTGCCGTTCACATCCATTCGACATCCGCCGCTACAAACTGCGCAGGCACAATCTGTTCGTAACCGTATAATGCGCCTCTTCATTGTGTGTGAAACTTTACCCATCTTCCGGGTAGCGACCGTCCGCATTCGCACTGCCAGCCATCGCAAGCCCGTCGCCCGGGTCAAGAACACAAGGTGCTGTACATGGATTTCAACCCGCTGGACCTTATTCTGCATCTCGACGCCTACCTGGACCTGTTGGTCAACAACTACGGCCCGTGGATCTACGCGATCCTGTTCCTGGTGATCTTTTGCGAGACCGGTCTGGTGGTCATGCCGTTCCTGCCGGGTGACTCCCTGCTGTTCATCGCCGGCGCCGTGGCCGCAGGCGGCGGTATGGACCCGGTGCTGCTCGGCGGCCTGCTGATGGCGGCGGCAATCCTGGGCGACAGCACCAATTACGTGATTGGCCGAACAGCAGGCGAACGCTTGTTCCGCAACCCCAACTCGAAGATCTTCCGCCGCGACTACCTGCAGCAGACCCACGACTTTTATGAGCGTCATGGCGGCAAGACCGTGACCCTGGCGCGCTTCCTGCCGATCCTGCGCACCTTTGCGCCGTTCGTCGCCGGCATCGCCAAAATGCACTACCCGCGTTTCCTCGGTTTCAGCGTCGCCGGCACCGTGCTCTGGGTAGGCGGCCTGGTCACCCTCGGCTACTTCTTCGGCAACGTGCCGTTCATCAAGCAGAACCTGTCGCTGATGATCGTCGCCATCATCCTGCTGTCGCTGGTGCCGATGATCATCGGCATCGTGCGCAGCCGCATGGGCCGCAACGAAGCCAAGGTTCACTAAGCCCGGTTTATGTGGTCGCTGAGCGCCTGGCGCCGTCGCCGTACCCTGGCCCGACACCCGCTCGACCCGCAGCGCTGGCAGCGGGTGCGCGAGCGCCTGCCGATGCTCGATGGCCTGAGCGACGAAGAAGACCAATGGCTGCATGAAGCCTGCGTATTGTTCCTCGATAGCAAGCACCTGACTGCCCTGCCCGGGGTCGAGCTGGACGGCGAGCAGCGGCTGTTTCTCGCCGCCCAGGCGCAACTGCCGCTGCTGCACCTGGGCGAGCTGAACTGGTACCAGGGTTTTCACGAAATCATCCTCTACCCCGACGACTTCGTAAGCCCCCAGCGCCATCGCGACGCCAGCGGCATCGAACACGAATGGGACGGCGAACACAGCGGCGAAGCCTGGCAACAGGGCCCGGTGATCCTGGCCTGGCCTGGCGTGCTGGCCAGTGGCGGCTGGGAAGGTTACAACCTGGTGATCCACGAACTGGCGCACAAGCTCGACATGCTCAATGGCGATGCCAACGGCCTGCCGCCGCTGCACAGTGACCTGCGCGTCAGCGACTGGGCCCAGGTCATGCAAGCGGCCTTTGACGACCTCAACGCCCAGCTCGACCGCAACCCCGACGCCGAAACCGCCATCGACCCCTATGCCGCGGAAAACCCGGCAGAATTCTTCGCCGTCACCTGCGAATACTTCTTCAGCGCCCCGGACCTGCTCAACGACGCCTACCCCGCGGTGTACCAGCAATTGCGCGGCTTCTACCGCCAGGACCCGCTGGCCCGCCTGCAGCAGTTGCAGCGCCACCACCCGCATTACCAGGACGCGCAGGACTGAGCCTGCCGGACATCCGCCCGGGCGTGGCAAGCGCGCTGGAATGTGCCTATAATCGCGACCAATTTTTGGCCAAACATGGGGGCACTGCCCAATGAGCTACAGCAAGATTCCGGCTGGCAAAGACCTGCCGAACGACATCTACGTCGCCATCGAGATTCCAGCCAACCACGCGCCGATCAAATACGAGATCGACAAGGACAGCGACTGCCTGTTCGTTGACCGTTTCATGGCTACCCCGATGTTCTACCCGGCCAACTACGGCTACATCCCCAACACCCTGGCAGACGACGGTGACCCCCTCGACGTGCTGGTTGTTACCCCGTACCCGGTAGCGCCAGGCTCGGTCATCCGCGCCCGTCCGGTCGGCATCCTGAACATGACCGACGACGGCGGCGGCGACGCCAAAGTCATCGCCGTACCGCACGACAAACTGTCGCAACTGTACGTCGACGTCAAAGAATACACCGACCTGCCAGCCCTGCTGATCCAGCAGATCGAGCACTTCTTCGCGAACTACAAAGATCTCGAGAAAGGCAAGTGGGTCAAGATCGAAGGCTGGGATGGCGCTGACGCCGCCCGCGCTGCGATCACCAAGTCGGTTGCCGCTTACAAAGGCTAAGCAACCCACAACAAAAAGCCCCGCACATGCGGGGCTTTTTGTTTCAGGGCAAGAACAACCCATCAAGGTAGGAGCGGCGGTGCGACGCCTCGACTTGTCCAGCGATAGCTGACTGTCAGCCACATCGCATCGCGGGGCAAGCCCGCTCCCACAGCAAAGACAGCTACCTTCTTAAGCCCTATTCATTCCCAAGCCCACATCATCAACAATCGCCTTGGCGAGCCCGCTCAGATAAAAAGCGGCCCACATCATGTCGCCGTCTTCATCCATAACCCCCGCCCGGATCAGCTTGTGCACACATCCCAGCAGGGTTGAAGCCTGCTCCAGCGCGTAATCGCACGGCACGCCCGGCGTAATCCGAAATAGCCCCATGGGCAATTGCTGGCTGCTGATAAAGCTCGCGATACCTACCGTCTCGTCGTACGAATCCTTGCTCATGCCATCACTCCCTCTTCCACGGCCAGCAGCTTGCTCAGCGCATGCTCGACCAACGCCCTGGCCATCTCGGCCGAATGCAGCACATTCACCAGCATGCCCTGGCCGGGTTCGTTGGCATGGGCTCGGCAGAATTCGTCGGTGGTTTCATGGATACCGCGCAGCAGTTCGCTGGCATAGGCCAGGGAATCAGAAGGAATCAGGTCGCTGTGGATGGAGAAGTAGGGGGTGGTGATGTTGTTGCGAGATATATCGGAATACGGTGGGTCGGGGACGATCTTCTTCATGACGTACCTCCTATATCTATCAGGAGCTACCTCCGCATCCCTCTCACAGGATTAGGGTGGCAGCCGTACGCGGGGTGAGAGACCGGTAGACATAGGAAACCCGGCCAGACCGAGGTCTGCCCGCGCACAGCTGCCATAACTAGCTGCTTCTACTATCTACTCGAGCTCTCACACCCGGTCGCCAACGTAGCGACCCGAGGAAATTAACCCTGTAGCACCTTTATCACAACAGTGAAAAGGCAGCAGCGTGCGTAGGATAGTTCCGAACGCCATTCAAGTGGATTTTTTTGCCGCGAAACCTCCTACGCGAGCCTAAGCAACCGCCTGTAATCCAGCCATTTTCCAGCTTTGAAAATGAACCTCGCGTTTATAGCCCGGGCTGTACGAGCCCACTAAACTCGGGCCTCATGAATACATCCGGTGATCGTCTCAAAGCGCTCCTGAGCGAGTGCAACCTGTCCCCTTCCGACTTTGCTGCGCAGCGCAAGGTTACGCCGCAGCACGTCAACAACTGGTTCAAGCGCGGCGTGCCCCTGGCCCGGCTGGATGAAATCGCCGAACTGCTGTGCGTGCGCAGCCGCTGGCTGCGCAACGGCGAAGGCCCCAAGCACCCCAACCCCTTGCCGCGCCTCAACAGCCAGGCCGCCCGCCCAGGCGTTGAAGGCCCCGATGCCAGCGCACTGGCGGCGCACAGCTACAACGACATCCAGGTGCCGTTCTACAGCATCCAGACCCGCCAGCTAAAAGCGGTCGAAGACCGTTACCTGCGCCTGCCGCTGCGTGCCCTCGACGCCGTCGGCGTCGACCCGGGCGATGCCCTGTGCCTGAGCATGCCCGGGCACAACATGAGCCCGCTGCTGCCACGCGGCACCACCCTGGCCGTCGACCGCAGCCTGACCCGGGTGGTCGAAGGCGAAATCTATGCCTTGCTGCACAACGGCCGCCTGCGCATCAACAGCCTCAGCCGCCGCGCCAACGGCGCCTTGCGCCTGCACAGCCAGGACAGCGACGAATACCCCACCGAAACCTACAGCCCGGCACAACTGAAAACCCAGCGTCTGGAAGTACTGGGCTGGGTATTCTGGTGGGGCCACCTGCGCGACAGCCGCCCGGGCTGAGCACCGGCCAGTGATTTTTTGCTGGGCATCGCCGGCCAATCCCAGTATGCTACGCCGCACATTTAGCCCGACGGCCCAGCCCGTCCGCGGTCCTGGTGCGGCACTCCACAGCTTGCCCGCCACCTCCCGGCCCCAGCGCCGGAGCAACGATTTTAAGGCGGTTGCGGCTTACCAAAAATTAGCCAAGCCCGTCCCCGGAAGCCGGCCACAAGCCGGCTTTTTAATGCCTGAAACATTCCCCTGCGCACACCTGAGCTGCCAAGCCCACACTTCGAACCACACCGAGAAAAACTCGACTACTTTTACTCGGTCGTAACCTGTTCTCACTGGAGTGGTCATGAAACTCATCGGCATGCTCGATTCCCCCTACGTGCGCCGCGTCGCGGTATCGCTGGAGCTGTACGGCATCAGCTTCGAACACCAGGCGCTGTCAGTGTTTCGCAATTTTGCCGAGTTCGCCGCGATCAATCCGGTCGTCAAGGCGCCGAGCCTGGTGCTGGACGACGGCACGCTGCTGATGGATTCGACGCTGATTCTGGATTACTTCGAAGCCCTGGCCGTACCCGACAAAAAGTTATTGCCACAAGACCCGCTGGCCCGCGCCAGCGATTTGCAGGTGATTGGCCTGGCGCTGGCGGCCAGTGAGAAGTCGGTGCAGATCTACTACGAGCACAACCTGCGCCCGCAAGAGAAGCTGCACACGCCCTGGCTGGAGCGGGTGACCGGGCAGTTGCAGGCGGCGTACGCGCAGCTCGACGGCTTGCTCGCCGAACAGCCGAGCAAGTGCCCCACCCTGCCCTTGAGCCAGGCAGAAATCACCACGGCGGTGGCCTGGTCGTTCACCCAGTACGTATGCGCCGAGGTGGTTGCGGCCAGCGACTATGCGCATGTGCAGCGTCTGGCGCAGAAGATCGAAGGGCATCCGGCGATGCTCAAGTACCCGATCGAATAGCGTCCGGCGCCAACCCCTCGCGCAGCATCTGCACGAAGGCATCCCGGGCCGGATGCCTTGCTGCCTGGGCATGCCAGTAGAAGGCGTTGCTGATGGCCTTGAGTTCGGCGAACTCATGGCCGCTCCAGCCGGCGCCCTTGCGGTATTGCTCGAAGATGCCCCTGGGCACCAGCGACACTCCGGCGCCAGCACTGACGCAACTGACGATGGCGCCATAGCTGGCAATGCCGACAATCGGCAGTTTTTGCCCCTGTTCGAGCAACCAGTGCTCCAGAGCCGCGCGGTATGGGCAACCTTCCGGCCACATGAAGATAGCCTTGCCCTGCAGGTCTTCAGCGCTGCGAATCGGCCCCAGCGATTCAGGCGCGATCAGCACCAGGTCTTCCTGGTACATGGGCGTGCGCTTGAGCAACGGCCGCTCGACCTCCACTGCGACAATCGCCCCGTCGAGGCGATGGTTGAGCACGTCATCGAGCAGTTGCGACCAAGTGCCCGTGCTCAATTCCAGTGATACCTGTGGGAAGCGCGCATGGTATTCGGCCAGTAACCGCGGAAGCCGGCCACTGGCCGAGGACTCGATGGCGCCGATACGCAGGCGCCCGCTGGGCATGGCGTGCGGGCTCAGGGCGGCCTTCGAGGCTTCGGCCAGGGCGAGCATCTGGGTGGCGTATTCAAGGAAGGTTTCGCCTGCCGGGCTGATCTTCAAACCGCGACCATGGCGAAAGAACAGCGCAACGCCCAGCTCTTGTTCAAGCGCCTTGATCCGCGCAGTGATGTTCGACGGCACGTAGTGCAACACCTCGGCCGCACGGGCGATGCTGCCGGTGTCGTAGACCGTCTTGAACATGCGAATCTGCATCAGCTCCATACATCACCCAAAGTGAACGATACGCTCAGTATAAGTCGATTGTGGTGAGCATAGGCCTTTCTGATACTGAAGCTCCCAGCCCCCCGGAGCCTCTTGCGATGCCACGCGCCCAATCCCTGAAAATCGTCCTGGCGACCCTGTTTGTGGTGCTGTGCTGGGCCTACTCACCCACGGGCATCCATATCGCCCTGCAAGGCTACGAACCGGGCCATCTGGCCTTGGCGCGGTTTATCGTGGCGTCGGTATTCATGGCCTTTGTCGCACTGTGGCGAGGGATCAGCCTGCCCCGGCTCAAGGACTTGCCGCTGTTGATGCTGCTCGGTTTTTTCGCAGTGTTTGCCCACCATGTGGCGATCAACTTCGGCCAGCGCGGGATCAGTGCCGGGGCATCCAGTGTGCTGGCGCAATCCACACCATTGTTCAGCCTGTTGATCGGCTGTTTTGTTCTGCGTCAGAAGGCCAGCGCCTGGCACTGGGGCTGCCTGGTGCTGGGCATGCTTGGCGCGGCGATGGTGGTTGCCGGGGATCACGGGCCAGGCGCACTGAACGCCCACGGCCTGCTGGTGCTGTTGGCCGCGCTGTCGTGGAGTATCTACTTCACCCTGCAGAAACTTCATGGCCATCGGTACGACGGCCTGACCATGGTCTGCTACACCATCTGGGCCGGCACCGCCTTGCTGCTGGTGTATATGCCGGGCCTGGCCGGCGCCGTGAAGGCCGCGCCACTGCAGGCAGACCTGGCGGTGTTGATGCTGGGCGTATTTCCCAGCGCCCTGGCCTACCTGGGCTGGGCCTTTGTACTGAGCCACACGCAGGTCAGCCGGGCAACCATGGCGCTGTACCTGATCCCGCCCTGCGCCATGCTGATCGCGGCCTCGCTGCTCGGCGAGCAGCCTTCGCTGATGGTGATAGTCGCAGCGGTGGTCGTGTTGATCAGTGTGCTGGCCTTGAACATTCCATCACGGCGGCGAATTCAACGGCCTGAACAGTTGCACCAATAGCCGGCCAAGTATGTAGAACAGTGGTACCGCGAACAGCAGGCTGAACAGCACGATGTTCATCGCTTCACCGGCAATGACCTGCGGATCGCAACTGATCGGCCCGCTATTACCGCGCCCAAGGCGGATGCACCCGGACTTGGGGTGGGCCGTCCAGTACGCCGCCGCGATGCACAAGCCGACCATCACTGAAAGCAGCAGCATCACTACTTGATCGCTGCCGCTTATCTGCAACCGTTGCCAGCGTTCTCTCACGCGCAGCTTCAGCATGCCGCGCTCTGAATCACGTCCTTGTTCATGCTCAACTCCTTTGCATAACGGCGCACCGTCAGGCCGCCTCGGCAAATTTCACCTTGAAGTAATCCAGCAGGGTTTTGCCCCGGTAAAAAACCTCGCGTACCTCGGCACTTTCTTTAAGCAGCGCCTCACTGGGGAGCGCATGCTGATCTGCCGGCAAGGGCCGGGACCACTCCTGCACCGCTTTGGGGAACAGGGCCCTGGGGCGATTGTTGACCCAGTTGGAGATATGGCAGGGCAAGGTCCAGCCGCCGAACGCCTGGACGAACAGAAAGCCGAACACGTACTGCAGCCACGGGAAATTCTCCCGATAGCCAAGGCGGGCCATGTGGAAATACGCCACCGTGCCCTCTTCGAATTCTTCTGACGGTGGCGCCGGCAAGGCTGCCGGGCCCTCTTCCATGTAGGCGCGAATCGCCTCCCACTCGGCCACCGCAGCGCGCAGGCTGCCGCAGGCCACAGTCAACCAGAGGACGTTACCGCTGGCGGCGTCACGCAGGCCGATCATCAGTTTGAACTCGGGCAGCACCGCGTATTCGGTGACCAGTTTGCCGGCCGAGACACAGGCGATAACCTCTTCCCACGGCACATAATGGGGGGCTGCACCTTTCTTCGGCACCATCGCCACTTCGCGTCGCTGGCGGTTGAAACGGATCGGCGGCTGGACTCTGAGCTCGCGCACGGTCTTGCAGAAAATGAACACGTACATCAGCGCCAACGCGCCGATAAAGCCCCAGATCGGCGGCGAGGCGAGAAAGTCGAGAACACCCGACCAGAACGGCTCGTACTTGCGCCGTGCCCAGCCCGCGAGCAGCGCCGTCATCACAAAGCTGGTGATCACGCCCATGACCGCGGCAATGCCGCAGCGGGCCATGAACTCGAAGTTGCCCCGGCCGATGCCGAAGTCCAGGTAGACCTCGTTGGCATCACGGTGCAGGAGCTGGTAGCTGTAGGCCTCGACGCCCGTGGGCAAGGGTTTGGGCGACAGGTAGACAATCTCGGTGCCAGAGACTTGCTCGAAGTCTCCGGCATGGGGCAGGCGTTGGTACTTACTGTCAGGCATGAAAACGGTCCGAGTCCTTTCGACAAGGAAGGCACGCCAAGGCGCGCCTCCTATGAATAACGCCGCACAGTATCGCGCAAATAGTCATCCAGCTGTTGCGTATCACCGCGCAGCCGCGGCAAGGCTGGCGAAGTTTCGGCGCGCAACAGCTCAGTGTCGATGAACTGCTGCAGCACCACCCGTCGCGGCCCGTAATCGGCCTCGACCGCCTGGCGCTTGATGCGCAGCAATTCATCGATCTCGGCAAGCATCTGTGGCTCGTTCAAGGTGCCTGCCAAGAGCTCGGCAAAGGCCGTCGGCGGCATGCCCAGGCCCAGGTCGATCCAGCGCACCGCCAACAGCGAACGCAGCACGTAAAGGTACTTCTTGAAGCGCACCTGCTCGCCCTGGAGAAAGTCGCGGTGGTTCTTTTTCGCCATCGACAAGTAATGATGCCGCGCCGCCCGGGCGCTGTAGAAGTTCAGCGCCAGCGCCCTCAGCGACTCGACCGCACCGGGCTCGGCGCGATACACCAGCGGCGAGCCGAGCCATTCGAGCAGGGTCGGGTTGGAGTTGCGCAGCAGCTTCAGGGTCTTGCGCAACTCCCAACCGCTGATGTCCAGCTCGTCGGTCAGCGGCCGTTCGATCACGTCGCGCGGCTCGTCGACACGCAGGTACCAGTCCTGGCGCGGGACGTAGATGAAGCGCACGTCGAAATCGCTGTCGGTGGAGGCAAAGCCCCAGGCACGGCTGCCGGATTCGCAGGCGTAGAGCACGCGCACATCGTGTTCAAGCTCGACCCGGCGCAATTCTTCAAGCACCCACTCGCGCATGGCGCCCGGCAGTGGGTGACGGTCTTCCTTGTTCATGGTGTATCCCTTCCTATCCCTTTACGCACACCACCTGACGCAGGGTGTGCACTACTTCCACCAGTTCGCGCTGGGCCTGCATCACCGCGTCGATGTCCTTGTAGGCCATGGGGATCTCGTCGATCACGTCCTTGTCCTTGCGGCATTCGACATGGGCAGTGGCGCGGCGCTGATCCTCAACGGTGAACGCCTGCTTGGCCCGGGTACGGCTCATCACCCGCCCGGCGCCATGGCTGCAGGAGCAGAACGCCTCTTCGTTGCCCAGGCCACGAACGATGAAACTCTTGGCGCCCATGGAGCCGGGAATAATCCCCAGCTCGCCCTTTTGCGCCGACACTGCGCCCTTGCGGGTGACCAGCACGTCGTGGCCAAAGTGATGTTCGCGCTGCACATAGTTGTGGTGGCAGTTGACCGCTTCGAGGTTGGCCTCAAAGGGTTTGCCGAGCACCTTGCGTGTAGCGCCGATCACCGCGTGCATCATCAGCGCACGGTTCTGCCGGGCGAAATCCTGAGCCCACTCCACCGCCTCGACGTAGTCGGCAAAGTGCCGGCTGCCTTCTTCGAAATAGGCCAGGTTGCGGTCCGGCAGGTTGGCGATGTGCTGGCGCATGTCGGCCTGGGCCAGTTCAATGAACAGGTTGCCGATGGCATTGCCGACCCCGCGTGAACCGCTGTGCAACATGAACCAGACGCGGTTGGCTTCATCCAGGCAAACCTCGATGAAATGATTGCCGCCGCCGAGGGTGCCCAGGTGCTGGCGGTTGTTGGTTTTCTCAAGCTTCGGGTACTTGTCGGTGATCGCCTTGAAGCGCGCCGCCAGGTCGTGCCAGGCACGGTCGGCCATGGCCGGCACGCTGTCCCAGGCGCCCTGGTCGCGGCGGCCGAAGGTCTTGCCATGGGGCACAGCCTTTTCGATCGCCGAGCGCAGGCCGTGCAGGTTGTCCGGCAGGTCGCTGGCGGTCAGCGAGGTGCGCGCGGCAATCATGCCGCAGCCGATGTCGACGCCAACCGCCGCCGGGATGATCGCGCCCAGGGTCGGGATCACGCTGCCGATGGTCGAGCCCTTGCCCAGGTGCACATCGGGCATCACCGCCAGGTGCTTGAAGATGAACGGCATCTTCGCGGTGTTCAGCAGTTGCTCACGGGCGCCCTCGTCCACCGGGACGCCGTCGGTCCAGAGCTTGATCGGCTTGCCGCCGGCCACTTCGAGTATGTTCATGTCGGTACTTCCATTTTTATCTGTTGCTGCCGGGCTGCTTGAGCCCGGCAACGCTCATCCGGCCTTGATGCTGACCAGTCCATTCAACACCTGATCCAGGCCGCCGAACACCGAAATCCGGTCGATGCGCTCGGCCACCCGCTCCAGGGTCTCCAGCTCCTTCAGGCGCAGGGCCGTCGGGTTGTCTTCCATGACTTTGGCGGTGTTGAGCAGCGATCGGGTCGCCGAGGTCTCTTCACGGCGGCGGATGACGTTGGCTTGCGCCGCTTTCTCTGCCTCCACCACCTGCGCCAGCAGGGTTTTCATCTCGCCTGGGAGGATGATGTCGCGCACCCCCAGGCCGCTGACTTCGATGCCGCTGCCAGCGAGTTTTTCCTGCAGGTACTGGCTGACCGAATCGTCGATCAACTGCTTGTTTTCCAACAGCTCATCGAGGGTGCGGGTACCCACCGCCGCCCGCAGGCCGAACTGCACCTCGCGGTACAGATGCTCCAGCGGTTTGCTCAACTGCGCGAACGCACCGAGCACATCGCTGTAGCGCCAGTTGGCCGCAAGATTCAGGCGCAGGCTGACCTTGTCGCGGGTGAGAATTTCCTGCCCGCTGATTTCCATGGCCTGGATCCGCATGTCGACCAACTCGACACTCACCTGACGGTTGAAGCGCCAGAAGCCGTACTGCCCGGCACCCAGCAACTCTTCCACCACGCCATCGACCTTCAACACACCGACATGGAACGCCGGCACCGCCGCCAGCAACACCGCATCCAGCCCGGCCAGGCTGCGACCGCGCAGTTTAGGCTGGTTGAGCTGGGCTACCAGGGCGCTATCCAGGCGATAGGCCTGGCTCAGGTCGATGCGCTGCAGGGTCTGCGCGCTCTGGCCCTTCCAGTACAGCTGGCGGCTGCCCGGAGCCAGCAATTCGACCAGGGCACCGTCCTCAAAACGCAGGCCGGCTTCGTTTTCCGCCAGGTCCATGCGCTCGAAATACTGCTCGACCAAGGCCGGCTCGCTCTGACGCAGGTAGCCCGCCAGGCGATGTTCGAACAGCGAAGTATTGAGGCTGAAGGTTTCTACCGTCAGCCGGTTGTGCAGGTCGAAACGCTTGTGCACGCCAGGTTCGAGGATCGACACAAAGTCACCTTCGCAGAACAGCAGGCCGCGTTCGTTCTTTTTCACGATAAAGCGTTTCAACAGTTTCATCTTGATCATCCTGTGCAATTAAGTCCTTGGTGCCGGTGTTGCCAAAGCGCCGAGCGTTGCGGGCGTGGCCCGGAGGAGGCAGTTGCCGGGACTTCCTGTCCACTGACCGCATCCTGCGGTGCGGCAACTGCCTTGCTCCGGGCCCGGCCGACAAGCCGGGCAAATCGGCGGTGGGCGTGTGCGCTCCGTGCGCACCTTGCAGCCTTGCCTGGCTACGCCCCACCGGCGGGTACAACATTCGAATACCTTGGAGGGTATGTAAGGTTCGAGTCAGGCCTCGAGACCAGCGTCTCCGTGAGGAGCCACGCTATCGACTGCACGTTGCGGCGGCGGCATGCACGACACCTACACCTGGGGTGGGCTCGTGCACCGGCGGGGACATAAACCCCGTCCCGTTGGCCAGCTTGGCGATGCGGTCGGGGAAGATATTGCGAGGGGCGTGCCAGGTTTTGAATCAGGTCCGAAATTAATTTTTAACTTATTGATTTATAAGGTTTTTATTTTTACCAACAAAAAATCATGAGTTTTCTCAGCCTACACCAGACAAGATTTTTATATATTATGGGATACACATTTATCTATTGAGCTAAACAGCAATGAGCAAGCGCAGCGTCGCCATCGGCTTTCTCGGCACCACCCTGGATCGCAACGGCAAAGGCGCGGCGCGCTGGCAGCGCTGGCGGCCGACCATCAGCCTGTGCCAGCAGGCACAAACCCCCATCGACCGCCTGGAGCTGATCCACGGCACCAGCGCTCGCGACCTGGGCCTGGCCGAGCGCATTCGCGAAGATATCCAGAGCATCTCGCCGCACACCGAGGTGCGTTTGCAGCCGATGGTTCTGCGTAACCCTTGGGACTTCGAGGAGGTCTATGGCGCGCTGCACGACTTTGCCAGCGCCTACCCCTTCGATACCGAGCACGAGGACTACCTGGTGCATATCACCACCGGTACCCACGTGGCGCAGATCTGCTGGTTCCTGCTGACCGAGGCGCGCTACCTGCCGGCGCGGCTGATCCAGACCTCGCCAGCGCGCGGCAAGGAAGACATCGCCGACCCGGCCGGCACCAGCACGCTGATTGACCTCGACCTGTCGCGCTATGACCACATCGCATCGCGCTTTCAGCGCGAGCAGGCCGACAGCCTGAATTTTCTCAAGGCCGGCATCGCTACCCGCAACGCCGCCTTCAACCGCTCCATCGAGCAGATCGAGCGGGTGGCGCTGCGCTCACGGGCACCGATGCTGCTGGTCGGCCCGACCGGCGCTGGCAAGTCGTTCCTGGCTCGGCGCATCTATGAGCTCAAGCGCGGCCGCCATCAGCTGGAGGGACGCTTCGTTGAAGTGAACTGCGCCACCCTGCGCGGCGACGGCGCCATGTCGACACTGTTTGGCCATAGCAAAGGCGCCTTCACCGGCGCCCAGAACGCCCGCGAAGGTCTACTGCGCGCCGCCGATGGCGGCATGTTGTTCCTTGATGAAATCGGCGAGCTGGGCGCGGATGAGCAAGCCATGCTGCTCAAGGCCATCGAAGAAAAACGCTTCTTCCCGCTGGGCTCGGACCGTGAGGTAGAGAGCGACTTCCAGCTGATCGCCGGCACCCACCGCGACCTGCGCAGCCGGGTCGCCGAAGGGCTGTTTCGCGAAGACCTGTACGCGCGCATCAACCTCTGGACCTTCGCCCTGCCAGGCCTGGCAGGGCGCCGCGAAGACATCGAGCCGAACATCGATTTCGAACTGCAGCGCCATGCCCGCGAACAGAACCGCCAAGTGCGCTTCAACCTCGAAGCCAAGCGCCGCTACCTGGCCTTTGCCAACTCGCCGCAAGCGCGCTGGGCCGGTAACTTTCGCGAGCTGTCGGCGTCGATCACGCGCATGGCCACCCTCGCCGACAGCGGCCGTATCGACGAGCCGCTGGTACTGGAAGAAATCGAGCGCCTGCAACACGCCTGGGGCCTGGAGCAAGGTGCCAACCCACTCGACGCCTTGCTCGGCGACCAGGCCCTTGACCAGTTCGACCGTCTGCAACTGCAGGCGGTACTCAAGGTGTGCGGCAACGCCCGCACACTGTCCGAGGCCGGGCGCCAGTTGTTCGATGTCTCGCGCCTGGAAAAAGAAAAGCCCAATGACGCCGACCGTTTGCGCAAATACCTGGCACGCTTTGGCCTGGACTGGAATCAACTCAAGGGCTGAACAGGGTGCTAGAATCCGCGCCCTCTTCGGCCGCACCTGGCCGAGCACTACCGAAAAAGGACTCTCGGCTATGTCATTGCTGACAGCGACCCGCCTGCACCTCTGCTCCTTCGGCCTGCTGGCTGGCCTCAGCCTCACCGCAACCACTGCTTTCGCCGACGAGGCCACCGACCAGGCCCTGCACAAAGGCCGCTGGCAAGGCATGGCCGCCATGGCCAACCTGTACCTCAACGACGCCACCCCGGCCGAGTTCATGGATGCCGGTGACAAAGAGAAGAGCGAGCACGACAACTATGCCGGCGCCCTGGCCTTCTACCTGACCGCCGCCCGCCTCGACCCGAAGAACGCCTTCGCCGCGTACCAGGCCGCTGCCGCGCTGTCGTCCATGGACAGCCCGGAACTGGCTGCGCAATACCTCGACGAGGCCCGCGAGCGCGGCTTCTGGCAAGCGGTTATTCTCAAGGAAGACGACGAACTGGAGCCGATGAAAAACGACCCGGCCTACCAGAAGCTGCTGCAAGCGGCCGAGAAGAACTACCCGACCCAGGCCAAGGACGCCGGCCTCGCCGCCTTCAGCATCCCTGAAGGCAAGGCCCCGGCTGGCGGCTGGCCGGTGGTGGTGTGGCTGGCAGGCTTTGGCACCGAAGGCGTCAAGGGCACCAACATGCGCGCCGACCTGGTCGGCGACAAGGCCGTGCTGGTAGCCCTGAACGGTACCCTCAAGCGCGACGAGCATCAGTTCATGTGGCAGCAGCAGTCGGTCGAGCCGACCGAACAAGCGGTGGCCGCAGCGCTGAAGAAGCTGGAAAAAGACACCCGCATCGACCGCTCGAAAGTCGCCCTGATCGGCTTCTCCCAGGGTGCTGAACACGCCGCCCACCTGATCGCCCAGTACCCGCAGAACTACAGCGGCGCGGTGCTGCTGTCGCCGGGCGGCTTCAAGATCCCGTTCACCGTGCAGAAGGCCAAGGACAAGCGCCTGGTCGTGGTCCACGGCGCCCAGGAGCATGAAAGCAACCTGCAACTGACCGCCACCACCGAAAAAGCCTTTGCCAGCAACAACAAGGTGCAGAGCCACGAACACCCTGAAGGCCACACCTTCCAGGACGACTGGCGCAAGGCCTACCCAGGCTACCTGGACTACGCCCTGGGCCTTTGAGTGCGCGCCAGGCAGCCCCGGAAAGCACCTGAGAAATAATCTGTTCGAGAAAATTTACAGCCCTGCAGACAGCTACTAAGGTGAATGCAGAGGAATGAACCGCGACTGATTCAAGGCAGTCGCATCGTGCTGAGCGGGGGCGGTTGCACGCCCCCGGGTTTGCCTCTGTTAAGGGGCGGGAAGACGACTTCATGGGGCGCCGCAAGCCAACCCTGAGTCGTCCCCGCCTCTACTTTTTTCTGCCCTACTTCAAGCCCAGCTGGTTGCGCAAAAACTCGTGCAGGCCGGCCGCGCTTTTCTTGTAGCCATCAGCCGTCAGGTGCACCAGATCACCACGGGCCAGGCCCGACGCCTGCCAGCCGACAATCGAGCACTGCCCGCCCATGTACGCCTGCCAGTCCCAGAACAGCGCATTGGCCTGCTTGGCCGCCTGGCGCTGGATGCGGATCACCTGGGCCAGTTGCTGCGGCTGGCGCGCACTGCAGCTACGAGCCTTGCGCTGCTTGATCGAGTCCGGCGGGCCGACCAGCAATATCACCGCGCGCGGCAGATCCTGGCGCAGGCGCTTGAGGGTGTTGCGCAGTTGCGTCTGGTACAGGCCAAGATCGAGGGTGTCATCGAAGGCTTCGTTGGTGCCGTAGGCGAGAATCACCAGGTCCGGGCGCAGGGTCTTGAGGTTGTCCTGCCAGCCGGCCTGCCATTTGTCCTGCACTTCCAGGCGCGCGCCATTGATGCCCAGCGCCGAGTAGATCACCCCGGCATTCTTCTGGCCCTGGATATACCAGCCACCCAGCAGCGTGCCCGGGCGGTTGCTGACGCTGAGGTCCAGCGGCAGAGCCAGGTTGCTGACTTGCGGGCCGAAGCGCCACTGCCCGCCGGTGGCCGCCAGCAGGCGCTGGTTGCGCCCACGGCCATCGCGCAGCACCAGGGTGCTGTTTTCCCGCGCCTGGTACAGCGCCTGCACCCGATAGCGTTGCGCCGTAGGCTCGCGGGCTTCGATGCGCACGTTGGGGTTGGCCGCCAGCGGCACCGACAGGTAACCGCCAAGCGGGAATTGCGTGCTTTGCTGGTTGCGCGCCGACACCAGCTCCCACTGGCGCTTGGCGGTTTTCAGGATGACCTGGTCGTAGCGGGTGCCGGGCACCGGCGTGGCGGCAATCAGGCCGATACCGCCATCACCATAACGCGCCTGCAGCAGGCGGCGCATCTCGCCACTGAACAGGTCGGCAGCGGTGTGCGAATCGCCGAACTGGATGATGTTGACCGGTGCGCGGTTGGCGTTCTTGAACTTGCCCGCCAGTACCGCCAGGTTGCCGTCGACGCGATTGGCCGGGGCCTTGGCCGCCGTATTGGCAGGCTTGGCCGAGGTGTTGACCGCCGCTACCGGGCTACAGCCCGGCAACGCGCAGATCAGCAGGGCCAACCCCAGAATGTTGTGCAGTCGAGGCATCAGTGTCCCGTTACAGTGAGGCCGGGAAAGGCGATCAACGAGAGAATCCGTTCCGAGATCAGCTTCTGTCCGGTGGTAGTGAAATGGATGCCGTCATCGACCCGGGTCTTGATCCGTTTGCCCTGAGCGTTCTGCAAGGTATAGGAGAAACTGTCGTCGTTGTAACCCAGGACCGGGTTGGCCGAAACGTAATGCTGCTGATACAGGCCGGTCTGTTGCTCGTACAGCCCGCTCAGGTAAGCCATGGCCGTAGACAGCTTGGGCTTTTGCATGTTCGGCGGCCCGACCCAGATCACCTGCACATTGTGCTCACGGGCCTGGTCGAGGATCGAGTCGATACGCTGGCGATAGGTGACTTCCCACTCCGGCGACTTGAAGCGCAAAAACGGCTTACCCTTGCCCTGGGGCATGTCCCAGGGGTCGTTGGGGCCGAGGAAGATCACCATCAGGCGGATGTTCGGCTCGCTTTCCAGGGTCTTGGCCACGGTCTGCGGCCAGTTGAAGAAACCGGGATAAGCAAGGCCGGTGCTCTGCTTGCTGAGGTTGACGCTCTTGATCTGGTAACGCTTGCGCAGGCTGTTGGCCAGGTGCGGAGCGACGCCCTGCATCAGTGAGTCGCCGACCAGGAAGACTTCGTCACCCGCCGCCAGGGACACCACGGTGCCGGCTTGCAAAGGTGCCTGGGCAACTTGCGCTGCGGGTTGCGGCACTGGCGTAGCCACTGTTGCCGGCACAGGCGCAGCCGTTGTCGCAACCTTGACTGGCACCGGGTGAGCCGCAACCGGCGGCTTGTCCAGGTGCACCGGGACCACAGGAATCGGCGCTGGCAGCTCCACGGTGTCGTTGGTCTCAACCTTGGCCACCAGCACCTGCTCGCTGCGCTTTTCCAGGCTGTCGATAAAGCTGTCGCGCGCATCGCCCAGGGCATGAGTGAGGTTACCGCCCATGCGCCAGGCCGGGCTCTGGCCAAGTACCGGCAGCTCGCAGCTCTGGTGATACTTCTGCTGGCAATACAGGCTGATCGAATCCTGGTTCAGCCAGAACAGCAACAGCGTGGTGATGACAACGGCGTAGAAGGCCTTGGCCGCGCCCAGTTGCGACGACAGCAAACGACCGGCATTAGAAGCTTGCATAGATGAACCCCGGCACGCCCGATTGCGAAGCAAAAATGACCAAGGAAATGAACAACCCCAGCGGTATTGGATACAGCTGCCAGGGCAAGCGCGTGGTGGTAGCAAAGAACTGGCGCAGCAGCACCAGCAACTGCGGGTAGACGGCGACATACAACACGCTCGCCAGCAACAGCAGGCCGGTACTGGAGAACAATCCATCCAGGCTCAAGCCGCCGATACCGGCGAGCATGTCCATGGCTTCATCAAGGCTGGCGCTACGGAAGAAGATCCAGGCGAAGGCCACGTAGTGGAAGGTCAGCAGGCGCGCCGCCAGGCCGGCGCCCGGCCAGCGCATCGGCTGCGGCAGGATGTAGGTCGAAGCCTTGTACAGCGCCAGGCCAATGCCATGCAGCGCCCCCCAGATGATGAAGTTGATGCTCGCCCCGTGCCACAGGCCGGAAATCAGCATCGCCAGCAGCATGTTCAGGTTGCCGCGCCACACCCCCTGGCGATTGCCGCCCAGCGGAATGTAGACATAGTCGCGAATGAACAGCGACAGGCTGATGTGCCAGCGGCCCCAGAACTCCTTGAGGTTGTGCGCGGCATAAGGCGCATTGAAGTTGTCGGGCAGGCGAAAGCCCAGCAGCAAGGCAATGCCGGTGACCAGGTTGGTGTAACCGCTGAAGTTGAAATAAATCAGAAAGCTGTAGCCATACACGCTTAGCAGTATCTGCTCGGGCGAATAGCTGCCCGGCGTCTCGAACACCGGGTCAACCCACTCACTGGCCAGCCAGGCACTGCAGAAGAACAGCTTGACCACCGCCAGGGCAATCAACCCCAGCGCCCGTTGCGGCTCCAGCACTTCACGGATAGTACTCGTGCGAATCTGCGGCAGCATGTGGCTGGCTCGGTTGACCGGGCCGGCGATCAGGCTGGGGAAGAACGCCAGGTACAGGGCCAGGTCGAACGGCGAAGCCGAGGGCATCTCGCGGCGGTTGATCGACACCAGGTAGCTGACCGAGTGAAAGGCGTAGAACGACAGGCCGATCGGCACCAGCACTTCCAGCACCGGCAGCGACACGTCCAGCCCGGCGCTGGCCAGGGCGCCCTGCACGCCGCCGACAAAGAACTCCTGGTACTTGAACAGGTAGAAACAGCCCAGCACCAGCAGCAACACCAGCAAATAGCTGAAGCGCCGCCCGGGATAACGCTCACCGACCAGGCCGAGCAGATACACCAGGGCGCTGTAGCCCAGCAGGATGTACAGGGAGTTGAAGCTGAAACTGGCCACCAGGCCGTAACTGGCGGCCAGCAGCAGGACGTTCTGCAAGCGAACGCTCCAGCACAGGCTCCAGTAAACGATGAAAAACAGTGTGAAGCAGAGGCCGAACTCGATCGAAAGGAAGCTCACAACGTAGTCCATTACGTGACAACAGAAATAGGAGGCGTTACCGCCGCAGAGCCGCGGGGCAAAGCGGGCGCGATTATGGCAGAGAGCCACAAGCCCTCACAATGCGAGCCCTGTAGAAAAATCAAGACTTCACCGTCGGCCTTTGTGCAACAGAATGCGACGAAAGATCGACCCTATCGATTTGCTCCCCCCGCCCCGCTCTGCTAGTGTCGCGCCGTTTATACTGCCACCGAGACAGCCGCCATGGCCCGAAAAAAAGCCTCCATTGATTTCGAGCAATCCCTCGCCGACCTGCAGGTCCTGGTCGAGCGCCTGGAGAACGGCGAGCTGTCGCTGGAAGACTCGCTGACTGCCTTCGAGCAGGGCATCAGCCTGACCCGCGACTGCCAGAGCGCGCTGGCCCAGGCCGAACAGAAGGTCCAAGTGCTGCTCGAGCGCGATGGCGAACTGGCGGCCGAGCCTTTCGATGCGGAACAGCCGGAATGATCGCCGCCTACCAGGCCAGTTGCCAGGCGCGGGTCGACGCCGCCCTCGAACACCTGTTCATCGCCCCCTCGGTTGAGCTCAGCCGCCTCTATGAGGCCATGCGCTACAGCGTCATGAATGGCGGCAAACGGGTACGCCCGCTGCTCGCCTATGCCGCCTGCCAGGCCCTCGGTGCTGCACCGGAGCAGGCCAACGGCGCGGCCTGCGCGGTCGAATTGATTCACGCCTACTCGCTGGTGCACGACGACCTGCCGGCGATGGACGATGACGACCTGCGCCGCGGCCAGCCGACCACCCACAAGGCCTTCGATGAAGCCTGCGCGATCCTCGCTGGCGACGGTTTGCAGAGCCTGGCCTTCAGCGCCCTGCTCGACCCGCAATTGAGCCCGCAGCAAGACAGCATCCGCCTGGCCATGGTCCAGACCCTGGCGCTGGCTGCAGGGCCTGCCGGCATGGTCGGCGGCCAGGCCATCGACCTGGGCTCGGTGGGCCTCAAGCTCGACCAGACGGCGCTGGAGTTCATGCACCGGCACAAGACCGGCGCGCTGATCGAAGCCAGCGTCAGGCTCGGCGCCCTGGCCAGCGCCCGCGCCGACCAGACCCAGCTCAAGGCCCTGCAAACCTATGCACAGGCCATCGGCCTGGCCTTCCAGGTTCAGGACGATATCCTCGACGTCGAGAGCGACACCGCCACCCTGGGCAAGCGCCAGGGCGCCGACATCGCCCGCGACAAGCCGACCTACCCGGCCCTGCTCGGCCTCGAGGCAGCCAAGGCCTATGCCCTGGAACTGCGCGACCAGGCCCTGCATGCCCTGCGTCCGTTTGACGCGGCAGCCGAGCCGCTGCGCGAACTTGCGCGGTACATCGTCGAGCGCCGTAACTAAGCAGCGCGGGTATCGCGGGGCAAGCCCGCTCCCACAGCGATCACTGTAGGAGCGGGCTTGCCCCGCGATTAGCTCAAATGGGCAGCCAACACCGCAATAAGGTAAACTGCCGCCACTTCATATCTATAACGATTCGCCTGATGCCCACGACGTTTCAAGAGATCCCCCGCGAACGCCCGGTCACGCCGCTGCTTGACCGTGCCGATACGCCTGCCGGCCTGCGCCGCCTGGCTGAAGCCGACCTGGAGAACCTGGCCGACGAGTTGCGCCAGGAATTGCTCTATACCGTTGGTCAGACCGGCGGGCATTTCGGTGCCGGCCTGGGCGTCATCGAGCTGACGATCGCCCTGCACTACGTCTTCGACACCCCGGACGACCGTCTGGTGTGGGACGTCGGTCATCAGGCCTATCCGCACAAGATCCTCACCGGTCGCCGCCAGCGCATGCACACCCTGCGCCAGAAGGACGGCCTGGCCGCCTTCCCGCGCCGCGCCGAGAGCGAGTACGACACCTTTGGCGTCGGTCACTCCAGCACCTCGATCAGTGCGGCCCTGGGCATGGCCATCGCCGCCCGTCTGCAGAACGATCCGCGCAAGTCGATTGCCGTGATCGGTGACGGCGCGCTGACTGCCGGCATGGCCTTCGAGGCGTTGAACCACGCCCAGGAAGTCGATGCCGACATGCTGGTGATCCTCAACGACAACGACATGTCGATTTCGCGCAATGTCGGCGGCCTGTCCAACTACCTGGCCAAGATTCTTTCCAGCCGCACCTACTCGAGCATGCGCGAGGGCAGCAAGAAGGTCCTCTCGCGCCTGCCCGGCGCCTGGGAAATCGCCCGCCGCACCGAAGAATACGCCAAGGGCATGCTGGTACCCGGCACCCTGTTCGAAGAGCTGGGTTGGAACTACATCGGCCCGATCGATGGCCACGACCTGCCAACCCTGGTCACCACCCTGCGCAACATGCGGGACCTCAAGGGCCCGCAGTTCCTGCACGTGGTCACCAAAAAGGGCAAGGGTTTCGCTCCGGCCGAGGTCGACCCGATCGGCTACCACGCGATCACCAAGCTTGAACCGGTGGACAAACCCGCCGCCGCGCCGAAACAGGCTGCCGGACCGAAGTACTCCGCAGTGTTCGGCCAATGGCTGTGCGACATGGCGGCTGCTGACCAGCGCCTGGTCGGCATTACCCCGGCCATGAAGGAAGGCTCCGACCTGGTGGCCTTCAGCGAGCGCTATCCGGATCGCTACTTCGATGTCGCCATCGCCGAGCAGCACGCGGTCACCCTGGCTGCGGGCATGGCCTGCGAAGGCGCCAAGCCGGTGGTGGCGATCTATTCGACCTTCCTTCAGCGCGCCTACGACCAGTTGATCCATGACGTCGCGGTGCAGAATCTCGACGTGCTGTTCGCCATCGACCGCGCCGGCCTGGTCGGCGAAGACGGCCCGACCCACGCGGGCAGCTTCGACCTGTCGTTCCTGCGCTGCATCCCCGGCATGCTGGTGATGACCCCGAGCGACGAGAACGAACTGCGCAAGATGCTCAGCACCGGCCACCTGTACAACGGCCCGGCCGCCGTGCGTTACCCACGTGGCAGCGGCCCGAACGCAACCATCGAAAACAACCTCGAGCCACTGGAAATCGGCAAGGGCATCGTCCGCCGCCAGGGCAGCAAGGTCGCCTTGCTGGTATTCGGCGTGCAGCTGAGCGAAGCCCTCAAGGTTGCCGAGCAGATCGATGCCACCGTGGTCGACATGCGTTTCGTCAAACCGCTGGATGAAGCTCTGGTGCGCGAGATTGCCGGTAGCCACGAACTGCTGGTGACCATCGAAGAAAACGCCATCATGGGCGGCGCCGGTGCGGCAGTGAGCGAGTTCCTTGCCCGCGAAGCGGTGCTCAAGCCAGTGCTGCACCTGGGCCTGCCGGATGTGTATGTCGAGCATGCCAAGCCTGCGCAGATGCTCGCCGAGTGCGGCCTGGATGCCGCCGGCATCGAGGCTTCGGTGCGTCAGCGGATGCAACTGCTCGGTCTTTGAGACCGCATCGCGGGTCAAGCCCGCTCCTACAGGTTTTGTGGGAGCGGGCTTGACCCGCGATAGCAATGGAACTGCCCATGAAACCCCTGCGCCTTGCCCCCCTCCTGCTATTGCCAACCACCCTGCTGGCCGACCCGATCGACCGCGAAAGCGCCCTGAAGCTGCCCAACACACTGATCAGTGCCAACCGCCAGGTTGAAGACCGCACGCAAACCAGCGCCGCCAATACGGTGTTCACCCGCGACGACATCGACCGCCTGCAGCCTTCCAGTGTTACTGACCTGCTGACTCGGGTGCCGGGGGTTCAGGTGGCACCTACAGGCGGGCGCGGCAGCGTTCCAGGCATTTACATCCGTGGCAGCAAGACAGCACAAAGCCTGGTACTGGTGGACGGTGTGCGCATTGCCAATGCCACCTCCGGTGACAGTGGCTTGCAGTTTCTCAGTATTGACCAGATCGAACGTGTCGAGGTACTGCGCGGTTCACGCTCGGCGGTCTATGGCAGCGACGCCATTGGTGGCGTCATTCAGATCTTCACTCGCCGCAGTGCACAACAGGGCCTGCAACCACGCCTGCGCCTGGCCGCCGGCAGTGAACAGACCTGGCAGCGCAGCCTCGGTGTTTCAGGCGGTGATCAGAATACCCGCTTCAATCTTGGCGCCAGCCTCGATGAAAGCGCCGGTATCAATTGGACCCACACCTCCTACCCCAGCGATGGCGACCACGACGCCTACCGTAACAAGTCGTTCAACCTGAGCCTGAGCCATAGTTTCAACGACAACATCGAGGCCGGTCTGAACCTGCTCGACAGCCATGGCCGCAGCGAGTACGACAACCCGTACGGGCGCTTCGACATGGACACTTTCCAGAGCTTCGGCCAGGCCCCTTACACCGATTTCAACGTCAGCAGCCTGGGGACGTATTTAGGCGCCCAGCTCAATGATCGCTGGTACTCGCGCCTGGAACTCGGCCATAGCGAAAACCGCGACAAGAAACGAGACAAACTCAGCGCAGACGCCAGCGAGTTCAATACCTATCGCGACTCCGCCAGCTGGCAGAACGACCTGGCTTTCGATGACCAGAACAGCGTGATGCTGGGCGCCGACTGGTACCAGGACCGCGTACATGGCAGTACCAACTTCGACGAAGATAGCCGCTGGAATCGCGCAGCCTTCGTTCAGCACCGCTTCAAAGGCCAATGGTTCGCCACCGAAATCGGCTTGCGCCGCGATCAGAACCAGCAATTCGGCGGGAATAATACCTGGAGTGGCAGCCTGACCTTGCCGGTCAACGCCAACAATGACCTGCTGCTCTCCTACAGCGAAGGCTTTCGTGCACCCACGTTCAATGACCTGTACTACCCCCAGTACAGCAACCCGAACCTAAAGCCTGAGCGCTCGAAAAGCTACGAATTACAATGGCGCAGCCAGCTGAGTGAAGACAGCCGACTGGAAACGTCGATTTATCGTACAGAGCTGCGCGATGCGATCATTTTCGGTGAAGGTTCGATCCCAAGAAACGTCGCCTCCGCGCGAGTGAGCGGCTTCGAGGCTGCATTGCATCAGCAATGGTTTGGCTGGCAAAGCAATCTGGGCCTGGCGTTGATCGACCCCCGTGACCGCGACAGCGGTCACACCCTGGCACGACGAGCCCGCAGAACACTGAGCCTGGACCTTGACCGGCAATACGATAAATGGGGCGTGGGCGCCAGCTGGCAAGCAGTGAGCAGCAGTTACGACGATGAAGCCAACAGCAGCAAGCTCGGCGGCTACGGCCTGCTCGGACTGCGTGGCAGTTGGGCGTTAAACCGCGAGATCAAGCTGGACTTCAAGCTGGATAACCTCTTCGACAAGGCCTACTCACGCGCCCTGTACAACTACGAGGGTGCAAGCTACGGCTACCGCGAAGAGGGCCGCACCTGGCTATTGGGCGTCACCTGGACACCGGCGCTTTAGCCTGCAGCAGTTCGCACAGCTTGGCCGTCGCTTCGATCATCTGCCCGCTGGGGCGCTCCAGGCCTTTGTCAGGTACCTGCAGCAACAGGCCATCACGCACGGCAGCGACGTGCGGCCAGGCCTTCCAGGCATCGAGTTGGAGCTGATCAGGGGCAAGGATCACCTGCGGGTTGCGCGCCAGCACGGTCTCCAAGTTGACCTGCGGCGCCGGCTGGGGGAGGTCGGCAAACACATTGCGCGCGCCGCAGACACTCAGCGCATCGGAGATGATCTGGTAACCGCCAACCGTATACAGCGGCTTGTCCCAGACCTGGTAGAACACTGTCAGCGCCTGCTCGCGATGGTACTGCTGGCGCAACGCGGCAAGGCGCTGGCGCAAGGCTGTGGATAACTGCCCGCCCTGCGCCTTGCGCCCGATCCGCAGGCCAATTTCGTCCACCTGCGACACCAGGTCATCCAGCTCGTGCACATCGACGCTGTATAGCGCGATACCCAGGCGTTCGAGCTGGTCGCGCTGGGCCGCCGGCACGCTGCCCGGCCAGTACAGCACCAGGTCCGGGCGCACGCTGAGCAGGCGCTCCATGTCCAGCTGGCCGTAGCGCCCCACCAGCGGTACGGCGCTTAACTGCGTCGGCCGTTCGTGCCACTCGGCCATGCCCACCAGCAGGTCGCCGGCTTGCAGCTCGAGGATGATTTCAGTGATCGAGGGCGCCAGGCTAACCACCCGCGGCGCCGCTGCCAGCGGCATGCCGAAGGCCAGCAGCAACAGCCACAGGTAGCGACGCATCAGCCGAGCTGACGAGGAATGCGATAGAGGTAGAGCAGGACCACGCTGGAGATTGCCAGGAGGATCTGCGGCACCGCCTCAAGGCCAACGAATACCGACAACGCGGCGACCCAGGCCGGCAGGCAGGCGAACAACATGCCCAAGCGGCGGATACGTGCCAGCTCGATCCAGGCCGCAGGTTCATCGTCGCTGTTCAGGGCTTTCTGGGTGGCGATCAGCCCATGCTTGTAGGCGCCAAAGCGCGGCAGGCTGAGGAACATCGAGGCCACGCCGGCGATGAACATCGGCATGGCCAGGATCGGAATCAACGCCTGCACGCCACCGAAGGCCCAGGCAAACACCAGCAACGGCGCCAGCGCCACCGCCAGGTACTGCCACCAGGCCAGCTCCAGGCGACGGCGAACCTGGGCGCGGGTCACGCCCGACCGGCCTCGCCCTGGTGCTCGTTGCCCATCATGTGGCCGAGCTTGCCGGCTTTGGTCGCCAGGTAGTGTTTGTTATGCGGGTTGTGGCCGGTGTGCAGCGGCACCCGCTCGGCAACCGGAATGCCCATGCCGGTCAGTGCCTTGACCTTGCGCGGATTGTTGGTCATCAGCCGCAGCGACTTGACACCCAGGTGCTCGAGCATCGGCTGGCACATGCCGTAGTCACGCTGGTCGGCGGCAAAGCCCAGGCGTTCGTTGGCTTCGACGGTGTCGGCGCCGCCATCTTGCAGCTCGTAGGCGCGGATCTTGTTCAACAGGCCAATGCCACGGCCTTCCTGACGCAGGTACAGCAGCACGCCGCGGCCTTCGCGGGCGATCGCCTGCAGGGCCGCTTCGAGTTGCGAACCGCAGTCGCAGCGCTGGCTGAACAAGGCGTCGCCGGTCAGGCATTCGGAATGCAGGCGCCCCAGCACCGGCTGCCCATCGGCCACATCACCCAGGCTGAGCACGACGTGCTCGCGGCCGGTGGCTTCATCGAGAAAACCATGCATGGTGAAGGTCGCAAACGGGGTAGGCAGCTTGGAAGCGGCAACAAAAACGACGGGCACGTTGTGCTCCTGATCAGTAACTTGAAAATTGACGTGGGCCGATTGTATCAGCAGCGTGGCGACGCTGCTTAGGCTGAATTATTGGGCAAACAGATCGACAAGTTCGATATCAGCTACGGCCGCTTGCCCTCGCCGTCGAACGGATAGGGCTGCTTCCAGTGCTCGAAGATCGCCCGCAACTCGCCACTGGCCACCAGCTTGTCCATGCGCTGGTCGAACAGCGCGCGCAACGCCTTGCCCTCGGCGGTGCGGCCAAAGGCCAGGTACAGCGGCAGCTCCGCCAGGTGGCTGCGGCGAAACAGCTTGGGATCGGGGGCCTGGCCGAGCACATAGTCGACTTCGGTCAGGGCATCGATGTAGTAGTCGACGCGATCATGCTCAAGCATCGGCAAAATCCCCTCGCGGCGCTGGATTTCGCGAAAGTGTCCGACATTGGGCAGATAGCTCTTGTAGTCGTAGCCGCGCACCCAGGCCAGGCGATACTGGCCGAGGGTCTGCTGGGTCGGCACAGGGCTGGTGGCCAGGCCCAGGGCATAGATATGGTCCATATCGAAATGCCAGCGCGGATAGAGGTTGTCGGCGTTCTCTTCGTGATAGGAACCGACCCAGGCATCGGCCTCACCGCGTTTGACCAGGCCTACCGCGCGGCTGTACGGCGCACTCTGGGTGCGAACCTTGACGCCGGCCGGCTCGAACACCTTGCGCAGCACGTCCCAGGCCAGGCCGCTGCCGTCGGCGTTGGTGTAGTCGAGCCACTCTTCACTGACCAGACGAACCTGGCCAGGTGTCGCCGACGGCGCGTCCGCCGCCTTGACCACACCTGCCGCCAGGACCAGCAACACCAGCAACAGCCGCCATCCCGTCATCGCCCCGCTCCTTAGGTGAAACTCCATACCAGAACCTGCATGCCCAGCCAGGCAAACACCCCGGCCAAAACATCGTCGAGCATGATCCCGACCCCGCCATGCACATGACGATCAATCCAGCGGATCGGCCAGGGCTTGAGGATGTCGAAGAAACGGAACATCAAAAAGCCCGCCAGCAGCCACATCCAGCCCTCCGGCACCAGCCACAGGGTTATCCACATGCCGACCATTTCGTCCCAGACGATGCCCTCATGGTCGTGGACCTTGAGGTCATCCGCGACCTTGCCGCACAGCCAGAAGCCGAACAGCATGGTCAACCCGAGCATCAGCCAGTAGCCCCAATCGGGCAGCATCTGCCACAACGGGATAAACGGTAGAGCCACCAGCGAGCCCCAGGTTCCCGGCGCCTTGGGCAGGGTTCCGGAGCCAAAGCCGAATGCCAGGAAATGCCAGGGATTGCGCCAGACCGACGGCGGAACGAACTCCGCAGGCACCTGTTTGGGGTGATCGGTCACGGTGTCTCCTTAAAATGTTGATAGCCCCGGGTGTGTGGGGTGATGTCCTGGCCACTGCCATCAAGCAGGCGCACGCCGCTGCCGGCACTCACCCGCCCGACCACATGGACCGGCCAGCCGGCCGCCAGCAACGGTGCAAGCTCAGCTTCGGGCAAGGTGAAGGCCAGGACGTAATCGTCGCCGCCGGCCAATGCCGCCTGTTGCGCGCCTGCGCGACCGAAAAAGGCCAGCAGCGCCGCCGACAACGGTAGCCGCTCCAGCTCGACCTGCAATGCCACCTGAGACGCCTTGGCGATATGTCCGCAATCGGCGAGCAGGCCGTCGGAGATATCCAGCGCCGAGGTTGCCTTGCCGCGCAGCACCTGGCCCAGCGCCAGTTGCGGTTGCGGCGACCAGTAATGGGCCAGCAGCGGTTCGGCCTGGGCCGCCTCGGCCACGCGCTCGCCGAGCACCAGCGGCAAGGCGCCGGCGGCATTGCCCAGTTCGCCGCCGACGCACAGCAGGTCGCCGGCGCGGGCACCGCTGCGGGTCAGGGCCTGGCCGCCGGGTACGCGGCCGAACACGGTCATGGTCAGGCTCAGCGGGCCACGTGTGGTGTCGCCGCCGATCAGGCTCAGCTGGCAGCTTTCGGCCATCTGGTTCAAACCGCGGGCATAAGCCTGCAGCCAGTCGGCGCGAACCTCGGGCAGGGTCAGGGCAAGGGTAAAGCCGATGGGCGTGGCGCCCATGGCAGCCAGGTCACTGGCAGCGACGGCCAGCGAACGCTGACCGAGCAGAAAAGGGTCGCAGACAGCCGGGAAATGCACCCCGGCCACCAGCGTATCGGTGGAGATCGCCAGCTGTTCGCCGGCTGGCACGCTGAGCAAGGCGCAATCATCGCCAATGCCCAGGGCCACACCTTCGCCGCCTTGCGCACAGGACGCGGCGGCGAAGTAATGACGGATCAGCTCGAACTCACCCATTGGCACAGAGCGCCGGAATCAGCGCTTGAACGCCTTGACTTCGGCTTCACGCAGGCGTGGTGCCAGCTTGTCGAGCACGCCGTTGACGAACTTGTGGCCGTCGGTGGCGCCAAACACTTTGGCCAGCTCCACACCTTCGTTGATCACAACGCGGTACGGAACATCGACGCGCATCATGAACTCCCAGGTGGACAGGCGCAGCACCGCCAGTTCAACCGGATCGAGCTCTTCGAGGGCCAGGTCCAGGCATGGCTTGAGTGCTTCATCGATCTCGACTTTCTTCGCCGGAACCCCATGGAGGATTTCGCGGAAGTAGGCGCCGTCGACATCGATGAAATCGTTATCGACCCGGAACTGCGCTTCGATCTCGTTCAGCGACTGCTTGGCCATGTGCCATTGGTACAGGGCCTGGGTCGCGAGCTGACGGGCTTCGCGACGCTTGGCGCTTTTCGATGGCTTGCCAGCATCCGCAGGTTTTGGATCGCGCGGGTTGAAACGATCGCTTTCGTCGCTAATCACTTGGCCTCCAACTGCGCCAGCAGGCTGACCATTTCCAGAGCGGACAGGGCAGCTTCGGCGCCCTTGTTGCCGGCCTTGGTGCCGGAACGCTCAATGGCCTGTTCGATCGAATCGACGGTCAGGACACCGAAGGAGACCGGCACGCCGAACTCCATGGACACCTGGGCCAGGCCCTTGGTGCATTCGCCCGCAACGTATTCGAAGTGCGGGGTACCGCCACGGATCACGGCGCCCAAGGCGATGATCGCGGCATATTCGCTTTGCTGGGCGACTTTCTGTGCCACCAGCGGGATTTCGAAGGCACCCGGGGCACGGATGATGGTGATGTCGCTTTCGTTCACACCGTGGCGAACCAGGGCATCAACGGCACCGCTCACCAGGCTTTCGACGACGAAGCTGTTGAAGCGGCCAACCACCAAAGCATAGCGACCTTTGGGGGCAATGAAGGTACCTTCGATGGTCTTCAGGGTCATTGCGGAGTTCTCATCTTAAAGAGCCAGGCCGCAAACGGGCGGCCTGTGGGTGTTTGGGACACGAATGGCAGCGCGAAAAACCGCCTGCTTTATTCGGAGGGCACGTATTCTACAACTTCCAGATCGAATCCGGATATCGCATTGAACTTCATTGGCGAACTCATCAGGCGCATTTTGCGCACGCCCAGGTCGCGCAGGATCTGCGAACCGGCACCGACGGTGCTGTAGGTGGTCGGGGTTTTCGCCTGGGCGCCAGCGTCGGCGCTTTCGCGAATGTGCGCCAGCAGCACGTCGCCATCGAGCGGGTGGCCGAGCAGCAGCACCACGCCGCTGCCGGCGTCTGCAACGGCGCTCATGGCCGCGCGCAGGCTCCAGCGGCCCGGTTGTTTGACCATCAGCAGGTCGCGCAGCGGGTCCATGTTGTGCACCCGCACCAGGGTCGGTTCTTCGGCGCAAATGTTGCCCAGGGTCAGCGCCATGTGCACGTCGCCTTCGACCGAATCACGGTAGGTGACCAGGTTGAAATGGCCCAGCTCGCTGTCCAGCGGCTGCTCGGAAACCCGCTGAACGGTACGTTCGTGGATCATCCGGTAGTGGATCAGGTCGGCAATGGTACCGATCTTGATGTTGTGTTCGGCGGCAAAAGTCTCGAGTTCGGCGCGACGCGACATGGTGCCGTCGTCGTTCATCACCTCGCAAATCACCCCGCTCGGCTCGAAACCGGCCATGCGCGCCAGGTCGCAGGCAGCTTCGGTGTGGCCGGCACGGGCCAGGGTCCCGCCAGGCTGGGCCATCAGCGGGAAAATGTGACCGGGGCTGACAATGTCTTCGGCCTTGGCATCACGGGCGGCGGCAGCCTGCACGGTGCGCGCGCGGTCGGCGGCGGAAATGCCGGTGGTGACGCCGGTGGCGGCTTCGATCGACACGGTGAACTTGGTGCCGAAACCCGAGCCATTGCGTGGCGCCATCAGCGGCAGCTTGAGCGTTTCGCAGCGCTCGCGCGACATCGGCATGCAGATCAGGCCGCGGGCGTGCTTGGCCATGAAGTTGATGTGCTCGGCCTTGCAGCACTCGGCGGCCATGATCAGGTCGCCTTCGTTCTCGCGGTCTTCGTCATCCATGAGGATGACCATTTTGCCTTGGCGGATGTCTTCGACCAGTTCTTCGATGCTGTTGAGCGCCACTCGGCACCCCCTTTCAAATCAGGATTTCAGGTAGCCGTTGGCGGCCAGGAAACTTTCGGTGATGCCGCTGCCTTTGCTTGGCTCGGCGGCCTTGTCACCCAGCAGCAGACGCTCCAGGTAACGTGCCAGCAGGTCGACCTCAAGGTTCACCCGACGACCTGGACGGTAGTCGGCCATGATGGTTTCGGCCAGGGTGTGCGGGACGATGGTCAGCTCGAACTCGGCGCCATCGACGACGTTCACCGTCAGGCTGGTGCCGTCGACGGTGATCGAGCCCTTGTGGGCAATGTACTTGGCAAGCTCCTTGGGTGCACGGATGCGGAACTGGATGGCGCGGGCGTTATCGCTGCGCGAGACCACTTCGCCGACGCCGTCGACATGGCCGCTGACCAGGTGACCGCCCAGGCGGGTGGTCGGCGTCAGGGCTTTTTCGAGGTTGACCCGGCTGCCGCTTTTGAGCTCGTTGAAGGCGGTGCAGTCGAGGGTTTCGCGGCTGACGTCGGCCCAGAAGCCATCGCCAGGCAGCTCGACCGCGGTCAGGCACACGCCGTTGACGGCGATGCTGTCGCCCAGCTTGACGTCGCCCAGGTCGAGCTTGCCGGTTTCGACATACACCCGCACGTCACCGCCTTTTGGGGTCAGGGAACGGATGCTGCCAATCGATTCGATGATGCCGGTGAACATGAAGTCCTCCTCGAGAACAGGGCTGCGCATGGCGCTAGCCGCAAATTATACGCCGGGCGCAGGCTTGGGTACTGCTGTGACTCGCCAGTCATCGCCTACTGCGCGCATTTCGGTGATCTGCAAATGGGGCGCCTGGCTCATTTTATCCAGGGGCCAGTCGAGCAACGGCCGGGCACTGGAGCCAAGGATGCGTCCGGCGACAAAAATCTGGTACTCGTCGATCAGTCCCTGCCGGGCAAAGGCGCCGACCAGGCCGGCACCGGCTTCGACCAGCACTTCGTTGACGCCACGCGCGGCCAGCTCAAGCATCAGCGCCGGCAGGTCGACGCGGCCAGCATTGCCGGGCAGGCTCAGCAGCTCAAGACCGGCCTGGGCATAACGTGCGTCGGCTTCAGCGGCGGTGACCACCAGGGCCGGGCCGGCGGTAAAGAACGGCGCATCGAGCGGCACACGCAAGCGACCATCGATCAACACCCGCAAAGGCGGACGCGCCAGGGCCAGCGCGGTGGTTGCCGGGTCCAGGCCCAGTTCTTCGGCGCGCACGGTCATCCGCGCGTTGTCGGCCAATACGCTTTCGGCGCTGGTCAGCACCACGCTGGAGCGGGCGCGCAAACGCTGCACTGCCGAGCGCGCCGCCGGGCCGGTAATCCACTGGCTCTCGCCGCTGGCCATGGCCGTGCGGCCGTCCAGGCTCATCGCCAGCTTGGCCCGGACGAACGGCAGGCCGTGTTCCATACGCTTGAGAAAGCCCGGGTTCAGGGCGCGGGCCTCGGCCTCCAACACACCGCTGGCAACCTCGATACCCGCATCGGCCAGGCGCTTGAGGCCGTTGCCGGCGACTTGCGGATTGGGGTCCTGCATGGCCGCGACCACCCGCGCCACACCAGCCTTGAGCAGCGCCTCGGCACACGGCGGCGTGCGCCCATGGTGGCTGCACGGCTCAAGGGTGACGTAGGCGCAAGCGCCGCGGGCCAGCTCGCCGGCCTGGCGCAAGGCATGCACCTCGGCATGCGGCTCGCCGGCGCGCACGTGCCAGCCTTCGCCGACCACCTGGCCGTCGCGGACGATCACGCAACCCACGCGCGGGTTCGGGTGGGTGGAGTACAAGCCCTTGCGGGCCAGCTCGATGGCCCGGGCCATGTAGTGCGCATCAAGCACCGCGCGTTCGCTGGACATGCTCACTCTTTAGCCGGCACACGGGCCAGGCGGTCGATTTCTTCACGGAACTCGTTGAGGTCCTGGAAACGCCGGTACACCGAGGCGAAGCGGATATAGGCGACTTCATCGAGCTTTTGCAGCTCGGCCATCACCAGCTCGCCGACCACCAGCGACTTGATCTCGCGCTCACCGGTAGCCCGCAGCTTGTGCTTGATATGCGCCAGCGCCGCTTCCAGGCGCTCGACGCTGACCGGGCGTTTTTCCAGGGCGCGCTGCATACCGGCACGCAGTTTTTCTTCGTCGAAAGGCTGGCGGCTGCCGTCCTGCTTGATCAGCCGGGGCAGAACCAGTTCGGCGGTTTCGAAGGTGGTGAAGCGCTCACCGCAGGCTACGCATTCGCGCCGACGGCGCACTTGCTCGCCCTCGGCAACCAGTCGCGAGTCGATGACCTTGGTGTCGTTGGCACCGCAGAAGGGACAGTGCATGGTGGCAGGCAACAAAAAAAGGGAGGGCCATGGTAGCGCATCCCACTGGCAAGACAAGCCAAAGGGGTTACCATCCAGTGAGGAAATATGCCGCGAAGGAATTCCCCATGCCATCAAGAGCGCTTGTCGTGCTCAGTTTTGCTGCCGTGCTGAGCGCGTGCAGCAGCGATAAACCCCAGCCTGTACCGGCCCCCAAAGCCCCGGTAGCCAGCAAACCGGCCAGGGAGCTCGGGCCACTGCCGGCCTATCAGCGCGAATTGAGCGGCACCTTGCAGAACATTCCGGCCGGCGCCGAAGTCGAACTGGCCCTGCTGGTGATCGATGAGCGCGGCCGCCCGCAAGGCTTGCTGGCCAGCAGCACGTTCAGCGGCAATGGCCTGGACCTGCCGTTTCGCCTGCGCTTCAACCCCGAGGCCTTTCCCGCCGGGGCGCGGGTCGAGCTGCGCGGTCGCGCGAGCAAGTCCGGCCAGCTGATCCTGCACCTGCCGCCCCTGCGCATCGCCCAGGCGCAAACCCAGGCCACCGGCCCGCTGCGCTTCGAAAAGGCGCCATGATGGCGCCCGCTCCACTGCAACAGGCCTTGAGCGAGTTGCTTGGGGATGCGCAACTGGTGGTCAGCGACCTGCCCGAGTGCGCGCTCAAGTTGTGGCTGATCGATGCGCAGAACATGGACCGCGCCTTCAGCTCCGAAGAAACCCGGCGCATCCTTCACGAGCCGCCGTACTGGAGTTTCTGCTGGGCCAGCGGCCTGGCCATGGCCCGCTACCTGGATGAGCATCGGCATTGGGTCGAAGGCAAGCGCGTGCTGGACTTTGGCGCAGGCTCCGGGATTGCCGGTATCGCGGCAGCCAAGGCCGGCGCGCTGGAAGTGGTGGCTTGCGACCTTGACCCGCTGGCGCTGCAGGCCTGCCGGGCGAATGCCGAGCTCAATGAGGTGGAACTGAGTTATTCCAGCGATTTTTTCCAGGAGGCCGACCGTTTCGACCTGATCCTGGTCGCCGACGTGCTCTACGACCGCGCCAACCTACCGTTGCTGGACGAGTTTCTCAGCCGTGGCCAGCAGGCCCTGGTCGCCGATTCGCGGGTACGGGATTTCCGCCACCCGCTGTACCGGTCGCTGGGCGTGCTCGATGCCCTGACCCTGCCGGACCTGGCCGAGCCCCACGAATTCCGCCGGGTCAGCCTGTACCACGCCAGCCGCCAGCCTTTATAGTGATGCCATTCACGGATTTTCGAGAGTCGCGATGAACCCTGCTACCCCGTACATTTTCGATGCCACTGGCGCCGACTTCGATCAGTTGGTGATCCAGAACTCTTTCCATAAACCGGTACTGGTCGACTTCTGGGCCGAGTGGTGCGCGCCGTGCAAGGCACTGATGCCGCTGCTGGCGCAGATCACCGAGAGCTACCAGGGCGAACTGCTGCTGGCCAAGGTCAACTGCGATATCGAGCAGGACATCGTCGCCCGCTTCGGCATCCGCAGCCTGCCCACCGTAGTGCTGTTCAAGGATGGCCAGCCGGTCGACGGCTTTGCCGGTGCCCAACCCGAGTCGGCGATTCGCGCCCTGCTCGAACCCCATGTACAACTGCCGCCCCCGGCTGCCGCCGACCCGCTGGAGCAAGCCCAGGCGCTGTTTGCCGAAGGCCGTTTCAGCGAAGCCGAAAGCACCCTCAAGGCGCTGCTCAGCGAAGACAACAGCAATGCCGGCGCGCTGATCCTCTACGCCCGCTGCCTGGCTGAGCGCGGCGAACTGGGTGAAGCCCAGACCGTGCTCGACGCGGTCAAGAGCGACGAGCACAAGGCTGCCCTGGCCGGTGCCAAGGCGCAGCTGACCTTTCTCGGCCTGGCCGCCAGCCTGCCGGAAGTCGCCGACCTTAAAGCGCGCCTGGCGCAGAATGCTGAAGATGACGAGGCCGCGTACCAGCTGTGCATCCAGCAGTTGTCGCGTCAGCAGTACGAAGCGGCGCTGGAAGGCTTGCTCAAGCTGTTCAAGCGCAATCGCGGCTATGACGGCGGGGTGGCACACAAGACCTTGCTGCAGGTGTTTGACCTGCTGGGCAACGACCACCCGCTGGTTGGCAGCTACCGTCGCAAGTTGTTTGCTGCCTTGTATTGAATTGATCGCGGGGCAAGCCCGCTCCTACTGATCCTGTAGGAGCGGGCTTGCCCCGCGACACCCTCATTACCCCACCCAGTGATAAACCGGCGCATCCGCCCCGCTTTGCACCTTCACCTCGGCACTGTGGCGCAGGCGCACCAGCAGTCGCTTGCCCGCCGCGGTATTGCCCGCCAGCCCTTCCAAGTGTTCAAGCAACTCCGGCCCGTTGAGCTGCCCGGCCTTGCGCAGTACCTCGCGCGCCGCCTGCCAGAGCGCATCATCCGGTCGCACCGCCGCAACCGCACTCGCCGCTGCTGCAGGCGCTGGCGTCACAGCGGCCAGCTGGCCGCCCAGTTGCGCCCATTCCGCCGGGTCCAGTTCCAGGGTCAGGTCTACCGGCCAGTCGCCGATGTGTCCGCGAATTCGCATGGGGGTGTCCTTGTGCGCAGTCAATGGGCCCATGCTCCCACGCCAACGCTTCATCGCCAAGCACACTGGCGCACGCCGAACAAGTTGTTATAACATTACCAAATCATTCCAGTGCCTCCGCGGAGTCAGCCCATGCGTCGTCTGTTGCTCGCCTTGCCGTTTGCCTTGTTGCCCCTGGCCGTCGCCCACGCCCATGAAGGCCACGACCACGATCATGACCACGCCCATGGCAGCCTCGGCGCCCATGAACACGGCGTCGCGCGCTTGAATGTGGTGCTCGACGACAAGTCCCTGGAACTGGAACTGGACAGCCCGGCGATGAACCTGGTCGGCTTCGAACACCCGGCCACCAGCGCCGCCGACAAAGCCAAGGTTGCTGCCGTGCGTTCACAATTGGAAAAACCATTGGCGCTGTTCGGCCTGGCCAAGGCGGCCAACTGCAGCGAAAGTGACCAGGAGCTGGAAAGCCCGCTGTTCGGCGACAAGCCGGCAGTCGATGATGACGGCGACGAGCACGAAGGCCATGAGCACAGTGAGGTCCATGCCCATTACCGGCTGACCTGCGACAAGCCCGCTGAACTCAAGAGCCTCGACCTGACTCCGTTGTTCAAGGCCTTCCCCGCCACCCAGAAAATTACCCTGCAACTGATCGGGCCCAACGGCCAGCAAGGTGTCGAAGCGACCCCGGCCAAGGCCACGATCAACTTCTGATAGCCCTTTTGCAGCGAAACGCCCGGGGTAACCCGGGCGTTCATTTATGAGCCAGGCACTGATTGAACTGACCGACCTGGGCTTCGCCTGGCCGGGCCAAGCCCCCCTGCTGGAGATTCCCACCCTGCGCCTGGAAGCCGGCGAATCGTTGTTTCTCAAAGGCCCCAGCGGCAGCGGCAAGACCACCCTGCTGGGCCTTTTGGGCGGTGTGCAAAAGCCCGATCGCGGCAGCATCCGCCTGCTCGGCCAGGACTTGAGCGAACTGAAGCTGGCCGCCCGCGACCGTTTTCGCGTCGATCACACCGGCTACATCTTCCAGCAGTTCAACCTGCTGCCGTTTCTCTCGGTACGGGAGAACGTCGAACTGCCCTGCCGCTTCTCGCGCAGCCGCGCACAACGCGCCGCCGAGCGCCATGGCAGCATCGACCAGGCCGCCGCCAGCCTGCTCGCCCACCTGGGCCTGAAAGACCCGGCGTTGCTTGCCCGCCGCGCGGGCAGCCTGTCGATCGGCCAGCAACAGCGCGTTGCCGCCGCCCGGGCCTTGATCGGCCAGCCGGAGCTGGTAATCGCCGACGAGCCAACATCAGCCCTCGACGCCGACACCCGCGAAGCCTTCATCCGCCTGTTGTTCGCCGAATGCCGTGCGGCCGGCTCGAGCCTGCTGTTCGTCAGCCACGACCAGAGCCTGGCACCGTTGTTCGACCGCCAGCTGTCCCTTGCCGAACTCAACCGCGCGGCCCGCCCGGCCAACGACCTGGAGGCCTGATGTACCTGCTCCGCCTTGCCCTGGCCAGCCTGGCCAACCGCCGCTTTACTGCATTTTTGACCGCCTTCGCCATCGCCCTGTCGGTGTGCCTGCTGCTGGCGGTCGAGCGGGTGCGCACCGAAGCCCGCGCCAGCTTTGCCAGCACCATCAGCGGCACCGACCTGATTGTCGGCGCCCGCTCGGGCTCGGTGAACCTGCTGCTGTACTCGGTGTTTCGCATCGGCAACGCCACCAACAACATCCGCTGGGAGAGCTTCGAACACTACGCCAGCGACAAACGGGTGAAATGGGCCATTCCCATCTCCCTGGGCGATTCCCATCGCGGCTACCGGGTGATGGGCACCGACGCGCGCTATTTCGAGCACTACCAGTACGGCCGCAAGCAGAACCTGCAACTGGCCGAGGGCCGCGCTTTCGCCAGCGACCCGTTCGAGGTGGTGCTTGGTGCCGAGGTGGCCGATGCCCTGCACTACAAGCTGGGCGACAAGCTGGTGCTGGCCCATGGCGTGGCGGCCATCAGCCTGGTCAAACACGATGACAAACCATTCACCGTGGTCGGCGTGCTGCAACGCACCGGCACCCCGGTCGACCGCACCCTGCACATCAGCCTGGGCGGTATGGAGGCCATCCACATTGACTGGCACAACGGCATGCCGGCCCGCGGCGCCGGGCGTATCAGCGCCGATCAGGCGCGCAACATGGACCTCAAGCCCGCCGCCATCACCGCCTTCATGCTCGGCCTGAACAACAAGGTGGCCACCTTCAGCCTGCAACGGGAGATCAACGAGTACCGCAACGAGCCGCTGCTGGCGATCCTCCCGGGCGTGGCCCTGCAAGAGCTCTGGAGCCTGATGGGCACGGCCGAGCAGGCGCTGTTCGTGGTCTCGCTATTCGTGGTGCTGACCGGCCTGATTGGCATGCTCACGGCGATCCTCACCAGCCTCAACGAACGGCGCCGGGAAATGGCCATCCTGCGCTCGGTCGGCGCGCGTCCCTGGCACATTGCCGGGCTGCTGGTGCTCGAAGCACTGGCCCTGGCGGTGGCCGGCATCATCGCCGGGGTGGCTTTGTTGTACGCCTGCATCGCCCTGGCCCAGGGTTACGTGCAGGCCAATTACGGCCTGTTGCTGCCGCTGGCCTGGCCCAGCGCCCATGAATGGACCCTGCTGGGCATCATCCTTGGCGCCGCCTTGCTGATGGGCAGCGTGCCGGCCTGGCGCGCCTATCGCCAGTCGCTGGCCGACGGCCTGTCCATTCACCTGTGAGTACCTCGATGAACCGCGTCTTGCTGCTGTTGCTGCTGTTGATTGCCTCGCCCCTGTGGGCCGCTGAACCGCGCACCCTGGAGTGGCAGCAACTGATCCCGGCCGGGGCGCCGGTGATCCATCCACAACTGGCGCCGCTGCACGACCTTTCGCAACTGAGCGAGGCCCTGGCTGCCGAATCGGCACCCGCTGCGCGGCAAACCGCACCCAATGCCCCGGTGGTCAAGGCCCTGGATGGCCAGCAGGTCAAACTGCCGGGGTATATCGTGCCGCTGGAGGTCAGCGAAGAAGGCCGCACCACCGAGTTCCTGCTGGTGCCTTACTACGGCGCCTGCATTCATGTACCGCCACCGCCGTCGAACCAGATCGTTCACATCTTCAGCGAGATCGGCGTCAAGGTCGAAGACCTCTACCAACCGTACTGGATTGAAGGCCAGATGCAGGTCAAAGCCTCCAGCAGCGAGCTGGCCGATGCCGGATATCAGATGGAAGCCGAGAAAATCTACGCATACGAGCTAGAATGAAAGGCCGCTTGTCAGCCTTTGACGATTTCATTGAGCTGCGTCAAAAGTCGCCGTCCGTCAGCTCCTTACCATTGGACTCATTAAATTCTAAACGTCCTTTGGGAGCTTCCATGAACAAGTCCTTGCTTGGCGCCTCGCTCGTTGCTCTGGCGCTTGCAGCCCCTGTTGCCCACGCCCACCAGGCTGGCGACTTCATCCTGCGTGCCGGTGCGATCACTACCGCTCCCAACGAGAACAGCGGCGACATCAAGCTCGACGGCACCAAGATGTCCGGCACCAAGGCTACTCTGGACAGCGACACCCAGCTGGGCCTGGCGTTTGCCTACATGCTGACCGACCACATCGGCCTCGAGCTGCTGGCCGCCACTCCGTTCCAGCACACCGTGGGCGTCAAGGGCCTGGGCGCTGGCCTGGATGGCAAGCTGGGCGACATCAAGCAACTGCCACCGACCCTGTCGCTGCAGTACTACCCGATGGAAGCTTCGTCGAAGTTCCAGCCTTACGCCGGTATCGGTCTGAACTACACCATGTTCTTTGACGAAGACCTGAGCAGCAACCGCAAGGCTCAAGGCTTCAGCAACATGAAGTTGAAAGACTCGGTCGGCCTGGCCGGTCAGTTGGGCATGGACTACATGATCAACGACAACTTCCTGATCAACGCCGCGGTCTGGTACGTCGACATCGACACCAAGGCCACCATCGACGGCCCGAGCGCCCTGGGCGTTGGCAAGACCAAGGTCGACGTCGATGTCGATCCATGGGTCTACATGGTTGGCGTGGGTTACAAGTTCTAAGCGTCTTCAAACGCACATCGCGGGGCAAGCCCGCTCCTACAGCGTGATGTAGGAGCGGGCTTGCCCCGCGCTGCTTTTCAGCGTCCTAAAAGTCGCGCCAGCCCCACTACCAGCGGCGTCGGCTCAGGGAAATCAAAACGTGCCAGCAAGCGCTGGTTGTTCGCCCGCGAATGGCGGATATCGCCCGAGCGCGCCGGCCCATGGCTGATCGCCGGCAAATCGCCAACCACCGACTTCAATGCCGCCAGCAACTGGTTCAGCGAAGTGGCCTGGTTCAGGCCGATGTTCACCGCGCCCTCCTCGACCTGTGCCAACTCCAGCGCCTGGACCATTACCGTGACCAGATCGCCAACATAGAGAAAATCGCGGGTCTGCTCACCGTCGCCAAACAGGGTGATCGGCGTGCCGTTCAGGGCGCGCTCGCAGAAGATGCTGATAACCCCGGAATACGGCGAGGAAGGATCCTGGCGCGGGCCGAAGATATTGAAAAAGCGGAACACCACCGGCTCCAGGCCATGCTGGCGGCGGTAGAAGTCCAGGTACTGCTCGCTGGCCAGTTTATCCACCGCGTAAGGCGTCAACGGCGCCTTGGGCGTGTCTTCGACAATCGACTGGCCTTCGCCATTGTTGCCGTACACCGCCGCGCTGGAGGCAAACAGCACGCGCTTGATGCCGTTCAGGCGCATGGCCTCGCACACGTTGAGGGTGCCGATGAAGTTGCTCTGGTGGGTTTTCACCGGGTCGTCCACCGAGGCCTGTACCGAGGCGACCGCGGCCAGGTGCACCACCGCCTGGCAACCGGCCGCGGCGCGCTTGACCAGTTCGGCGTCGGCGACATCACCTTCGACCAGTTGCAGCCGGGGGTTGTCGATCTGCAGGTTGCTGCGCTTGCCCGTCGACAGGTCGTCGAGGATACGCACGCTATAGCCTTTTTCCAGCAACGCATCGCTGAGGTGGGAACCGATGAAGCCGGCGCCACCGGTGATCAGAATAGGGGCATCAGCCATGACGATAGAAGCGATCCAGTAAGGGCGGCAAACCGGCGCGCCAGGCGCGGGGCTTGATGCCGAAGGTGTGGAGGATTTTCTTGCAGGCCAGCACCGCATGCTGCGGTTCTTCGCTGGCGTCCGGGCGCGCGGCGTGGGCCTGCGCGGTCGGGGCCTGTACCGCCAGCTTATGCAACTGGGCCGCTTCCGTGAGGATAGCCTGCCCCAGCGCCAGCGGCGTGGTCGCCTCGTTCCCGGCATAGTGATAGGTGCCCCACAGGGGCGCGGCGCAATCGAGCTGCTTGAGCACCGAGAGGATTACCCGCGCAGCGTCGTCCACCGGCGTCGGGTTGCCGCGCCGGTCATCGGCCAGCAGCAGTTCCTGCGGTTGCTCGGCGCGGGTCAGGAAGCGGCCGAGGACGCCATCGATACTCTCGTCAAGCACCCAGCCAAAGCGCAGCAACACATGCTGCGGGCAGGTGGCGCGCACGCTCTGCTCGATGCGCCACAGGGCCTGGCCACGCAGGCCCAGCGGCACTGGCTCGTCCTTTTCGCTGTAGGCGGTCGCCCGCGAGCCATCGAAGACCCGGTAGCTGGACGGCTGGACAAGAATGATGTTGTGGTGCTGACACAGCTCGGCCAGGCGCTCGACGGCGCGCTCCTGCTGGGCCAGGCGCTGCTCGCTGACCGCTTCGGCCTGGAACCAGTCGAAGTAGTAAGCCAGGTTGATCAGCGCATCAGGGCGGGTGTCGTCGAGCAACTGGGTCAGGCTCGCCGGATCCCAGCCGCTGTCCGGCGGGCGCGGTGCCAGAAAGCCGATATCTTCCTCGGCCCCGAGTCGAATCAGCGCTTGCCCGAGGGCACTTCCACCACCCAACAGCATCAGGCGCATTCGCATAGAGTCAGCAGGTCCGATCAGATTATTGGAAGAAAGCCTTCATTTTGCGGTTTCCGGCAGGGGAAGTCCAACACAGGGGCGCCCGTCCCGCCCGGCGCGGCGCTGAGGGCAAGGTTTTTCCTGTGCTTACACAAATCCGGAAACTGCCTATACTGCGCCCGGAATGAGCTGACTCGCCTGAATGGATTAACCAGGAGAATAGTTAGCTTATTCGTTCGCCGGGGCGCAGCAGCACTTTCTGCACCCTGGTCGGCACGGATTGCCAGATAAAACCAATAACAAAGGAATGTTTCCCATGCAGGATTCGGAAGTCGCGTACCTGAGTTTCGACCAGGACCAGGCCCGTACGCTGGCAGCTGCCAGCCAGCACCTCGCCGAACTCGGCGGCCCTCAGGCCCGCGGAGTCGCCAACCAGGCGCGCCAGTGGGCACAACGCCTGCACCCTACCCTCGACGCCAGCCAGAAGGCCGTGTTGCAACGCTTTGCCGATGGCCAGTTGTCCGCCCTGATGTGCTCGCAGATGGCCTGCCCCGGCAGCGATCCGCTGTCCGAGCATCTGCCTGAGCTGGCCACCCTGGCTCAGAGCGAGCGCTGCCTGTACCTGGCCTCGCGCAACCAGTTGCTGCTGGAGCTGGTGAACTACCGGGCCTTTGCCTTCGATATCGACAACGAAGGCCAGATCATGCGGCTGGTCGGCAACTTCAAAGGCGGCGGCAGCGTGCCCCGCCCCGACGAACACCAGCACACCGAAGTCGAACTCAGCTCTCACGCCGGGTTGCGCCTGGGCCCGCATACCGAAGCGCCCTACAACTGTTCGGTTGCCGCCAGCGAGGGCCGCTCACCTGCGCCGTCAGCGCTGATCCTTTCCGCGCGCTGGAACCCGGCGGGCGAACCGACCCGGATCATCCCGCTGCGCGCCATCATCGAGCAACTGGGCAGCCTGCATGCGCTGGCGTTGACCTCGGCCTCCTTCGACTTCACCCGCAGCGAGTGCTTTGTCGCCGGTCAAGGCGAGGCCGGCCAGGCCACGTCGATGCTGCAGTTCGATCCCGACGGCGGTTTCAGCCTGCGCTACAACTCGTATCGTTTCTCGTTGAACGATCACGCCAGCGACGCCGCAGCCCGTGCCTTCGACGCCTTCCAGGCGCTGGTCCGGGACGCCCAGCCCTTGCCGTTCGTGCTCCAACCCGATAGCGCCTTGCTGATCAATAACTGCCGCGCCCTGCATGGGCGCGACATTCTCCAGGACAACCGGCGCCTGCTGGTGCGCCTGTTCGGCTACTCGCGATTCGCGCGCCCGATAGTCCTCAACGATGACCCGCTGCTGGTACGTGGCTGAACAAGGGAACCCCCCGATGATGGAAATTGATATCACCCTGCTGCTGACCCTGGCGTCGGTAGCGCTGATGGCCGGATTTTTCGATGCCATCGCCGGCGGCGGCGGGCTGATCACCCTGCCGGTGCTGTTCGTTGCCGGCATCGACCCGCTGGCAGCGATCGCCACCAACAAGTTCCAGGCCGCCTCGGCGACGGTCTCGGCCACCTTTGCCTTTGCCCGCAAGGGCATGATCGACTGGAAGCGCGGCCTGCCCATGGCGGCCATGGCTTTTGCCGGTGGCGCCCTCGGGGCGCTGTCGGTGAGCCTGGTGCCCAAGAGTTTCCTCCAGGCCTGCGTACCGGTGCTGCTGATCCTGGTGGCCGCCTACTTTGCCTTCAGCCCCAAGCCGGACGAGCAGCAGCGCAAAGCGAGGATCTCGATCAGCCTTTTCTGCCTGGCAGTGGCGCCGGTGATCGGCTTCTACGACGGGGTGTTCGGCCCCGGCGTTGGCTCGTTCTACATGGTGGCGTGCGTGGTTCTGCTCGGCCAGCCGATGCTGCGCGCGGTGTGCAACAGCAAACTGCTCAACGCCGCCTGCAACCTCGGGGCGCTGTCGGTGTTTTCCCTGAGCGGCGCGATCGTCTGGCCGCTGGCCCTGGCGATGGCTTGCGCGGCCTTCGTCGGCGCGCAACTGGGGGCTCGCTGCGCGGTGCATTTCGGTCCTAAACTGATCAAGCCGCTGCTGGTCTGCGTGTGCTGCATCATGGCCCTCAAGCTGCTGCTCAGCGCCGGCAACCCCCTTGGCGAATGGCTGCAACATCAGTTTTTATAGGCGGTGTCCATGCACCTGGAAGCAATTTCGACTCAACGCTCCACCTGGCAGTACGACGAACCCGCGCCGGCTACCGAGCGCTTCATCAGCGAAACCTTCGACGGTTTCCAGCAACAGGCGCGGCTGCTTATACCTGACCAGGAGCGCGCTGCGCCGATGTTCGTGATCGGTGGCGCGCGCTCGGACTTCACCCGCCTCAACCCGCTGCTGTATCGCCTGCAGCAGCAGGGGATCGGCTCACTGACCGGCAACCTCTCCGGCCACAGCCTGGCCGCCGAGCCCGGCGCGCCGCAGCCGTCGCTGACCACCAACCTGGAAGAAGCGCAGCGCTTTCACCGGCATATCGCCGAGCGCTGCCAGACCCTGCTCGGCCACAGCCTGGGTGGCGCCATCGCGCTGAAACTGGCAGCGCAAACGCCCGCCATCGACAAACTGGTGCTGATCTGCCCGGCGGTTTACCCGGACGCCGCCCACCAGGCGCCGTTCGGCCCGGCCTTCAGCGCAGCGATCCGCCAGCCCTACGGCTTTCTCGACTGCGACAGCTACGAGTTTCTGCGCACGTTTGCGGGCCGGGTACTGCTGGTGATCGGCGAATTCGACGGGCTCAACTCCAAAGCCTACGGGCAAGCCGAAGGCACCTCGGCGGGCACCTTGTGGCTGGCCGGCGCCCAGCGCTATAGCCCGATCCCTGAAGAAGTCACCCAGGCCCTGCTGCGCGCCGTGCCGGCACCGCACCTGGAATGCCTGCTGCTGACCGACTGCGATCACGGCATTGCCGCACACCTGCGCGACAAGCCGGCGGTGGCCAATCAGGTGGCGCAGGTGGTGGCCGAGTTCATTCTCGGCTAAGCGGGTTATTCAATCTCGAACAGGCCGTTGCGGATCGGCCCGGCGCTCAGGCGTTCACGCACGTCGTCGTCGATCCGTGGATCGTCCGGGCGGTACAGCTTGACCTGGCGGTAGGCGCTGATGCGGTTGATCTCGGTGCCGAGGAACTCCCACACCACCCGGGTGCAGGCCGGGGTGCGCCGGTCACCGCTGGAAACCCCGGTCTTGAGACCGTTGAGGCGGGTGATGCGGCTCTTGAAGCTGGGAATGAGGATGGTCTGGCTCATCTCGTTGACCGTCAGCGATTCGTAATCGAGCAGAAACAGGCGGTCCTGCAACTGGAACGCCGCGCCCAGGTAACGGCAGCGCACCCAGTCTTCGGCCTGCACATCGGTACTGCTGGAGCGCTCCTGACGCTCCTGGCGCTCGAACAGAAAACTGCCGCGCTCTTCGCGCAGGTGCACCAGCGACAGCAGGATGGAGCCGGGTACCGACATGCAGTTGGAGTATTCGAAGTAGTAACCGCAATAGCGCGACAGGTTGCCGGCGTGTTCGCGCAACGGCCGCAGCAGCTCGGCCAGCGGATCGTTGTGGCTGAGCGCCTGGTTGGCGGTACTGCGCGCACCAATCAGGCGCGCGAACTGCTCCGGCGGCAAACCCAGTTCGTAATCCTCGACACCGAAGAAATCGCCGATGCGCTTGAGGTTGTACGCCGTCGGCTGGCTTTGCCCGCTCAGGTACTTGTTGAACTGTGCACGATTGATCGACAGCTGCCGGCAAACTTCCGAGATAGAGCGGTAGTGGCTGCAGGCGAGCTTGAGATTGGCGCCGAGATGTTCGCTCATGTGAGCCGTTCCAGGTGATGCGATAGGCGCCAGTTTAGCATCAAGTCGCATCAACTGAGAGCAACCCGCGAAATTGTAACCAGTCTTGTCATGACCAACCATGCGCCCCACGGACACGGCGCATCGACGCCGGCCTGTCGTCTTTCATGCGAAGAATAAGAATCGAGGTCATTTCATGCTCGAAGCGCTCAACGATTTCCTCTCGGGGAAACTCCTCATCGTGCTTATCGTCGGACTCGGCAGCTACTTCACCCTGCGCTCCCGTTTCGTCCAGTTCCGCCATTTCGGCCACATGTTCAGCGTCTTCAAGGAATCCCTGCGCGGCCAGGCAGGCCAGCTGAGCTCGTTCCAGGCGCTGATGCTGAGCCTGGCCGGCCGCGTCGGTGCCGGTAATATCGCCGGTGTCGGCATCGCCGTGACCCTCGGCGGCCCGGGCGCGGTGTTCTGGATGTGGGTGACCGCGCTGGTGGGCATGTCCAGCAGCTTTTTCGAGTGCACCCTGGCCCAGGTCTACAAACGTAGCGACGGCGACGGCCTGTACCGTGGCGGCCCGGCCTACTACATCCAGCACGGCCTGAAGCTGCGCTGGATGGCGATGGTGTTCGCGATTCTGCTGCTGGTGACCTACGGCTTTACCTTCAATGGCCTGCAGTCCTACACCGTGACCCACTCGCTGCAGAACGCCTTCGGCTTCGAGCCGAAATACACCGGTATCGCCCTCGCCGCCCTGCTCGGCCTGGTGTTCATCGGCGGTATCAAGCGTATCGCCTCGGTGTCCGACCTACTGGTCCCGGTCAAGACCCTGGCCTACATCGGCGTGACCCTGTACGTGATTTTCACCCAGATCGAACACGTGCCGGCCATGCTCGAAACCATCGTCAAGAGCGCTTTCGGCCTTGATCCGGCCTTTGCCGGCCTGCTCGGCAGCGCTATCGTCATGGGCGTCAAACGTGGCGTGTTCGCCAACGAAGCCGGCCTTGGCAGTGCGCCGAACGTCGCCGCCGTGGCCGCGGTGAAACACCCGGCCGCCCAAGGTGTGGTCCAGGCGTTCAGCGTGTTCCTCGACACCTTCGTGATCTGCACCTGCACCGCACTGCTGATCCTGCTCTCGGGCTTCTACACCCCAGGCTTTGAAGGTGACGGCATTGCCCTGACCCAGAACTCCCTGGCTGCGGTAGTCGGTGACTGGGGACGGATTTTCGTCAGCGTCGCGCTGTCGCTGTTCGTCTTCACCTGCATCCTCTACAACTACTACCTGGGCGAAACCAGCCTGCAGTTCTTCACCCGCAACCGCCTGGTGCTGCTGGGCTACCGCGGCCTGGTACTGCTGCTGATTCTCTGGGGTTCGGTGCAAAACCTGTCGACCGTGTTCGCTTTCGCCGACATCACCATGACCTGCCTGGCGTTCGTCAACCTGGTAGCCCTGGCGCTGTTGTTCAAGGTTGGCCTGCGGGTGATGCGCGACTACGACGAACAGCGCCGCGCCGGTATCGCCCAGCCAGTGTTCGACGCGTCGAAGTTTTCCGACCTGGACCTGGACCCGGCTGCCTGGCCAGTGAATCCGCAGGTCGAGACCCGGACCGACGTCAACGTCGCCAACGCACAGACTCAGAGCTGACATGCGCGCCGTCAACAACCTTCTGGTGCTGTACACCGGCGGCACCATCGGCATGCTGCAAACCCCGCAGGGCCTGGCGCCTGCCGGCGGCTTTGAAGCGCGTATGCGCGAGCACCTGGAGCAAATGGCCGATGCACCGCTGTTGAACTGGCGGCTGTGCGAACTGCGGCCATTGATCGACAGCGCCAACATGCAGCAAAGCAACTGGCTGGCCATGCGCGAGGCGATTGTCGAAGCGGTGGAGCGCGATGGCCACGACGGTATCCTGCTGCTGCACGGCACCGACACCCTGGCCTACACCGCAGCGGCGCTGTCGTTTTTGCTGCTCGGCCTGCCAGTACCGGTACTGCTGACCGGCTCGATGTTGCCGGCCGGCACCGCCGACAGCGACGCCTGGGACAACCTTTGCGGCGCCCTGCGGGTGATGGCATCCGGTATCGACGATGGCGTGCAGCTGTATTTCCACGGCCAGCTGCTGCACGGCGCGCGCGCGTCGAAGCTGCGCAGCGAAGCCTTCGATGCCTTCGCCGCGCTGCCGCGTGAGCGCGATGGACAACGCGCCGAGTCGCTCCCGGCCTGCCTGGATTACCGCCAGCCACGCCAACCGGTAAACCTGATGGTGCTGCCGGTGTTCCCCGGGCTGCAGGTCGGCCATCTGCGCGGCCTGCTCTCTAGCGGCGTGCAGGGCTTGCTGCTGGAGTGCTACGGCAGCGGCACCGGGCCATCGGACGATCAGGACCTGCTCGATGCGCTGCACGACGCCCGCCAAGGCGGGGTGTTGATTGCGGCCATCAGCCAGTGTCCGGAAGGCGCGGTGCACTTCGACACCTATGCGGCCGGCAGCCGCCTGCGCGATACCGGCCTGGTCAGCGCCGGCGGCATGACCCGCGAAGCGGCGCTGGGCAAGATGTTCGCTTTGCTCGGTGCCGGGCTCGATGTGCAAGCGGCGGAACACTGGTTCGCCCAGGACCTGTGCGGCGAGCGCGCCCAGTAGAAATGGCGGAAGGCAGCGGGAGTCGAACCTGCCCGGGAACGGCTGCCGTCCCCAACCGGGTTTGAAGCCCGGCCGCGCCACCGGGCGCGATTGCCTTCCTTGAACGGGTTACTGCCCCGGCGCCTGGGCCAGGGCATTGTCGGCGCGAACCTGGCGTCGGTCACCGACACGCCGGGTCAGGCCGATACGGTCGAAGTACTCGAGTACCTGCACACTGCGCTTGCGCCCGATCCCCAGCACATCGCGAAACGCCGCCACCTGCACCACCGGATCGTCGCTGGCCAGCTGCAAGAGCATAGCCGCCATTTGCCGGATCGTGGCCTCAGGATAGAACAGATCGCGCACCACCTGGTGCACCTGGCCCAAACGCCCAAGCTTGCGCAGCAACAGGCGCACCTCGGCTTCATCGACTTGTAGCGACCTGGCCAGGTCGCGTACCCAGGGCGGGTCGAACAGCCCCTCGACCAGCAATGGCTGCACCTGGCTCCACAGCTGCGAGTCAGCATCGCTCAAGCGTATCTGGTGCTCGGGCAGGTGCAGCCAGGGCCCGCTGCTGACCAACTTGCCGCTGGCGAGCAGTTCATCCACCAGGCTGATGAAGGCCGGGCGCTCAAGGGTCAGGCCAACAAAGCGGCGCAAGCGATCACGATCAGGACCGAGCTGGTCCGGCTCCTGTTCATGAAACCGCGCCAGCCCCTCCAGCAACGCCGTTTGCAGAGTTTGCCAATGCTCATCGGTAAACAGCAGCGGGCCTTGGCGAGTGGCGATTACCTGGACATTGGCCGGCAGTTGCCAGCAGCTGCGCAGGCGATTGAACTGGCGCTCCAGGCGTTGCGGGTCGAGGCCCAGGTCATCACTGGCCAGCAGCGCCGGCAAGGCCTGCTCAAGGCTGTCGGCGCCAGCCAGGGCCTGCAACTGGGCAATGCGCGCCTCGCTGCGGCGCTGGCGCGCAGGTGCAAAGGGATCGAGCACCCGGCCGCCACCGAGGGTACGTTGCGCACGCTGGTCACGCAGCACCAAGCGATCACCGTGCACCGCCTGTACCGGTGCATTGGTGAGCAGTTGGGCGAACATGCGCTTGCCCGGTAGCACATGCTCGCCCTGCAACAACGCTACCCGGGCGGTGACATCCTGGGTGCCCAGGTGCACATGCACCGGGCTGAAGTGCTCGAAGGCGCGCAGTTCGCTGGCCAGCAGTTGCAGCTCGATGTCCACGCGCTGGGTCGGCGCATGCAGCCACTCGGCAAGCAACCAGTCGCCACGGTGAATTTGCTCAAGGGCCAGGCGCTCGGCACTGATGTTCAAGGCCACCCGCTGCCCAGCTTGGGCCTCAACGGCGGCCTGGTTCTGCGCATGCAGGCCACGCACCCGCACCGGCTTGCCGGCTTTGCCGAGCAGCAGGCTGTCGCCCAGTTGCACACGCCCGTCCAGCGCCGTGCCGGTGACCACGATACCGGCACCGGCAACCGCGAACGCACGGTCGATGGCCAGGCGAAAACCGCCCTGGCTGCTGCGCTGGCTAACCTCAGCCTGAGCCGCCAGTAAGGCCTGGCGCAGCGCCTCGATGCCCTCGCCGGTAACGCTGGAAACCACGAACTGCGCCGCCCCCGCGTACGGCCCGGCAGCCAGCAGCACGCTGACCTGGGCTTGCACTTCCTGCAGCCGCTGCGGCTCGACCCGGTCGCACTTGCTGATTACCACCAAGGCCTGGGGAATACCCAGCAGCTCGACGATCGCCAGGTGCTCGCGGGTCTGCGGCATCACCCCGTCATCGGCGGCCACGACCAGCAGCACCAGGTCGATGCCCTGGGCGCCAGCGAGCATGTTGTGGATAAACCGCTCGTGACCGGGCACGTCGATAAAGCCGGTTAGAGCTGCGCCAGGGCTGAGGGCGGCATAACGATAGCCGAGGTCGATGGTCATGCCGCGCTCGCGCTCTTCCCGGCGCTGGTCGCCCGCCTGGCCGGTCAGGGCCTCGAGCAAAGCGGTCTTGCCGTGGTCGATATGCCCGGCGGTACCGATAATCACGCCTGCACCTGCGCCAGTTGCGCCAGCCACGCGGTTTCGTCATCGAGCTGGCGCAGGTCCAGCCACAGCGCATCGTCATCGATGCGCCCGAGCACTGGAATCGGCAAGGCCCGCAGCGCGCGTTCCAGGCCATGCAAGGCGCGACCGCGCAGGCGCTTGGACACCTGCGGGCGCACACACAAGGCCGCACTGGGCAAGCGCGCCACCGGCTGGCTGCCACTGCCGATCATGCCCAATGCAAGCTCTGCGCTGACCGTCCACTGCTCGCCCAGCTGTTGCGCCAACGCTGGCTGCAAGCGCTCGGCCTGCTGGAGAATCTCGGCCTGCGGCCGGGTCAGCAGGCGCAGGCTGGGCAGGCGCTCGGCCAGTTGATCAGGATTACGGTACAAGCCCAGCACCGCCTCAAGCGCTGCGAGGGTGAGCTTGTCGACCCGCAAGGCGCGCTTGAGCGGGTTCTTTTTGATCCGCGCGATCAAGTCCTTGCGCCCGACAATGATGCCAGCCTGTGGCCCGCCCAACAGCTTGTCGCCGCTGAAGGTGACAAGATCGGCGCCATCGGCCAGGGCCTGGCGCACAGTCGGCTCGGCCGGCAGGCCCCAGCGGCTCAAGTCGAGCAGGCTGCCGCTGCCGAGGTCTTCGAGCAGGGGCAAATCATGGCGATGAGCCAAGCGCGCCAGTTCTGCGGTCGGCACCTGGGTGGTGAAGCCTTGAATGCTGTAATTGCTGCAATGCACGCGCATCAACAGGCCGCTGCGCGGGCCGATGGCCGCCTCGTAATCGCGGGCATGGGTGCGATTGGTGGTGCCCACCTCATGCAGCTTGACCCCGGCGCGGGCCATGATGTCGGGAATGCGAAAAGCGCCACCAATCTCGATCAACTCACCGCGCGAGATGATCCCCTCTTTGCGCGCACCGAGGCTGTTGAGCGCCAGCAGCACGGCCGCGGCGTTGTTGTTGACCACGGTGACGGCTTCGGCGCCGGTGAGTTCGCGGATCAAGCCTTCAATCAGGTCATCGCGATCGCCGCGCTTGCCGCTGGCCAGGTCGAACTCGAGGTTGAGCGGATAGCGGGCCGCCAGTTGCACGGCGTCGATGGCTTCCTCGGGCAGCAAGGCCCGGCCCAGGTTGGTGTGCAGCACCGTGCCGGTGAGGTTGAAGACCCGCCGCACCTGGCTGCGGTGGCGAACCACCAGGCGCTCGCCGGCGCGGCCGAGCAGCACCGGCGCGGCCAGTTCAGCGGCGTCCAGTTGGCCGAGCCGGGCGTCCTCGCGCAGGTCGTCGAGCAACTGGCGCAAGGTCGCCAGCAGCGCGTCGCGGCCATAGCGCTCGGTCAGCGGCTGGCTGGCGGGGTGACGCAACAGAGTGTCGATGGAGGGCAGGCGGATCGGGAGCTTGGCGAGGTTGGACGGCATTCAGACGGTTCTCAACTTCAGTGGGCGCTGGCCATGGGCAAAACCTCAGTGTAGACCCGATCTCACTCCCCTCCCGGCGCCAGCAAAAGGTTCGGCGCCAGGCGCTGGAAGCCTTCCTGATCCAGGCGCAGGTCCAGCGCCAGGCTGGCAAGGTCGGCCGACAGTGCTTCGGCATCGGCGTCGTTTTCCAGGTAGATATGCTTTAGGTAGGTGTTGCAGCCCGGACAGCATTCGGCCTGCAGCGGCGCCTTGGCGCTGGCGTAGCGGTCATCCTCGAAGCTGAAGTACTTGAGGCCCTTGCTCTGTTCGCAGTACACGCATTTGACCCGCACCACATGCCATTCGCAGGCACACAGCGAACACACCAGGTAACGTAGGCCGTTGTACTTGCCGCGATGGCGGATGACCCCGGCCATGGCCGGCGAGCCACAGGCCGGGCATTGGCAGAGGCTGTCCGCCGCTTTCAGTTCGACCCCCTGCAGGCTCAGCAGCCAATGGCTCCAGGCCGCCTGCAACGCCGCGCCCAGGAACGGCACCAGCGCCGCCGGCACCAGGCTGTACGAACCTGTGAGCAAGGCGATGGCCCACAGCTTGCGCTGCTCATCGGCGGCGCATTGCAGCACAGACACGGCATCGGCCACGGCGCCACTCGAAGCCGGATAGCGCTGCAACAACGCCTGTAGATAAGCCAGCCAGTGTCCGTCGCGCACCAGGCTGTCGGCAGCCAGCGGCGGCAAGCCATGCTCGACACACAGGCGCTGGCGTTCGCTGTCGCTGGGAGCTGCGGCAGGCGGCTGGTCGAGCAGGCTCTGTTGCACATGGCAGAGGCCGGCCAGCAGACGCAGGTAATCCACCAGCGGGTTGCCCTCGGCCAGTTGCTCCAGGCGCTGCGCACGCAGGGCGAACAGGTTCTTCGGCGGCAGGTAGAGAAACGGCGGCGTGCTGGCCGCCGCTTCGATCTGCCCGGGTTCCAGAAGAGTACTCAAGCGCTCATCCTTTTTTATTGATCGGCGGTGGCGGCTGTTTGTCGCCGGTCACTTCCCGATACCACAGCTCATGGTGTTTTTTCGCCCAGGCGCGGCTGACCCAGCCATGCAGCATGGCGCTGACCGAACCCTTGATCCAGATCCCGGCGTAAATATGGACGATGATGCTCAGCACCAGCACGAACGCCGCCAGGGCGTGCGCCAGGGTCGCCAGGCGAATCGAACCGATACCGAAATAACTGCTGAAGTAGGCCCGCCAGATCACCACGCCGCTGATCAACAGCACCAGCATGCACAGCAGCAAGGTCCAGAACAGCAGCTTCTGCCCGGGGTTGTACTTGCCGATTGGCGGTACGCCCTCCTCTTCGTTGCGCATCACCCGGTCGATACGCTTGAGCCATAGGCGGTCGTTGGCGATGAAGTAGTTCGCCCGCCAGAAACGCAGCACCAGGCCAACAAAAAACACGAACATCAACACGCCCATGAACGGATGCAAAATCCGTGTCCACGGCCCGCCGCCGAAGAGATGGCTGAGCCAGAACAGTGCCGGGTGAAACAGTGCCAGCCCCGACAACCCGGCCATGATGAACAGGATCGCCACCAGCCAGTGATTGGTCCGTTCGTTGGCGTTGTAGCGCAGGATAGGTTTGTCGTTCATGGTCGTTCCTCCCCTTGCCCGCCCGGCCGGTTCGGGTCATAGACATGCACCGCCGGGTCGACCACCTGCACACTGGTATCCGCAGGGCTCGGGTGCTCGTCCTCTTCGACCCGCTGCGGGCCGACGCGCACATAGTGGAAGAACCCGGCGAGCACCGCCGCGCCCATGGCCAGCAGCGCCAGCGGCTTGGTCACGCCTTTCCACAGGCCTACCAGCGGGCTGATGATCGGCTGGTCCGGCAGGCCCGCGTACAAACGCGGGGTATCGGCATGGTGCAGCACGTACATCACGTGGGTACCGCCGACACCATCGGGATCGTACAGGCCGGCGTTGTCGAAACCCCGCGACTTGAGGTCGACGATGCGCTCGGCGGCGTGCTCCTTCATGTCCTGCTTGCTGCCGAAGACAATGGCGCCGGTCGGACAGGTTTTCACACAGGCCGGCTCCAGCCCCACCGACACCCGGTCGGAACACAGGGTGCACTTGTAGGCCTTGTGGTCCTTCTGCGAGATTCGCGGGATGTTGAACGGGCAGCCGGTGATGCAGTAGCCGCAGCCAATGCAGTGGTCCTGGTTGAAATCGACGATGCCGTTGGCATGCTTGATGATTGCCCCCGGGCTCGGACAGGCCTTCAGGCAACCGGGATCGGCGCAGTGCATGCAACCGTCCTTGCGGATCAGCCACTCCAGGTTGCCGTCGCCGGTTTCGTGCTCGGTAAAACGCATCAGCGTCCAGGTTTCGGCGCTCAGGTCCTGGGGGTTGTCGTAGGTGCCATGGTTGTGACCGACCTCGTCTCGCAGCTCGTTCCACTCCGAACAGGCCACCTGGCAGGCCTTGCAACCGATGCACTTGGTGGTGTCGATCAGCTTGGCCACCTCCTCCAGCTGGCGGATCGACGAGGGCGGCGTGGTGGTGGCCGAACGGGCGATGATGTCTTGGCTAGCCATCAGATTTTCTCCACGTTGACCAGGAACGACTTGGATTCCGGCGTCTGCGTATTACCATCACCGAGGAACGGCACCAGGGTGTTGGTCAGGTAGCCGTGGCGGGTACTGCCGGTGAAGCCCCAGTGCAGCGGAATGCCGATCTGGTGCACGGTCTGGTTGTTGACCTGCAACGGCCGGATGCGCTTGGTGACCACCGCCACCGCCTCGATATGCCCGCGCTTGCAGGTGACCCGCACGCGGTCGCCGGCGACGATGCCCTTCTCTTGCGCCAGCACTTCGCCGATCTCGACAAACTGCTCGGGCTGGGCAATGGCGTTGAGCTTGCAGTGCTTGCTCCAGAAGTGGAAATGCTCGGTCAGCCGGTAACTGGTCGCCGCGTAAGGGAAATCCTTGGCCTGGCCAAGGGTGTCCCACACCGAATCGAAGATGCGCCCGGCCGGGTTGCTGGTCGCCTGCTTGTTGTTCGGGTGCAGCGGGTTGATGCCGATCGGCGTTTCGAAAGGCTCGTAGTGCTCGGGGAACGGGCCTTCGTTCATCTTGTCGACGGCAAAGAAGCGCGCCACCCCTTCAGGGTTCATGATGAACGGGTTCATGCCGGCCTCTGGCGGCACGTCTGCCTTGTAGTCCGGGGTATCGGTGCCGCCCCAGGCTTTGCCGTTCCACCACACCAGGCGCTTGTTCGGGTCCCACGGCTTGCCTTGCGGGTCGGCCGAGGCGCGGTTGTAGAGGATCCGCCGGTTGGCCGGCCAGGCCCAGGCCCAGCCGAGGTTCTGCTTCATGCCGAATGGGTCGCTGTTGTCGCGCCGGGCCATCTGGTTACCCTGCTCGGTCCAGCTGCCGCAGAAGATCCAGCAGCCAGAAGCAGTACTGCCGTCATCCTTGAGCTGGGCAAAACCGGACAACTGCTGGCCGGCCTTGAGGGTAGCGCCAGTGGCATCAGTGAGGTCGCTGACGGCGTTGCCGTTGAGCTCCCTGGCCAGTTCTTCGGGCGACGGTTCATCGGCTACCTTGTAGGGCCAGCTGAGGTTCAACAGCGGCTCGGCAAAGGCGCCGCCTTCGGTCTGGTAGCGTTTGCGCAGGCGCAGGAACAGCTCACTCATGATGCGCACGTCGGTGCGGGTTTCCCCCGGGCCGTCGGCGCCCTTCCAGTGCCATTGCAACCAGCGGCTGCTGTTGACCAGCGAGCCGTCCTCTTCGGCAAAGCAGGTGGTGGGCAGGCGGATGACTTCGGTCTGGATAGCCTCGCTCTGCACGTCGTTATAGGGCCCGACGTTGCGCCAGAACTCCGAGGTCTCGGTGGCCAGCGGGTCCATCACCACCAGCCACTTGAGCTTGCTCAGGGCCGCAGTCACGCGGTTTTTGTCCGGCAACGCGGCAATCGGGTTAAAGCCCTGGCACATGTAGCCGTTGACCTTGCCCTGGCCCATCAGGTCGAACATCTTCAGCACGTCGTAACCGGGAATATCCAGCTTCGGCAGCCAGTCGTAGCCCCAATGGTTTTCGGCGCTGGCATTGGCGCCATACCAGGCTTTCATCAGGCTGACGTGGAACTTGCCGTAGTTCTGCCAGTACGACAGCTGCCCGGGCCGCAACGGCTTGAGCGCCCGCTTGGCGATGTAGGCGTCGTAGTCCTGCTCGGCATCGCCCGGTAGGGTCAGGTAGCCTGGCAGCGAATTGGACAACAGGCCCAGGTCAGTAAGCCCCTGGATATTGGAGTGCCCGCGCAGGGCGTTGACCCCGCCACCGGGCATGCCGACGTTACCCAGCAGCAGTTGCACCATCGCCGCACTGCGAATGATCTGCGCACCGATCGAGTGCTGGGTCCAGCCCAGGGCATAGAGAATCGTCATGGTCTTGCCCGGTTGCGAGCAGGTAGCGATCTCTTCCCAGATCTTCAGCATGCGGTCTTGCGGCATGCCGCAGGTCATGCTCGCCAGGTCCGCGGTGTAGCGGCTGTAGTGCAGCTTCATCAGCTGGTAGACGCAGCGCGGGTCCTGCAGGGTCGGGTCGACCTTGGCAAAGCCGTCCTCGCCCAGCTCGTAACCCCAGCCGGACTTGTCGGTGTAGCTGCGCTTGGCCGCGTCATAGCCACTGAACAGGCCATCCTCGAAGCCAAAGCCGGCTTTGACGATAAACGACACGTCGGTGTAGTTGCGCACGTACTCGTGCTGGATCTTGTCGTTACTCAGCAAGTAATTGATCAGGCCGCCCATGAAGGCGATATCGCTACCGGTACGAATTGGCGCGTAGTAATCGGCCACCGACGCGGTACGGGTAAACCGCGGGTCGACCACAATCAGCCGGGCCTTGTTATGGGCCTTGGCTTCGGTCACCCATTTGAAGCCGCACGGGTGCGCTTCTGCTGCGTTGCCGCCCATCACCAGGATCAGATTCGCGTTGGCGATATCGGTCCAGTGGTTGGTCATGGCACCACGGCCGTACGTCGGGGCAAGACTTGCCACCGTCGGGCCATGTCAGACACGCGCTTGGTTATCGAACCCCAGCATGCCCAGGCTGCGAATGACCTTGTGGGTCAGGTAACCGGCTTCGCTGGACGCCGCCGATGCCGCCAAAAAACCCGTGGTCAGCCAACGGTTGACCGTCTGCCCCTGGGCATTCTTCTCGATGAAGTTGGCGTCGCGGTCGGTCTTGACCAGATCGGCGATACGGTCCAGCGCCTCATCCCAGGACACCCGCGTCCACTCGCTGCTGCCGGGCTTGCGCACCTGCGGGTACTGCAAGCGGCTGGGGCTGTGGATAAAGTCGAGCAGGCCGGCGCCTTTCGGGCACAGCGTACCGCGGTTCACCGGATGGTCGGCGTCGCCTTCGATATGGATGATGTTCTGCGCAACGTTCTTGCCGCCGTCCCCCTGGCTGTACAGGATCAGGCCACAGCCGACCGAGCAATAGGGGCAGGTGTTGCGCGTTTCCTTAGTGTGCGCCAGCTTGAAGTGGCGCACCTGCTCGGCGAAGGCAGGTGTCGGGGCCATGCCCAACGCTGCCAGGCTCGAGCCTCCAAGGCCAACTGCTGCGACCTTGAAGAACTGCCGACGGTTGAGATCCATCGTGCACTCCTGATCAGGTGGTGGACGCGCGGGACGTTGCCGGCGTCTCTTGAAACGATCACGGTGGCGGCAGATTGATGGCCGCCAACTGTCACTCTAGTCAAGATTCCCGGGAGCGGGATGAAAACGGATTGTCGGTCGACAAAAAGCAAAACGCCCGATGCGATGCACCGGGCGTTTTGAGGGTATTGCGGTCAGCGTGGCGAATCAGAACGGAATATCGTCATCGAAGCTGTCGAAGTCCGGAGCCGGCTGCGGTGCGGCCTGCTGAGGCGCCGGGCGCTGTTGCGGCGCGGACTGCTGTGGACGCGGAGCCTGTTGGCGTGGCGCCTGGTTGTAGTTGTTGCCGCCTTGCGGGGCGCCGTCCTGGTTCTGCGGGCGGCCACCGAGCAGTTGCATGGTGCCCTGCATGTCGACGACGATTTCGGTGGTGTAACGCTTGATGCCGTCCTTTTCCCACTCGCGGGTCTGCAGCTTGCCTTCGATGTAGACTTGCGAGCCTTTGCGCAGGTATTCACCGGCGATTTCGGCAACTTTGCCGAACATCGATACGCGGTGCCATTCGGTGCGCTCGACCTTCTGGCCGGTCTGCTTGTCGGTCCACTGCTCGCTGGTAGCCAGGCTCAGGTTGGTCACGGCGTTACCGTTGGGCAGGTAGCGGACTTCGGGATCCTGGCCGCAGGTACCGACCAGAATGACTTTGTTAACCCCACGGGCCATAACGTTCTCCTAGGCTTCGCACGCGGAGGAAGCCGGGTTTACCAGGCGTTCCAGGGTCGTGCGATCCAAAATTTGTGTATCAAGTTTGATATAGATGGCGGCTTCATCGGCCACCACCACTGCGTCGGTCACACCCGGGACGGCCATCAGCCGCTCGGTCAGCCCCGCTTCCCGTACCGCCTCGGCCGATAACGGCATGCGCAGGCTGGTCACGTACGGCGGTTCACGCATGCTCAGCGCCACGACCCACCACAGGGCACACAACGCTGCGCAGCCAAGGAACACCGTGCTCAGGCCACCGTGCTGGAACAACCAGCCACCGAGAATTCCTCCCAACGCGGCACCAAGGAACTGGCTGGTGGAATATACCCCCATGGCCGTGCCCTTGCCGCCGGCGGGCGACACCTTGCTTACCAGTGAAGGCAAGGATGCCTCCAGCAGGTTGAAGGCGGTGAAGAATATCACGGTGCCGATCACCAGTTCGTGCAAGTTGTCTGCTGACAGCCAGAAGAATAGCTCGGTGAGCATCAACACACTGACCGCGCCCAGCAGGACACGTTTCATCTTGCGCTTTTTTTCGCCGTAGATGATGAACGGGATCATTGCAAAAAATGAAATCAGCAAGGCGGTCAGGTACACCCACCAGTGCTCTTCTTTCGGCAGGCCGCCGCGCTCGACGAAAGCCAGCGGCAAAGCGATGAAACTGGCCATCAGAATGGCATGCAAGACGAAGATGCCCACGTCCAGGCGCAGCAGGTCCGGGTGGCGCAGGGTCGGCATCAGCGCCTGCTTGGCGACCCCGGACTCACGATGCTGCAACGCGCCGTGGGACGGCGGCACGACAAAGGCAATGATCGCAATACCGACTACGGCCATGGCCGCGGTGGCCAGGAACAACCCCGAGAGGCCAAAGGCACGGGTGACCAGCGGGCCGACGACCATGGCCACGGCAAACGACAGGCCGATGCTCATGCCGATCATGGCCATGGCCTTGGTGCGGTGCTGTTCGCGGGTCAGGTCCGAGAGCAAGGCCATGACCGCGGCAGAAATCGCCCCGGCGCCTTGCAGGATGCGTCCGGCAATCACCCCCCAGATCGAGTCGGCCTGGGCCGCCAGCACGCTGCCCAGGGCAAAGATCACCAGGCCCAGGTAAATCACCGGGCGACGGCCGATGCGATCGGAAATCACCCCGAACGGGATCTGCAGGAAAGCCTGGGTCAGGCCGTAGGCACCAATGGCCAGGCCGATCAGTGCCGGGGTGGCACCGGCCAGGTCCATGCCATAGGTCGCCAGTACCGGCAGGACCATGAACATGCCCAGCATACGGAAGGCGAACACCAGGGCCAGGCCGCCTGCGGCGCGGGTCTCGCTGCCACTCATGCGTTCGCTGTGGGGATCGTGCATGGATAAACCTCGTGTGAACCGGCGGCGATTCTACCAGTCCCATCGCATAACGGCATATACGCGACGCTTTGCCGCGTAATGGCATGGAGCCGTATACTCAACCGTTTATGCCCGCCGAGCGAGGCCGCAGTGGACAAGATCCTGATTCGTGGGGCACGTACCCACAACCTGAAGAACATCGACCTGACCCTGCCCCGGGACAAGTTGATCGTCATCACCGGCCTGTCCGGTTCCGGCAAGTCGTCCCTGGCCTTCGATACCCTGTACGCCGAAGGCCAGCGCCGTTATGTCGAATCCCTGTCGGCGTACGCCCGGCAGTTCCTGTCGATGATGGAAAAGCCCGACGTCGATACCATCGAAGGCCTGTCGCCAGCGATCTCCATCGAGCAAAAGTCGACCTCGCACAACCCGCGTTCGACCGTCGGCACCATCACCGAAATCTACGACTACCTGCGCCTGCTCTACGCCCGCGTCGGTACCCCGCGCTGCCCGGACCACGACATCCCGCTGGAAGCGCAGACCGTCAGCCAGATGGTCGACCTGGTCCTGGCCCAGCCCGAAGGCAGCAAGCTGATGCTGCTGGCGCCGGTGATTCGCGAGCGCAAGGGTGAACACCTGGCGGTATTCGAAGAGCTGCGCGCCCAGGGCTTCGTCCGCGCGCGGGTCAACGGCAAGCTGTTCGAGCTCGATGAACTGCCCAAGCTCGACAAGCAGAAAAAACACACCATCGAAGTAGTCGTCGACCGCTTCAAGGTGCGTGATGACCTGCAGCAGCGCCTGGCCGAGTCGTTCGAAACCGCGCTGAAACTGGCCGACGGCATCGCCCTGGTCGCTTCGATGGACGACCAACCGTTCGAAGAAATGATCTTCTCCGCCCGCTTCGCCTGCCCGATCTGCGGCCATGCGATCAGCGAGCTGGAGCCCAAGCTGTTCTCCTTCAACAACCCGGCCGGCGCCTGCCCGACCTGCGACGGCCTGGGGGTCAAGCAGTTCTTCGACATCAAGCGCCTGGTCAATAGCGAGCTGACCCTGGCTGAAGGTGCGATTCGCGGCTGGGACCGGCGCAACGTCTATTACTTCCAGATGCTCGGCTCGCTGGCCGCGCATTATGACTTCAGCCTCGAGATCCCCTTCGGCGAACTACCGGCCGAGCAGCAGAAAGTCATCCTCCACGGCAGCGGCAAGCAGAACGTTGATTTCAAATACCTCAACGACCGCGGCGACATCGTCAAGCGCTCGCACCCGTTCGAAGGCATCGTGCCGAACCTGGAACGCCGCTACCGCGAGACCGAGTCGGCGACCGTGCGCGAAGAGCTGGCCAAGTTCCTCAGCACCCAGCCCTGCCCGGATTGCCGTGGCACGCGCCTGCGCCGTGAAGCGCGGCACGTGTGGGTCGGCGAGAAGACCCTGCCGGCAGTCACTTGCCTGCCGATCGGCGATGCCAGCGGTTACTTCGGTGGCCTCAAGCTGACCGGTCGCCGGGGCGAAATTGCCGACAAGATCCTCAAGGAAATCTGCGAGCGCCTGCAGTTTCTGGTCAACGTCGGTCTCGACTACCTGACCCTCGATCGCAGCGCCGATACCCTCTCCGGCGGTGAAGCCCAGCGTATCCGCCTGGCCAGCCAGATCGGCGCCGGCCTGGTCGGGGTCATGTACATCCTCGACGAGCCGTCCATCGGCCTGCACCAGCGCGACAACGACCGCTTGCTCGGCACCCTCAATCACCTGCGCGACATCGGCAACACGGTGATCGTGGTCGAGCATGACGAGGACGCCATTCGCCTGGCCGACTACGTCGTCGACATTGGCCCGGGCGCCGGCGTGCATGGCGGCCAGATCGTCGCCGAAGGCACCCCGGCCGAGGTCATGGCCCATCCCGACTCGCTGACCGGCAAGTACTTGTCTGGCCGAGTGAAGATTGCCGTACCGGCCAAGCGTACGCCGCGTAACAAGAAGCTCTCGATCAAGCTCAAGGGCGCGCGCGGCAACAACCTGCAGAACGTCGACCTGGAAATTCCGATCGGCCTGCTGACGTGCGTGACTGGCGTGTCCGGCTCCGGCAAATCGACCCTGATCAACAACACCTTGTTCCCGCTCAGCGCCACCGCCCTCAACGGTGCCAGCACCCTGGAAGCGGCGCCGCACGACAGCTGCGATGGCCTGCAGCACCTGGACAAGGTGGTCGACATCGACCAGAGCCCGATCGGCCGTACCCCGCGCTCGAACCCGGCGACCTACACCGGACTGTTCACGCCAATTCGCGAGCTGTTCTCCGGCGTGCCGGAGTCGCGCTCGCGCGGCTACGGCCCGGGTCGTTTCTCGTTCAACGTCAAGGGCGGGCGCTGCGAAGCGTGCCAGGGCGACGGCCTGATCAAGGTCGAGATGCACTTTTTGCCGGACATCTACGTGCCGTGCGATGTGTGCAAGAGCAAGCGCTACAACCGCGAAACCCTGGAGATCAAGTACAAGGGCAAGAACATCCACGAGGTCCTGGAAATGACCATCGAGGAAGCCCGCGAGTTCTTCGACGCGGTACCGGCGCTGGCGCGCAAGCTGCAGACACTGATGGATGTCGGCCTGTCCTACATCAAGCTCGGCCAGTCGGCGACCACCCTCTCCGGTGGCGAAGCGCAGCGGGTCAAGCTGTCACGCGAGCTGTCCAAGCGTGACACCGGCAAGACCCTGTACATCCTCGACGAACCGACTACCGGCCTGCACTTTGCCGATATCCAGCAGTTGCTCGATGTGCTGCACCGCCTGCGCGATCACGGCAACACCGTAGTGGTGATCGAGCACAACCTGGACGTGATCAAGACTGCCGACTGGATCGTCGACCTCGGCCCCGAGGGCGGTTCCAAAGGCGGACAGATCATCGGCTTCGGTACACCGGAACAAGTGGCCGAGATGAAGCAGTCGTATACCGGCTACTACCTCAAGCCGCTGCTGGAACGTGATCGCGCCTGATTCGGCCCGCTCGCACATGAAAAAGCCCCGCACTGGCGGGGCTTTTTTTGCTCCGGAAAATTACATCTGCGATTGCAGGTAGTTCTCCAGACCGATCGACTTGATCAGGCCCTGCTGTTTTTCCAGCCAGTAGGTGTGATCTTCTTCGGTATCGGCCAGCTGCAGGCGCAGGATGTCGCGGCTGATGTAGTCCTTGTGCAGTTCGCACAGCTCGATGCCTTTGCACAGTGCCGCGCGCACCTTGTACTCCAGGCGCAGGTCGGCGGCGATCATGTCCGGCACGGTGGTGCCGACGTCCAGGTCATCAGGACGCATGCGCGGGGTGCCTTCGAGCATGAGGATACGACGCATCAGGGCATCGGCGTGTTGCGCCTCTTCTTCCATTTCGTGGTTGATACGCTCGTAGAGCTTGCTCAAGCCCCAGTCCTCGTACATCCGCGAGTGAATGAAATATTGGTCACGTGCCGCCAGTTCGCCCGTCAGCAACGTGTTGAGATAATCGATTACGTCCGGGTGACCTTGCATCGCCCTGCCTCTCCCTGTGTGAAAGTCATAGTTTGAACCAGGATGACCGGAAGGTCACTGAGAATTGGGCAAAAAAGTGCAAAAAAGCGGGTAAACGGTAGTGATATTCATTGAAAAACCGCCCAAATGAGGGCGGTTCTTCTTATCACTTCGACTTAGGCGAGATTTATGCCCAAAGCCTTGGCAATCCCTTCGCCATAGGCCGGATCGGCCTTGAAGAAGTGTTGCAACTGACGCTGGACCACCTCTTCAGAAACTCCGCCCATGGCGCCGGCGATGTTGCTGATCAGCAGCGCCTTCTGCTCCGGGTTCATCAGGCGGAACAGCGCACCGGCATGGCTGTAGTAGTCGGTGTCTTCGCGGTGATCGTAACGATCGGCGACACCGTTGAGCGCCAGTGGCGGCTCAGCATACTGCGGCGCTTGCTTGGGCGCATTGGCGTAGCTGTTCGGCTCATAGTTAGGCGCCGCACCACCGTTGCTGCCAAACGCCATAGAACCATCACGCTGGTAGCTGTTTACCGGGCTGCGTGGGGCGTTTACCGGCAGTTGCTGGTGGTTGGTACCGACGCGGTAGCGATGGGCGTCTGCGTAAGCGAACACGCGTCCCTGCAGCATGCGGTCTGGCGACAGGCCGACACCCGGCACCATGTTGCTCGGGCCAAACGCGGCTTGCTCGACTTCGGCAAAGTAGTTCAGCGGGTTGCGGTTGAGTTCCAGTTCGCCGATCTCGATGAGCGGGTAGTCCTTCTGCGACCAGGTCTTGGTCACGTCGAACGGGTTCTCGTCGCGGCTGGCCGCTTCTTCTTCGCTCATGACCTGGATGCACACGGCCCATTTCGGGAAGTCACCGCGCTCGATCGCTTCGAACAGGTCGCGTTGGGCGTAATCCGGATCGGTACCGGCAAGGCGAGCAGCCTCGGCAGGTGCCAGGTTCTTGATGCCCTGTTTGGTCTTGAAGTGCCATTTGACCCAGGTGCGCTGCCCCTGAGCGTTGATCAGGCTGTAGGTATGGCTGCCAAAACCATGCATGTGCCGGTAGCCGTCCGGAATGCCGCGGTCGGAGAACAGGATGGTGACCTGGTGCAGCGCTTCAGGCGAGTGCGACCAGAAGTCCCACATCATCTGCGCGCTCTTCAGGTTGCTTTGCGGCAGGCGCTTCTGGGTGTGGATAAAGTCGGGGAATTTCAGCGGGTCACGGATGAAGAACACCGGGGTGTTGTTGCCAACGATGTCCCAGTTGCCTTCCTCGGTGTAGAACTTCAGGGCAAAACCACGCGGGTCGCGCTCGGTATCCGCCGACCCCCGCTCGCCACCGACGGTGGAGAAACGCAGGAAGGTCTCGGTCTGCTTGCCAACATTGCTGAAAAGCTTGGCGCAGCTGTACTGGGTGATATCACGGGTAACGGTGAAGGTGCCATAGGCACCCGAGCCTTTGGCGTGTACGCGGCGTTCAGGGATGTTCTCGCGGTTGAAATGCGCGAGCTTCTCGATGAGATGGAAGTCATCCAGCAACAGCGGGCCGCGTGGGCCTGCCGAACGCGAATTCTGGTTGTCGGCTACCGGGGCGCCGCTGGCGGTGGTCAGTATTTTGTTCTGGCTCATGCTCTCTCTCCCTATCGGTCTTGAACGGCCGGCTAATCGGCTTGGGAGGAGTATCGACCACAACTATGACAACAACAAATTCATTGCCTGACTCAGATCAATAGATTATTACAATACATATAGACACAAAAAACCGGGCACTAGGCCCGGTTTCTTGTTACAGACTGTTCGCTTTACTCAGCAGCTTCAACCGAGCCACCAACAGGACGATCAACCAGCTCGACGTACGCCATAGGTGCGTTATCGCCAGCGCGGAAGCCGCACTTGAGGATACGCAGGTAGCCGCCCTGACGGGTGGCATAGCGCTTGCCCAGATCGTTGAACAGCTTGCCGACGATTTCTTTCGAACGGGTACGGTCGAAAGCCAGACGACGGTTAGCAACGCTGTCTTCCTTGGCCAGGGTGATCAGCGGCTCGGCAACGCGGCGCAGTTCCTTGGCTTTTGGCAGAGTAGTTTTGATCAGCTCGTGCTCGAACAGCGACACCGCCATGTTCTGGAACATGGCCTTACGGTGAGAGCTAGTACGGCTCAGGTGACGTCCACTTTTACGATGACGCATGGGTTCATTCCTTACCAAACACTACGTTCGGTGATTACGACGATCAGGCAGTCGCCTTGTCGTCCTTCTTAAGACTTGCAGGCGGCCAGTTGTCGAGGCGCATGCCGAGGGACAGACCACGGGAGGCCAGAACGTCCTTGATTTCGGTCAAGGATTTCTTGCCCAGGTTCGGAGTCTTCAACAGTTCTACTTCGGTGCGCTGAATCAGGTCGCCGATGTAGTAAATGTTCTCCGCCTTAAGGCAGTTGGCCGAACGCACGGTCAATTCCAGATCGTCAACCGGACGAAGCAGGATCGGATCGATCTCGTCTTCCTGTTCGACTACCACTGGTTCACTGTCACCTTTGAGGTCGACGAACGCAGCCAGCTGCTGTTGCAGGATGGTTGCGGCACGACGGATGGCCTCTTCAGGATCCAGGGTACCGTTGGTTTCCAGATCAATTACCAGCTTGTCCAGGTTGGTACGCTGCTCGACACGGGCGTTTTCCACCACGTATGCGATACGGCGAACCGGGCTGAACGAAGAGTCGAGCTGCAAGCGACCAATGCTGCGGCTTTCGTCTTCATCGCTCTGACGCGAATCGGCCGGCTCATAACCACGACCACGAGCTACGGTGAGCTTCATGTTCAAGGCGCCATTCGACGCCAGGTTAGCGATTACGTGATCGGGGTTAACGATCTCGACATCATGATCCAGCTGAATATCGGCAGCGGTAACCACCCCCGAACCCTTCTTCGACAAGGTCAGCGTAACTTCGTCACGACCGTGCAGTTTGATAGCCAGGCCTTTCAGGTTCAACAGGATTTCAATGACATCTTCCTGTACACCTTCGATTGCCGAGTACTCATGGAGTACACCGTCAATCTCGGCCTCGACTACTGCACAGCCAGGCATGGAGGACAACAGGATGCGGCGCAGCGCGTTGCCCAGGGTATGGCCAAAGCCACGCTCGAGAGGCTCGAGCGTGATTTTAGCGCGGGTTGGACTGACGACCTGCACATCGATGTGGCGGGGCGTCAGGAACTCATTTACCGAAATCTGCATGGATGCACCTATTTTCTAGCCCTTACTTGGAGTAGAGCTCGACAATCAGGCTTTCGTTGATGTCGGCGGACAGGTCACTGCGAGCAGGAACGTTCTTGAAAACGCCCGACTTCTTGGCAGCATCCACATCTACCCACTCAACGCGGCCACGCTGGGCGCACAGTTCAAGGGCTTGAACAATGCGCAGCTGGTTCAGCGACTTCTCGCGAACCGCGACCACGTCACCCGGACGAACTTGGTAGGACGGAACGTTTACAGTCTTGCCGTTTACGCTGATCGCTTTGTGCGAAACCAGCTGACGGGATTCGGCACGAGTAGCGCCAAAGCCCATACGATAAACGACGTTATCCAGACGGCACTCGAGCAGTTGCAGCAGGTTCTCACCAGTAGCGCCCTTCTTGGAGGCCGCTTGCTTGTAGTAACCGCTGAATTGACGCTCGAGGACGCCGTAGATACGACGAACTTTTTGTTTCTCACGCAGCTGGGTGCCGTAGTCGGACTGACGACCGCGGCGCTGACCGTGGATACCTGGGGCTGCTTCGATGTTGCACTTCGATTCCAGAGCGCGAACGCCGCTCTTCAGGAACAGATCGGTGCCTTCACGACGAGACAGTTTGCATTTTGGACCAATGTAACGTGCCATTTATCTGTCTCCTGATTACACGCGGCGCTTCTTCGGCGGACGGCACCCGTTATGCGGGATTGGCGTCACGTCGGTGATGCTGGCGATCTTATAGCCACAGCCGTTCAGAGCACGAACAGCGGACTCACGACCTGGACCTGGACCCTTGACGTTGACGTCGAGGTTCTTCAGACCATATTCCAGCGCAGCTTGACCAGCACGTTCAGCAGCTACCTGAGCAGCGAACGGGGTGGACTTGCGGGAACCGCGGAAACCCGAACCGCCGGAGGTAGCCCAGGACAGAGCGTTACCTTGACGATCGGTGATGGTCACGATGGTGTTGTTAAAAGAGGCATGGATGTGGGCGATGCCATCAACCACTGTCTTTTTGACTTTTTTACGAGGACGAGCAGCAGGTTTTGCCATTTCTAAATTCCTGTCGATTCGCTGGTGCGATTACTTGCGGATCGGCTTACGCGGGCCCTTACGGGTACGCGCGTTGGTCTTGGTACGCTGACCGCGTACTGGCAGACCCCGACGATGACGCAGGCCGCGGTAGCAACCCAGGTCCATCAACCGCTTGATTTTCATGTTGATGTCACGACGCAGATCACCTTCGGTGATGTACTTCGCGACTTCAGTACGCAGCGATTCAACCTGCTCGTCGCTCAGATCCTTGATCTTTGCGGCTGGGTTGACCCCAGTGTCTGCACAGATTTTCTGTGCAGTAGTGCGACCAACACCATAGATGTAGGTCAGCGAGATAACAGTGTGCTTGTTATCTGGAATGTTGACGCCTGCAATACGGGCCATTCAGTGGGACTCCAATTGACAGCTACCTACGCCCCGGAAGCCAAGAAATAGGGCGCGAGATAATATCGCTGTAGAAACAAATAATCAACCCAGCAGCGCACTAGCTGCTGGGTTTGAAGCGCAGATCACAATCAGCCTTGGCGCTGCTTGTGACGTGGTTCCGCACTGCAAATTACTCGAACGACACCTTCGCGGCGAATAATTTTGCAGTTACGGCACAGCTTTTTCACCGATGCACGAACTTTCATCACCAACTCCTCGAACCTTAAGGGTCAATCAGCGCAGCAGACCGCTGCCACCGTAGCCTTTCAGGTTGGCTTTCTTCATCAGGGATTCGTACTGGTGCGAAACGAGGTGCGATTGTACTTGGGACATGAAGTCCATCACAACCACTACCACAATCAGCAACGAGGTCCCGCCAAGGTAGAACGGAACGTTTGCCGCGACCACCAGGAACTGGGGAAGCAGACACACGGCCGTCATATAAAGAGCACCGAACATGGTCAAGCGGGTCAGAACGCCATCAATGTAGCGCGCCGACTGCTCACCTGGACGGATGCCCGGAATAAAGGCACCGGACTTCTTCAGGTTTTCCGCTACGTCTTTCGGATTGAACATCAACGCCGTATAGAAGAAGCAGAAGAAAATAATCCCTGCACTAAACAGCAGAATATTCAACGGCTGACCAGGAGCGATCGACTGCGAGATGTCCTGCAACCAGCCCATACCTTCGGACTGACCGAACCAGGCACCCAGCGAAGCCGGGAACAGCAAGATGCTGCTCGCGAAAATGGCAGGGATTACACCCGCCATGTTCACTTTCAACGGCAGGTGGCTGGTCTGCGCAGCGAAGACCTTGCGGCCCTGCTGACGCTTGGCGTAGTGAACGGCGATACGACGCTGACCACGCTCAATGAACACCACGAAACCGATAATCGCTACTGCCAGCAAACCGATAGCGACCAGGGCGAAAATGTTGATATCGCCTGTGCGTGCAGACTCGAAAGACTGCCCGATTGCTCTCGGAAGACCGGCGACGATACCTGCGAAAATCAACATCGAGATACCGTTGCCTACACCGCGCTCGGTGATCTGCTCGCCCAGCCACATCATGAACATCGCGCCGGCCACGAACGTGGACACCGCAACGAAATGGAAGCCAAAGTCAGCAGAAAACGCCACGCCCTGACCGGCCAGGCCAATGGACATGCCAATGGCCTGGACCAGCGCCAGGATAACGGTGCCGTAGCGGGTGTACTGGCTGATCTTGCGACGGCCAGCTTCACCTTCCTTCTTCAACTGCTCCAGCTGCGGGCTGACGGCGGTCATCAGTTGCATGATGATCGATGCCGAAATGTACGGCATGATCCCCAGTGCAAAGATGCTCATCCGTTCCAGCGCGCCGCCGGAAAACATGTTGAACAAGCTAAGAATGGTCCCCTCATTCTGTCGAAACAGTTCCGCCAGCCGGTCCGGGTTGATACCTGGAACTGGGATGTGTGCGCCTATCCGGTAGACGATGATCGCCAGGAACAGAAAACGCAGACGAGCCCAGAGTTCAGACATCCCGCCTTTGCCGAGCGAAGAGAGAGCACCTTGCTTAGCCATTTATTCCTCGAACTTGCCGCCAGCTGCTTCGATAGCCGCACGCGCACCTTTGGTGGCTGCGATACCCTTGATGGTGACCGCGCGAGTAACTTCGCCGGACAGCATGATTTTCACACGCTGTACGTTTTGGTTAATCACGTTGGCATCCTTCAGGGATTGCACGGTGACAACGTCGCCTTCCACTTTGGCCAGCTCGGACAGACGCACTTCTGCGCGGTCCATGGCTTTCAGGGAAACGAAGCCGAATTTCGGCAGACGACGGTGCAGCGGCTGTTGACCGCCTTCAAAGCCTGGAGCAATGGTGCCACCGGAACGGGAGGTCTGACCTTTGTGGCCGCGGCCACCAGTCTTACCCAAACCGCTACCGATACCACGGCCCGGACGATGCTTCTCGCGACGGGAACCCGGCGCTGGACTCAGATCATTGAGTTTCATCGATTAACCCTCGACGCGCAGCATGTAGTAAGCCTTGTTGATCATCCCGCGATTCTCGGGAGTATCCAGGACTTCTACAGTGTGACCGATGCGGCGCAGACCCAGACCCTTAACACACAGTTTGTGGTTAGGGAGACGGCCGGCGGTGCTTTTGATCAGCGTTACTTTAACGGTAGCCATGATCAGCGGATCTCCTCAACGCTCTTGCCGCGCTTGGCAGCAATGGACTCAGGAGATTGCATAGCCTTCAGACCCTTGAAAGTGGCATGAACCACGTTCACTGGGTTGGTCGAGCCGTAGCACTTGGCCAGGACGTTCTGAACGCCAGCAACTTCCAGGACGGCACGCATTGCGCCACCGGCGATGATACCGGTACCTTCCGAGGCAGGCTGCATGTACACCTTCGACGCGCCATGGGCGGACTTGGTGGCGTACTGCAGAGTAGTGCCGTTCAGGTCTACCTGAATCATGTTGCGACGAGCAGCTTCCATGGCTTTCTGGATCGCAGCAGGTACTTCGCGCGATTTGCCACGGCCGAAGCCAACACGACCTTTACCATCACCAACCACGGTCAACGCGGTAAAAGTGAAGATACGGCCGCCTTTGACGGTTTTAGCAACGCGGTTAACTTGAACCAGCTTCTCGATGTAGCCTTCGTCGCGCTTTTGATCGTTATTTGCCATAACTTAGAACTCCAGCCCGCCTTCACGAGCAGCATCAGCCAGCGCTTTGACGCGGCCATGGTACTTGAAGCCGGAACGGTCAAAGGCAACTTGAGATACACCGGCGGCTTTCGCGCGCTCAGCTACCAGCTTGCCAACCTTAGTGGCCGCGTCGATGTTGCCGGTGGCACCATCACGCAGTTCTTTGTCCAAGGTCGAGGCACTGGCCAGAACCTTGCTGCCGTCGGCCGAAATGACCTGGGCGTAGATGTGCTGCGAGGAGCGGAACACGCAGAGACGCACGACTTCGAGTTCGTGCATTTTCAGGCGTGCTTTGCGAGCGCGACGCAGTCGAGTAACTTTTTTGTCGGTCATTTGCTAGGCCCTACTTCTTCTTGGCTTCTTTACGACGGACGACTTCGTCCGCGTAACGCACACCCTTGCCTTTGTACGGCTCTGGTGGACGGAAGTCGCGGATTTCAGCGGCCACCTGACCTACCAGCTGCTTGTCGATACCCTTGATCAGGATATCGGTCTGGCTTGGGGTCTCTGCGGTGATACCGGCCGGCAGTTCGTAATCCACTGGATGCGAGAAGCCGAGTGCCAGGTTCAGCACGGTGCCTTTGGCTTGTGCTTTGTAACCAACACCGACCAGCTGGAGCTTACGCTCGAAGCCTTGGCTTACGCCCTGGACCATGTTGTTCACCAGGGCGCGGGTAGTACCGGCCATAGCGCGAGTTTGTTGATCGCCATTGCGAGCAGCGAAACGCAGCTCACCAGCTTCTTCAACGATTTCAACCGACGAGTGAACGTTCAGTTCGAGAGTGCCCTTGGCACCCTTCACCGAAAGCTGTTGGCCGACGAATTTGACTTCGACACCGGCTGGCAGCTTAACGGGGTTCTTAGCGACGCGAGACATGCTTATCCCCCCTTAGAACACTGTGCAGAGAACTTCGCCGCCGACACCGGCAGCGCGCGCAGCACGATCAGTCATCACACCTTTGTTGGTGGAGACGATAGACACGCCCAGACCGCCACGTACTTTCGGCAGTTCTTCGACGGACTTGTACTGACGCAGGCCTGGACGACTTACGCGCTTGACTTCCTCGATGACCGGACGGCCTTCGAAGTATTTCAGCTCGATGGAAAGCGATGGTTTTACTTCGCTGCTGACTTGGTAGCCAGCGATGTAACCTTCATCTTTCAGAACTTTGGCTACCGCAACCTTCAGAGTCGACGAAGGCATGCTTACGACGGACTTTTCAGCCATCTGGGCATTACGGATGCGAGTTAGCATGTCCGCTAACGGGTCCTGCATACTCATGGGCTAGACGCTCCTGATACAAGAAAAATTAGCCTCTCGGCTACTACAGTCCCCTGAAATCGCCGGGCGTAAAAACCCGGGCTCAGGAGAGCCGGTCATTCTAGACAGTTCCCAGAAACGAAACAAGCCCCAGAAGGGGCTTGTTTCGTTGCAAGGTCACCGGTGGTCGGAAGATTGCTCCCCCGCCACCTGGACGCTGCCGGTACGTCTTACCAGCTGGCTTTAACCAGACCTGGAACGTCACCGCGCATTGCTGCTTCACGCAGCTTGTTACGGCCGAGGCCGAACTTGCGGTAAACGCCGTGTGGACGACCGGTGATGCGGCAACGGTTACGCAGGCGCGAGGCGCTGGCGTCACGTGGTTGCTTCTGCAGAGCTACGACAGCGGCAAAACGCTCTTCTGGAGTTGCTTCCAGGTTGACGATGGTCGCTTTCAGCTCGGCACGCTTCTTGGCGTACTTGGCAACAGTGAGCTGACGCTTCAGCTCACGGTTTTTCATGCTCTTCTTGGCCATTTTCCTACTCCAATCAGTTGCGGAACGGGAATTTGAAAGCACGCATCAGAGCGCGGCCTTCGTCATCGTTCTTGGCAGTGGTGGTCAGGGTAATGTCCAGACCGCGCAGAGCATCGATCTTGTCGTAGTCGATTTCCGGGAAGATGATCTGCTCTTTCACGCCCATGCTGTAGTTGCCACGACCGTCGAAGGACTTGGCATTCAGGCCGCGGAAGTCGCGAACCCGAGGCAGGGAGATCGCCAGCAGGCGGTCCAGGAATTCGTACATACGATCACGGCGCAGGGTAACTTTAACGCCGATCGGCCAGCCCTCACGGACTTTGAAGCCCGCGATGGATTTCCGAGCGAAAGTCACAACGGCTTTCTGACCGGTGATCTTCTCCAGGTCAGCAACAGCGTGTTCGATGACTTTTTTGTCGCCGACAGCTTCGCCCAGACCCATGTTCAGGGTGATCTTGGTAACGCGCGGAACTTCCATCACGTTCGCCAGCTTAAGTTCTTCCTTAAGCTTGGGAGCAATCTCGTTCCGGTAAATCTCTTTCAGTCGTGCCATGGTCTTCTACCTAGCAGTGTTCAAGCATCAACCGCTTTTTGGGTCGACTTGAAGACACGAATTTTTTTGCCGTCTTCTACTTTGAAACCAACGCGGTCAGCCTTGTTGGTTTCGCCGTTGAAAATGGCGACGTTGGAAGCGTGCAGTGGCGCTTCTTTCTCGACGATACCGCCCTGTACGCCCGACATCGGGTTAGGCTTGGTATGACGCTTCACCAGGTTGATCCCACCAACGACCAGACGGTCGTCAGCGAGAACCTTGAGCACCTTACCGCGCTTACCTTTGTCTTTGCCGGCGATCACGATGATCTCGTCGTCACGACGAATCTTTTGCATGTCGGATCTCCTTACAGCACTTCTGGGGCGAGCGAGACGATCTTCATGAACTTCTCAGTACGAAGTTCACGGGTCACTGGCCCAAAGATACGGGTGCCGATCGGCTCTTGCTTGTTGTTCAACAGAACAGCAGCATTGCCATCAAAGCGGATGATGGAGCCGTCAGCACGACGGACACCGTGGCGAGTGCGGACTACAACAGCAGTCATCACTTGGCCTTTCTTCACTTTACCGCGAGGAATTGCTTCCTTGACGGTTACCTTGATGATGTCACCGATGCCGGCGTAACGGCGGTGCGAACCGCCGAGAACCTTGATGCACATGACGCGACGAGCGCCGCTGTTATCGGCCACATCGAGCATGGATTGAGTCTGAATCATAAAATTTCTCCGACCCTTAGCCCTTAGACTTCAACAGCGCGTTCGAGAACTTCAACCAGTGCCCAGGACTTGGTCTTGGCCAGCGGACGGGTCTCACGGATGGAGACCTTGTCGCCGATATGGCACTGGTTGGTTTCGTCGTGCGCGTGCAGCTTAGTCGAACGCTTAACGTATTTACCGTAGATCGGGTGCTTTACGCGACGCTCGATCAGTACGGTGATGGTTTTGTCCATCTTGTCGCTGACGACACGGCCAGTCAGCGTACGGACGGTTTTTTCAGCTTCAGCCATGATCACTTACCTGCCTGCTGGTTGAGCACAGTTTTCACGCGAGCGATGTCACGCTTAACTTGCGAGAGCAGGTGCGACTGCCCCAACTGGCCAGTTGCTTTCTGCATACGCAGATTGAACTGGTCGCGCAGCAAGCCGAGCAGTTGCTCGTTCAGCTGCTGTGCTGATTTTTCACGAAGTTCATTCGCTTTCATCACATCACCGTCCGCTTAACAAAGGAGGTGGCGAGAGGCAGCTTTGCAGCCGCCAGGGCGAAAGCCTCACGCGCCAGCTCTTCAGAAACACCCTCGATCTCGTACAGGACTTTGCCTGGCTGGATCTGGGCAACCCAGTACTCCACGGAACCTTTACCTTTACCCATCCGCACTTCGAGAGGCTTCTTGGAGATCGGCTTGTCCGGGAACACACGGATCCAGATTTTACCGCCACGTTTTACGTGACGGGTCAGAGCACGACGTGCCGACTCAATCTGGCGGGCGGTGAGACGACCGCGAGCAACAGCTTTCAGAGCAAACTCGCCGAAGCTGACTTTGCTACCGCGCAGTGCCAGACCACGGTTGTGGCCAGTCATCTGCTTGCGGAATTTTGTACGCTTTGGTTGCAACATTTGGCGTACCCCTTACTTAGCAGCTTTTTTACGAGGCGCTGGTGCTTGTGGTTTCAGTTCTTCTTGGCGACCACCAATTACTTCGCCTTTGAAAATCCAAACCTTCACACCGATCACACCGTAAGTGGTGTGAGCTTCGTAGGTGGCATAGTCGATATCGGCACGCAGGGTGTGCAGCGGCACACGACCTTCGCGATACCATTCAGTACGTGCGATTTCAGCACCGCCGAGACGACCGCTCACTTGGATCTTGATGCCTTTGGCACCAATGCGCATGGCGTTCTGTACGGCGCGCTTCATGGCGCGACGGAACATCACACGACGCTCCAGCTGCTGAGCTACGCTCTGAGCTACCAGCATACCGTCGAGTTCCGGCTTGCGGATCTCTTCGATGTTGATGTGCACAGGCACACCCATTTGCTTGGTCAGGTCCTGACGCAGTTTCTCAACATCTTCACCTTTCTTCCCGATAACGATACCTGGACGAGCGGTGTGGATGGTGATGCGTGCAGTTTGGGCCGGACGATGGATATCGATACGGCTAACGGACGCGCTTTTTAGTTTGTCTTGGAGGTACTCACGCACATTCAGATCTGCGAGCAAATAGTCCGCATAAGTCCGACCGTCTGCGTACCAGACGGAGGTGTGCTCCTTGACGATTCCCAGGCGAATGCCAGTGGGATGTACTTTCTGACCCATCTGATCGACTCCGTTACTTGTCCGCAACCTTGACAGTGATATGGCAAGACCGCTTGACGATGCGATCAGCGCGGCCTTTGGCACGCGGCATGATGCGCTTCAGCGAACGCCCTTCGTTGACGAAAACGGTGGAGACCTTCAGGTCATCAACGTCTGCGCCTTCGTTATGCTCGGCGTTGGCTACGGCCGACTCGAGGACTTTCTTCATGATTTCAGCGGCTTTTTTGCTGCTGAAAGCCAACAGGTTGAGCGCTTCGCCCACCTTCTTCCCGCGGATCTGGTCGGCGACCAAGCGGGCTTTCTGGGCGGAGATTCGAGCGCCCGACAACTTAGCGGCTACTTCCATTTCCTTACCCCTTAACGCTTGGCTTTCTTGTCAGCCACGTGCCCACGATAAGTGCGGGTACCGGCAAACTCGCCCAGTTTATGGCCGACCATGTCTTCGTTCACGAGAACTGGGACGTGTTGGCGACCGTTGTGTACCGCGATGGTCAGACCGACCATTTGTGGCAGGATCATGGAACGGCGCGACCAGGTCTTAACTGGTTTGCGATCGTTCTTTTCCGCCGCCACTTCGATCTTCTTCAGTAGGTGAAGATCGATAAAAGGACCTTTTTTCAGAGAACGTGGCACTGTCGTATCCCTCTATTTACTTGCGACGACGGACGATCATGTTGTCGGTACGCTTATTACCACGAGTCTTCGCGCCCTTAGTCGGGAAGCCCCATGGCGATACCGGATGACGACCACCGGAGGTACGACCTTCACCACCACCATGTGGGTGGTCAACCGGGTTCATGGCAACACCACGAACGGTTGGGCGAACGCCACGCCAGCGTTTGGCACCAGCTTTACCCAGCGAACGCAGGCTGTGCTCGGAGTTCGAGACTTCACCCAGGGTCGCACGGCATTCAGCCAGGACTTTACGCATTTCACCAGAGCGCAGACGCAGGGTCACATAGACACCTTCGCGAGCGATCAGCTGAGCCGAAGCACCAGCGGAACGAGCGATCTGTGCACCTTTGCCCGGCTTCAGTTCGATGCCGTGAATGGTGCTACCCACTGGGATGTTGCGCAGTTGCAGGGAGTTGCCTGGCTTGATTGGAGCCAGAGCGCCTGCGATCAGCTGGTCGCCAGCAGCAACGCCTTTAGGGGCGATGATGTAGCGGCGCTCGCCGTCTGCGTAGCACAGCAGTGCGATGTGAGCAGTACGGTTTGGATCGTATTCGATACGCTCGACAGTGGCGACGATGCCATCTTTGTCGTTGCGACGGAAATCGACCATACGGTAATGCTGCTTATGACCACCACCTACGTGGCGAGTAGTGATACGGCCATTGTTGTTACGACCACCAGACTTCGATTTCTTCTCGAGCAGCGGTGCGTGAGGAGCGCCTTTATGCAGCTCCTTGTTGACCACCTTGACCACGAAACGGCGGCCAGGGGAAGTCGGTTTGCATTTAACGATTGCCATGATGCACCCCTTCCTTACTCAGCACTGCTGCTGAAATCGAGATCTTGGCCTGGCTGAAGCGAAACGATCGCTTTCTTCCAGTCATTGCGCTTGCCCAGACCACGTGCGGTACGCTTGGTTTTACCCAGAACGTTTACAGTCGACACGTTTTCGACTTTTACGCCGAACAGGCCTTCGACAGCTTTCTTGATTTCCAGCTTGGTTGCGTCAGTAGCAACCTTGAATACGAACTGGCCTTTTTTCTCAGCCAGAACGGTAGCCTTCTCGGAAACATGCGGGCCAAGGAGGACTTTAAATACGCGTTCCTGGTTCATCCCAGCAGCTCCTCGAATTTCTTCACGGCCGACACAGTGATCAACACTTTGTCGTATGCGATCAGACTGACCGGATCGGAACCCTGTACGTCACGTACGTCGACGTGCGGCAGGTTACGAGCAGCCAGGTACAGGTTCTGATCAACAGCGTCCGAAACGATCAGAACGTCGCTCAGACCCATGCCGTTCAGCTTGTTCAGCAGGTCTTTGGTTTTCGGTGCTTCAACAGCGAAGTCCTGAACCACGACCAGACGGTCGGTACGCACCAGCTCAGCGAGGATGGAACGCATTGCTGCGCGGTACATCTTCTTGTTGAGCTTCTGCGAGTGATCCTGAGGACGAGCTGCGAAAGTGGTACCGCCGCCACGCCAGATTGGGCTACGGATAGTACCGGCACGAGCACGGCCAGTGCCTTTCTGACGCCATGGGCGCTTACCGCCACCAGCAACGTCGGAACGGGTTTTCTGCTGCTTGGTGCCCTGACGGCCGCCGGCCATGTAGGCCACGACTGCTTGGTGTACCAGCGTCTCGTTGAATTCGCCGCCGAAAGTCAGTTCGGAAACTTCGATCGCTTGAGCGTCATTTACATTTAGTTGCATGTCAGCTTCCCCTTAACCGCGAGCCTTGGCAGCCGGACGCACAACCAGATCGCTGCCAGTTGCGCCTGGAACGGCACCCTTGACCAGCAACAGATTGCGTTCAGCGTCGACGCGCACTACTTCGAGGGACTGAACGGTCACGCGCTCGGCGCCCATGTGACCGGACATTTTTTTGCCCTTGAATACACGACCAGGAGTCTGGCACTGGCCGATAGAGCCCGGGACGCGGTGGGAGACGGAGTTACCGTGGGTGTTATCTTGACCGCGGAAATTCCAGCGCTTGATGGTACCGGCAAAGCCTTTACCCTTGGACTGGCCGGTAACGTCTACCAGCTGACCTGCAGCGAAGATTTCAGCGTTGATCGAATCACCGGCCTGGAACTCACCTTCTTCAAGGCGGAATTCCCAGACACCGCGACCCGCGGCAACGTTCGCCTTGGCGAAGTGACCTGCTTGAGCAGCAGTCACGCGCGAAGCGCGACGCTCACCGACAGTGACTTGCACTGCACGATAGCCATCGGTTTCTTCAGTTTTGAACTGGGTGACGCGATTCGGCTCGATCTCAATGACCGTGACCGGAATGGAGACACCTTCTTCGGTGAAAATACGGGTCATACCGCATTTACGACCGACTACACCAATAGTCATGTTGTAAACCTCATGAGTGTACGGGGCTTTCACCCGCTATGGCCGCCCATTTCAGAGCGTTACACGACTAAGACCGTGTCTTAGCCGAGGCTGATCTGCACTTCCACACCGGCCGCAAGATCAAGCTTCATAAGAGCATCAACGGTTTTATCCGTTGGCTGGACGATGTCCAGTACGCGCTTATGAGTACGGATCTCGTACTGGTCACGCGCGTCTTTGTTGACGTGCGGGGAGACCAGAACGGTGAACCGCTCTTTACGGGTAGGCAGTGGAATTGGACCACGCACTTGAGCACCAGTACGTTTCGCGGTTTCCACGATTTCCTGGGTGGATTGGTCGATCAGGCGATGGTCAAAAGCCTTCAACCTGATACGGATTTGCTGATTTTGCATTGGATTTCAGACTCCAGGCTGCTATTCCCACCGGGCGCACTACGCCCGTTAAAAGGAGGCGTGATTCTATAGAGGGCCCCACTGAGTGTCAACCCAATAAAAAAGCCCCCGCTGAGCGGGGGCCTTTTTAAGCGATCAACGATTACTCGATGATTTTGGCTACGACGCCGGCGCCGACGGTACGACCGCCTT
>NZ_JYOF01000015.1:0-3521 GCF_000955865.1 Pseudomonas sp. 2(2015)
AACGTGGTCAGTGGCGGCGTGGTCAGCGGCTTCCCGCAATCGGCGACCACCGCCCTGGGCAATACCCTGACCATCACCGGCTACAATCCGGCGACCGGCGTGGTGACCTACAGCTACACCTTGCTCGATAACGAGAGCCATCCGACGGCCAATGGTGCCAATAGTCTCAACGAAAGCTTTACGGTAACCGCCACCGATACCGACGGCAGCACCGCCAGCGGTTCGATCGACGTCAATATCGTCGATGACCTGCCGAGCGCTGTTAACGACACCAACGCAGTTACGGCCACTGAGGTACAGCTGACCCTCACCGGCAATGTGCTGACCAACGACGTACAGGGCGCCGACCGCGTAACCGGGCCGATCACCGCTGGCACCTTTGTCGGTACCTACGGCACCCTGGTGCTGGCCGCCGACGGTTCCTACACCTACACCCTGAACCCCAACGATACGGACTTCATCAACCTGCACGGCGGTGGCACAGGTGTCGATACCTTCACCTACACCTTGCGCGATGCCGATGGCGACACCAGCACAGCGACGCTCAAGCTCAATGTCAGCAACCTGGACAACCCGGTCACCATTGACGGCCTGAACGTCAACGGTGGCGAGCTGACCGTCTACGAGAAGAACCTCAGCGACGGCACCAGCCCGGACTCTCCGGCCCTGACCCAGAGCGGCACCTTCACCGTTACGGCTCCTGACGGCCTGCAAAGCCTGACCGTCGGTGGCATCAGCGTGGTCAGTGGCGGGGTGGTCAACGGCTTCCCACAGAGCGGGACTACGCCGCTGGGTAACTCGATCACCATCACCGGTTACAACCCGGCCACTGGCGTAGTCAGTTACACCTACACCTTGCTCGACAACGAAAACCACCCGAACGCCAATGGCATCAACAACCTCAACGAGAGCATCAATGTCGTCGCCACCGACACCGATGGCAGCTCCGCCAACGCGACGATCGATGTGAAGATTGTCGACGACGTACCGAATGCAGTCGGGGCAGAACGCTCGGTGACTCCGGGGCAGGTGGATTCCAACCTGCTGCTGGTGATCGACGTTTCCGGCAGTATGAATGAGGCGTCTGGCGTGCCGGGCCTGACGCGGATGCAACTGGCCAAGCAGGCGATCAATGCCTTGCTCGACAAGTACGATGAAATGGGCGATGTAAAGGTCCAACTGGTGACCTTCTCTACCGGGGCCAACCAGCCTTCAACTGTGTGGGTGACCGTCGACCAGGCCAAGGCTATCGTCAACGGCCTCAGCGCGGGTGGTTCGACCTATTACGATTCGGCGATTACCTCGGCGCAGTCGGCCTACACCACCGGAGGTAAAATCACCGGTGCGCAAAATATCGTGTACTTCTTCTCCGACGGCGCACCTACGTCCGGGCACGCGATTACCGCGCCGCGCGAAGTTGAATGGGAGGGTTTCCTCGACAGTAACGGGATCAAGTCCTACGCGATCGGTCTGGGCAGTGGCGTCAATGCCGGTAACCTCAATCCGTTGTCCTACGACGGTAGTACCCACACCGACACCAATGCCACTGTGGTCACCGACCTCAACCAGCTCAACTCGGTGCTGTCCGGCACCGTCCAGGGGGCGCCGATCACCGGTAGCCTGATGAGTGGCGGCCAGTTCGGCGCTGATGGCGGCTTTATCAAGTCGCTGGTGATTGACGGCACCACCTACACCTACGATCCAAAGGGCAACGGCGGTGCGGGCTCTTATGCCACCAGCGGTGCGGCGGACCGGGGTACTTTCGATACCGGCACCAACAGCATTACCGTGAAGACGGCGATAGGCGGCAGCATTGTGGTCAACATGGATACCGGCGACTTTACCTACACGCCGCCCAAGGACACCGGCAGCGGCCAGGTCGAGCAGATCGGCTTCGTCGCCAGTGACAACGATGGCGATACCGCCAGTGCCAATCTGGTGATCAATGTCTACGCCAACACCGCGCCAGTGGCCGGGGCCGACCATGTCATCAGCAACATTCTGTCGAGCAGCATCACCGTGCCCGCCGAAGCCTTGCTGGCCAATGACAGCGATGCCAACCATGACCGCCTGAGCGTGCCTTCGACGACCACCTTCGATACCGGCTGGGCGGCAAAAGGTGCAGGCTTTACCGTGGGCAGCGGTACACCGCCGACGGTTACCTTCAATGGTACCAACAACACCGGCGCCAACCAGCTGCGGGACCTGCCGCGCAGTGCCTTCAGAGGCCCGGCCAATGCCATGACGGCGGCACTGGTTGTCAGTGGCTACCTGGGGGCAGTGACCACGGCCAATGCCAACGATGAGGACGTATTGACCGTTACCCTGAAAAAAGGCGAGACGCTGACCCTCGATCACAACCTGGCAGCGGGCAACATCCTGATGGAATGGAAAGACGAGAGCGGCAGCTATCAAACCATCGCCGACGGCGGCTCTTTCACCGCCAGCCATGCCGGGGTCTACAGCATCCACCTGGTCAACCTCACCAACTCGTCAGGCAGCAACACCAACGCGGCTGAAAACTACGCGCTGACCATGACTGTCGACTATTCCAACGCCCAGAACGAAACCGCCTACGGCACCTATACCGTCAGCGACGGGCATGGTGGCAGCAGCACCGGCAATGTCGACTTCGTTTATCAGGAGGGCAATACCCTCACCGGTACCAGCGGTGACGATACCCTGCTGGCAGGTGCTGGCAATGACACCCTCAATGCCGGGGCGGGTAACGACGTACTGATCGGCGGGGATGGCAACGACTTCCTCTACGGCGGTGATGGCAATGACCTGTTGATCGGTGGTGCCGGCAACGACCTGCTCGACGGTGGCGCGGGTATTGACACCGCCAGCTACGCCAGCGCCGGCAGCGCGGTGACGGTCAATCTGAGCACGGTCGGAGCGCAGAACACCGGGGGGGCCGGTACCGACACCCTGGTGGCGATCGAGAACCTGATCGGTTCGGACTACAACGACACCCTTACCGGCAACGACAACGCCAACGTGCTTAATGGCGGCCTGGGCAACGACACCCTGATTGGCGGTGGCGGTGATGATGTGCTGATCGGCGGCCCGGGCAACAACACCCTGACTGGCGGCACGGGTAGCGATACCTTCCTGTACCAGCAGGGCAACACCGGGCACGACGTGGTCACCGACTTCACCCCGGGCACCGATCGTCTGGATCTGTCGCAACTGTTGCAGGGTGAGAATGCGACGACAGCGTCGCTGGATGACTATCTGCACTTCAAGGTCACCGGCAGTGGCGCCAGCGTGGTGTCGACCATCGAGGTCAGCTCGGTGGCAGGTGCGGCGCCGACCCAGACCATCGACCTGGCAGGGGTGAACCTGGCCCAGCACTATGGTGTGACGGCAGGTGCGGGCGGGGTGATTGCGGCAGGGCAGGACACGGCGACGATCATCAACGGCATGCTCAACGATCATTCGTTGAAGGTGGATACCGTCTGACGGTGTAGGCCTGTGGGAGCTGGCTTGCCAGCGATCGAGCGCGCAGCGGTCGTAAT